>JABBAI010000040.1 GCA_018608045.1 Octadecabacter sp. | reverse complement strand
CAGCCAGACACGTTGCGTGCGTTTCAGAATACCGAAATCAATGCGGCCACCGCCCGATGCGCAGCTTTCAATCTCTACGTTCGGGAAATCCGCGCGCAGACGATCAATCAGCGCATAAGACCCGCGTGTTTGCGCGGCGTCTGGCATAGGTAGCACGCGGTTGTGGTCCCATTTGATGTAGTCAATCGCGTGGTCGCGCAGCACGGCGGACATGCGGGTGTATAGAAAATCACGAACCTCGGGCAGCGCCATATTCAGCGCCTTTTGCTGACGGCCAAGCGTTTGATCCTCTGATCCGAGTATCCAATTTGGCTGGGCGCGGGCTATGTCACTGTCGTCATTGATCATCTCTGGCTCGAACCAAATGCCGAACGTCATATCAAGGGCATGGACGTGTTCAATCAGCGGCCCCAACCCGTCTGGGTATTTACGCGGATCAACTTCCCAATCGGACAGGGCGCGGGTGTCGTCATCGCGATTGCCGAACCAACCATCGTCCAGCACGAAGCGTTCCGCGCCCAAGGTGGCGGCGCGATCCGCGATGTCACACAGCACGTCGAGCTTATGGTCGAAATACACCGCTTCCCAGCAGTTGTAATGCACAGGACGGGCGCGATCAGGCTTGGGCCACGTCACGATCCGGTCGCGTACATGGCGCTGGAACGACACCGCACACCCGTTCAGGCCGATGTCTGAATAGGTCAGGTAAAGCGGTGCTGTTGAAAATTCTGTCGCGGCCTGTGTTTCCATCCGTGCAGCGTGACCCCACTGAATTTGGCGGCGCCCATCGGGGAGTTCTTCTGCCACCATGCGGTGCCCGCCAGACCAACCATAGTGAAAGGCATAGGCCTCCCCTTGGGTGTTCGTCGCGCCGACGCAGGGCACGATCAAGCCGGGGAAATGTTCGTGACCCGTGCGACCCGTGCGGTTTTCGCGGTACCGGATGCCGGGGGACCACGCGGTGCGGTTCGTTTCAAATTCCCGACACCAACGCCCAGAAAAATCGATCATGTCATCGGACAGTTGCGGCGCGGGCATCACGGGTGCGGCCAACCAGTGCAGATGTACAGGCGCGTCGGCGTTCAGAATGGTTTTGGCGACGATGATGAAGGTTTCAGGATCAGTGACAAATTCGAACCTTAGGGTCAGGCCATTTTCCGCATCGCGGTAGCGGATGGTCAGGTCTTTGCCGTTCTCATAGCTTTCAAAACAAAATTTCGGCAACAACGGTGTGCCGTCTTTCATCCGCACGATCAGTCCTGGCTGACCGGGGAATGTGCGCGATGCTTCTGGGCACAGCGACAGGTCAGGATTTTCATCCAGCATCCCGCCTGTCACATCGATGGCGTTCGCCGCGTGCAATGTGGTCAGGTCTTCGCCCATCGGCAATTTTGCGCCCCAGTACACGACCTGCGGCAAGCGTTCACCGGCCGCCGTCAGGACGAGCGTTTGGCGGCCGTCATCGAGCCGCCATGTGTGATTTGCGGTGCGTACATTCGCTTGCGTTTTGCTCAAGTGCAGGTCCCCAGCAGAGGCGGAATGTGCCCCAGCCGTGTGATTTTCAACTGACGACATGGATGTATTCCGTTACTTAACAGCGCCGAGGGTCAGGCCCGCAATGAAGTGCTTTTGCATTAAAAAGAACATCGCGACCGGTGGAAGTGCGGCGACAATAGAACCCGCCGACATCAGATGATAGGCCGCCCGAAACTGAGAGTTAAAGGACGTGATGCCGGCTGTCACGGGCTGGCTGTCGGGACCCTGCGTCAACACGATCGCCCAGAAATAATCATTCCAGATAAAGGTGAAGATCAGCACGGACAACGCGGCAAGCGCGGGTTTCATCAATGGCAACACGACGAACACGAAGATGCGCCATTCGGCGACGCCTTCAACGCGCGCGGCCTCAATCAACGGGAACGGCAGGGCGCGGATGAAATTGCGCATGAACAGCGTGCAAAACCCCGTCTGGAACGCGATGTGAAACAGCACGAGCCCCATTTTGGTATCATACAATCCAAGGCCCAATGTCAGATCGCGCACAGGCACCATCAAGATTTGGAACGGCACAAAGTTACCCGCGATGAACATGAAGAAGATCAACAGGTTGCCACGGAATTTATACACGCCCAGTGCAAAGCCGGTCATCGACGACAAAATGATGCAGCCGATCACGGTGGGAACTGTGATGAACACCGAATTCAACAGATAGCGCGGCATGTCGCTTTCGAAGAAGACCTTGCCGTAGTTGTTGAACATTTCAAACGAACTGGGCAGGCCCCAGTAGTTGCCGTTCACAAAATCCGCTTCGGGCTTAATCGAAAAAATGGCAACGGCGATCAACGGCAGCAGCCAGATGATCAGCACGATTGGTAGCAGAACCTGATAACTGATTTGCCATTGGCGGGATGTTTTTTCGAGCGGGGTGGGAAACATCAGCGCGCTCCTTTTTCGTCTTGGTACATGGACCACAAGAAGTAGGTGATGAAGGTCAGCATGATAAAGAACAGCACCACTGCGATGGACGCACCGTACCCCATGCGGAACCCGAATTCAGACAGGGATTCCTCAAACATGTAGAACGACAACACGCGGGTTGATCCGAACGGCCCACCGTTGGTCATGACGGCGATAAAGTCGAAAGACCGCAGCGCGCCGATGATTGTCACGACGAAGGCAATGAACGTCGCAGGTTTCAGCTGCGGTAGGATGACATGCCACAGCATGCGGTGCCCTTTGGCGCCATCAAGACGCGCGGCTTCGACCTGTTCGGGATCAACCGAATTCAGGCCCGTCAGGTATAGGATCATGCAATATGCGGTCTGCGGCCAAAGGCCCGCCGCGATGATGCCGTAGGTGGCCGTGTTGGGATTGCCAAGAATACCGCCTGAAATATCAACGCCAAACCAGCCGACGATCACGTCAAACAAGCCGTCATTGGGCAGGTAGAACCATGAAAATACTAAGCCGACAACGACCTGAGAAATCACGAACGGAAAGAAAAACAACGACTTATACAGCCGGATGCCGAACACCTTCTGGTTCAGGAACAACGAGATAAACAGACCCATCGGGATCGCCAGCAGATACAAAACCAACCAGCGCAGGTTGTTCCAGAACGAAATTTCGAATTTGCGATCGCCGCCCAGCAGACGTTCATAGTTGGCCAATCCAACCCATGTCTTTTCACCCAGACCATCCCATTGATGGAATGAAATCCAGAATGATTGGAAGATCGGCATAATCACATACAGGGCGAAAAACGCGATGCCCGGCAACAAGAACAGCCAAGGCGTCACTGCGATCTCGTTACGCTTGTACCAGCTTCGAGTGGGTGCAGGGGTCGTTGCTCCAAGATCGGCCATGATCGTCTCCTGACGGGTCAACACATGTGAAAGAAGCGCAATAGTCTAGGGGCTGGCTGCTTGCAGATGGGCTGGTCGGAAAGGGGCAGGCCAAGCGGCCCGCCCCCAATTTAGCGCTTACTGGTAGACGCGCTGACGCGTGTCCTCAAGGCGCTCAAGGATGTCGTCCAGATTGTCTGGGAACACCATGAACTCTTGCAAGCCTTCCATGCCAACGGACGCCATTTCCGCAGGGAAATCACGATCAAAGAACTGCATGATGCCGCCAGATGCGTTGTTGGACAGCATGTCGAAACCTTCCTGAACGAACTTGTCATCAGACACGGTCGACGCTGCGTTGACAGGCAGTTGACCCAAGGCGTCGCCGCCATTGATCGCAGACTGTACGTTAGGTGACGTGACATAAAGCAGGAACGCTTTTGCTGCTTCAACATTGGATGCCGCGGACGGGATGTGGAATGTATCCGTTGGCGCATCTTCTGCCGGTGCAATATCAGGGTTGATCTGTGGGAACTGGTAGAAGTCCAACTGATCGTCTGTCAGGCCGCCGTCGCGGAACGCCCCAACAGAGAAGTTACCCATCAAGTAAGCTGTGGCTTCGCCGTCAACCATGAACGGCATGGCTTCCTGCCAGCTGTACGCTTGGTGATCATCAATGAACGCACCCATGTCGATCAGCTGACGCCAGTTTGCGAATGTGTCGCGCACGCGCTGGTCAGTCCACTCAATTTCGCCATTGGCAAGCGCGATGTGGAAGTCATAGCCGTTTGTGCGGGAGTTCAGGTAGTCAAACCAACCGCCAGCTGTCCAAAGGAACTTGGAACCGATGGTGTAGCATTTGCGACCGCTGTCGATGATGACTTGGCAGTTTGCAATTTCCTGCTCCCAAGTTGCCGGCTCTTCCAGACCCAGCTCTTCGAAAATGTCTTTGCGGTAGTAAACGCCCCACTGATAATACGTGTACGGTACGCCCCACTGGGCCCCGTCCAACGTCATCGCACCTTTTGTGGATGCAAGATCAGCCATGGCTGGGTCTTCCCACAAATCGGAGATGTCCATGAACAGGCCTGCATCAACGAATGGTGTCATTCGGGTTGCTGCATACCAGTTCACAACGTCTGGTGCGTTCGCTGTAAGCGAGTTGCGGATTTGTGTTTTCCACGCTTCACGGTCAACGATCTCCAGCTCAACTGTCAGGTTGGGGTGCAGTGCGTCAAAATCTGCCGCCATGCCTTCCATAGCTGCACGTGGCGCAGGGTTGGACATGTCGGATACGATACGCAGTGTGCCCTCAAGGTTCGAGTGGCCGTCTGCCATTGCGGATGTCGATGCGACACCCAAAGCAAGCGCCGCAACGGACGCCTTGTAGATGGAATTCATGGTTTCCTCCTTATATTCCATTCCAACCAGTCTCATTATTTGAAACTTGGTTTTGAATATTGAAATCTAATCGCGACTCGCCCATGGTTGTCAACAAGAAGGTTGGCAGACCTTCGCAGATCAGGAGGATCGCATGTCAGGATCGGGAGACGGAACCGTCGGTAAAGCCTTGGAAGTATTGGACCAAGTGGCATCATA
>JABBAI010000011.1 GCA_018608045.1 Octadecabacter sp. | reverse complement strand
GAGATCCTCACAATTGGTGAGACGATCAAGGTGCAGGTCATCAAGATCAACAAAGAAACGCACCGCATCAGCCTTGGCATGAAGCAGTTGCAAGAAGACCCATGGGATGCTGTGGCCGCGAAATACGCGCTGGACACAACACACACAGGTCGCGTGACCAACATCACTGATTACGGCGCATTCGTTGAGCTGGAAGCAGGCGTTGAAGGCCTCGTGCACGTTTCTGAAATGTCTTGGACAAAGAAGAACGTACACCCAGGCAAAATCGTGTCCACTTCGCAAGAAGTCGAAGTCATGGTTCTGGAGATCGACGAATCCAAACGTCGTGTGTCCCTTGGTCTCAAGCAAACACAGCGTAACCCATGGGAAGTCTTCGCGGAGACACATCCTGAGGGCACCGAAGTCGAAGGCGAAGTCAAAAACATCACCGAATTCGGTCTGTTTGTTGGCCTTGAAGGCGACATCGACGGCATGGTTCACCTGTCCGACCTGACATGGGAAGGCCGCGGCGAAGACGCCATCGGCGATTTCCGCAAGGGCGACATCGTGAATGCGAAAGTCACCGAAGTGGATGTTGAGAAAGAGCGTATTTCGCTTTCAATCAAAGCCATGGACGGCGATCCGTTCGCAGATGCAGTTGGCGGCGTGAAGCGCGGCACGATTGTTACTGTCGAGGTCACTAAGATCGAAGACGGCGGCGTTGAGGTCGAGTATGAGGGCATGAAATCCTTCATCCGTCGTTCTGATCTGTCCCGTGACCGTGCCGAGCAGCGCCCAGAGCGTTTCGGCGTTGGCGACAAGATCGACGCACGTGTGACAAACATCGACGCCAAGACCCGCCGTTTGGGTCTGTCGATCAAAGCACGCGAGATCGCGGAAGAAAAAGAAGCAGTTGAGCAGTTCGGTTCATCCGACTCCGGCGCATCCTTGGGCGATATCCTTGGTGCAGCTTTGAAAAAAGACGACAGCGAATAAGTCGTCTGATCGGTCCCTCGGGATCGTTTAAAATTAAGAAACGCCGCCGGTTCATTCTGGCGGCGTTTTGCGTTTTTTGGCCCGAATCGGTTAAATCATGCCGCCCTGCAGCATTTCGTCGCAGCACGATGTGACAATCTGGGTTTACAGTTTCGGGGGTGTTTTGGCCAAAAAACGGCATTTTTGCTCGGAATATCACCCTTGCGGGTTCTTCCTAGATCGATGTTTCCAGCATATAGTCGAACAATAAGAGGGAGTTGCGCCACTCCCCGTGAAATATCCGATGGGGGACAACGCCAATATGATCCGTTCAGAGTTGATCGAAAAGATCGCCGAAGAAAATCCGCATTTGTATCAACGTGACGTCGAAAAGATTGTGAACACAATTTTTGACCGCATCATTGACGCGATGGCCACTGGGGACCGCGTTGAGTTGCGCGGTTTTGGTGCGTTTTCTGTGAAGAAACGTGATGCACGTTTGGGCCGAAACCCGCGTACGGGCGAAGCTGTTCAGGTAGATGAGAAGCATATTCCGTTTTTTAAGACAGGGAAGCTCTTGCGGGACCGCCTCAACGGGAAGTAAACTCTTCCTATGAAATATGTAAAATACACCTTCTGGGGAATCGTTGCGATTGCCCTTGTGATCGTCGGGATGGCGAACCGCGGGATCGTGACCCTGCGTGCCATGCCAGAAGCCTTGGCTTCGCCTTTGGGGATTTCGCCTGATATTGAACTGCCGTTGTTTATGGCAATCTTTATCGGTGTGGCGATTGGCCTGCTGATCGGGTTCTTGTGGGAATGGGTGCGCGAACACCGCGTTCGTGCCGATGCACGTGCCATGAGCCGTGAGAGGGATTTACTTCAGCGCGAAGTCGATAGCCTCAAGGATCAAAAGCACGAGGGCAAAGACGAGATCGTCGCGCTCCTCGATAAAGCCAGCTAAGAGCCAATGCCTGATGTGAAAGTTAAGATTTGCGGTCTGCGGACCGTGGCCGATGTGATGGCTGCGGCGGATGCAGGTGCGTCTTACGTTGGCTTTGTGTTTTTCCCCAAGTCCCCGCGCAATGTGACCATCGATGAAGCAGCGGCATTGGCGATTGAAGTGCCAATGGGAGTGGCTAAGGTCGCACTGGTTGTGAACGCGGATGATGCGTTTCTCGATGCGCTGACTGCAAAAGTTCCCCTTGATATGCTTCAGCTTCACGGATCCGAAACGCCCGCGCGCGTGGCAGAGGTCAAGGCGCGCTATAGCCTGCCTGTGATGAAGGCCATCGGGATTTCTACGGCGGCTGATCTGGAAAAGATCGACACCTATGCGGCTGTCGCCGATCAGCTGTTGATTGATGCCAAGCCACCGAAAGATGCCAATCTGCCTGGTGGAAACGGGAACGCCTTTGACTGGCAGCTGTTGGCGGGTCGCAAATACTGGACCAAACCGTGGATGCTGGCAGGGGGGCTTACGATGGACAATGTCGCATCGGCCATCGCGACGACAGGTGCCACTCAGGTTGACCTGTCCAGCGGTGTTGAATCCGCGCCGGGAGTCAAAGACCCTGCATTGATCCATGCCTTTATTGCCGCAGCGCGCGCCTAAAGGTTTACGACGCACGCATGCGGCGCTACATCAAATCCCAAGCTTAGCCGGAGACGCACAATGCCTGATGATCTGATCAATTCCTTTATGACTGGCCCTGATGAGCAGGGCCGTTTCGGTGATTTCGGGGGGCGTTTCGTCTCTGAGACGCTGATGCCGCTGATCCTCGAACTTGAGGCGCAGTATGAGCACGCGAAGACTGATGATAGTTTCTGGGCTGAAATGCATGATTTGTGGACGCATTATGTGGGCCGCCCGTCGCCGCTGTATTACGCGGAACGTCTGACGGAGCATTTGGGTGGTGCGAAAATTTACCTCAAGCGGGATGAGCTGAACCACACGGGCGCGCACAAGATCAACAACGTGCTGGGCCAAATCATTCTGGCGCGGCGCATGGGTAAGACGCGGATCATCGCTGAAACCGGTGCTGGTCAGCACGGCGTGGCGACCGCGACGGTCTGTGCGAAGTTTGGCCTGAAATGCATCGTTTACATGGGCGCGCATGATGTCGAACGTCAGGCGCCTAACGTATTCCGTATGAAGCTGCTCGGCGCTGAGGTGATCCCTGTGACGTCTGGGCGTGGCACGTTGAAAGACGCGATGAACGATGCGCTGCGCGATTGGGTGACCAATGTGCGCGACACGTTCTATTGCATTGGTACCGTGGCTGGCCCGCATCCATACCCCGCGATGGTGCGTGATTTTCAGGCCATCATTGGCAAGGAAACCAAAGAACAGATGCACGCTGCCGAAGGCCGTTTGCCGGACACGCTGATCGCCGCCATCGGTGGGGGTTCCAACGCGATGGGCCTCTTCTTCCCGTTTCTGGACGATAAAGACGTCAACATCATCGGTGTTGAAGCCGGCGGTAAGGGCGTGAATTCCAAGATGGAACATTGCGCGTCCCTAACAGGCGGTCGCCCCGGTGTGCTGCACGGCAATCGCACCTATTTGTTGCAAGACGATGACGGACAGATTTTGGAAGGCCATTCGATTTCGGCGGGTCTGGATTACCCCGGCATCGGCCCAGAACATTCATGGCTGCACGAGATTGGCCGCGCGAAGTACGTGTCGATCACGGATGTTGAGGCGCTTGAGGCGTTCCAGCTATCTTGTGAGATGGAGGGGATTATTCCTGCGTTGGAACCAAGCCACGCACTGGCCCATGTCTGTAAGATCGCGCCGGATCTGCCATCTGATCATCTGCTGGTGATGAACATGTGCGGACGTGGCGACAAGGATATCTTTACGGTCGCCAAGGCGCTGGGTTGGGATATGTCTGACGGGGCTTAAGCCTTAGCGGTACTGCGTCGCCGTAATGAATTCGCTGAAGGCTTCGCACCAGATTACGACCGTGGTGAATTGAGTTACGTCCACGCCGTCTGGCACGGACAGGACCGCGCCGTTGAATGTGTCCACATCGCCGATCAGTTGCGCCTGCGCTTTGATAGGAATAAATTCGTCTTCATGTTCCACGAACTCTGTCACGAGGTAGAGCTTATAGTCGGGTCCTGGTGCAAGTGCCCCTTCGTGCACAATTGTGTCGGCGGACACGCTGATTTTGCCTTCTCCCCAATGCAAGAAATCACTGCCGCGTAGATCGCGGGTCAACTCGCCCACAAACATCGCGTTTTCAGCCTCCCGTTGCAGCACTGTTTGGTCAGGTGAATCGGGTGCGGTCAGGATCGGTAATAGATAGACACCGAGGGCAAAGCCAAAGGCGATAGCGACTATATGGGTCAGACCGAGTGTGAGGAAGCGGCGCATGTCATGTCTCCTGCGTTTTGCGAAGTCTATTTGTGCGCTTGATGCAATTCAAGAATATCTAACGGCACAATCTCTAGTGCGCGCTGATGCGTTGCGGCCAAGTTTACCTTTGGGGCGCAGCCTTCCTCAGCGGCTTGCAGGAACCGAGATGCGCACAGGCACCAGCCGTCACCCGCCTTAAGGCCCGCAAATCCGTATTCGGGGCGTGGTGTGCTGAGGTCGTTTCCCACATATTTTGAGAATGCGAGGAACTCTGCCGTCAAAACAGCACAGACGGTGTGGCTGCCATTGTCGGCCGCACAGGTGTCGCATGCGCCGTCGCGGAAGTATCCTGTCATCGGGTCAGTGGAACAGATCTGAAGTGGGTCGCCCAGAACATTCAGGGAGGGGTCTTTTTCAATCATTCTATACTCTCGGCGATTTGGCGAAACATTGCGATGTTGCTGTCGGACACCTCATCGTTGCGAAAATTACGGTCGGCGGCGTTGACGGCAATCACCACGCCGCGTGGAAGGTCAATATAGATGTATTGTCCATAAACGCCACGGGCCATGAATTGCCCTGTTGTCGCACCCACTGGCACCCACCATTGATACCCGTATCCGATATCCCCCGCAGCCGTGGGCGCGCTGGCTTGGGTGGATTCAACTATCCA
>JABBAI010000178.1:1591-5034 GCA_018608045.1 Octadecabacter sp. | reverse complement strand
ACAAGCAGGCCATGATTGATGTTGCCCGCGACCGTGCGCACCTTGATGCGTTAGCAGTACGTTAAAGGCAAGCGTTGTGGTCCTTGCGGGCCAATTATAAACGGGGCGTCATAAGGCGCGCCATTGTGCGGGCATCACCGGCGTCAATTCCAGCAGGCGTTTTGTGTAATCAGCGCTGGGAGCGGTGTAGACCTGTTCAGAAGGCCCTACCTCTTGGATTGCGCCATTGCGCAGCACAACAACATCATCTGACATCTGGCGCACGACGGACAGATTGTGGCTGATAAACACAACGGTCAGACCAAAGGCCGCCTGCAAGTCTTTTAGAAGGTTCAACAATTGCGCTTGAATAGACACATCCAACGCCGATGTCGGTTCATCACAGATCAGAACCTTGGGCCGCGCCAGAAGCGCACGTGCGACAGCGATGCGTTGACGCTGACCACCCGAAAACTGGTGCGGATATTTGTCGATCGCGTCAGGTGGCATGCCCACAAGCGACAACATATCGACACACAATTTATGCCGCGCGTCTTTGTCGGTCTCTAACCCATAAAGCCACAAAGGTTCGCCAAGGATTTTTCCAATCCGATGGCGTGAATTCAGAGACGAAAACGGATCCTGAAACACCATTTGGATCAATTGACGGGACGGATGATTGCGCGCCCGCGCTTTGCCACCCGGCAATGGATCGCCGCCCAAGGACATCGTTCCGCTCACGGGTTTGATCAATCCTGTCAGGGTCTTGGCCAGCGTTGATTTACCTGACCCACTTTCGCCAACCACACCAACCACCGATCCGGGCTTCACATCAAACGAGATATCGCGCAGCGCCACGTAGGGTTCAGGTTTAGACCAGAATGACGTGCGTACACCGGGGAATTCCACGTTGATCCTGTCCAGCGTAAGGCCGATCGAATCGGCCTTGATGCCGCGTAACAGCCAGTCTTCCGCGGCATTGCCGCGGGCCTCTGCGAGGGTGATGTTCCCGTCTTCATCGGGCACTTTAAACCGTGCGATTTTGCGATCCAGTGGCGGCACGGCAGCCATCAATTGCCTGGTATAGGCGGCTTTGGGTTGTCCCAGAACCTGCGCCGTCAGCCCGTTTTCCACCATTTTGCCGTGGCGCATGACGGTCACCGTATCGGCTATCTGTGCAATGACGCCAATGTCGTGGGTGATCAGCATGAACCCGACGCGGCGCACATCCGCGAGGCGTCGGATCAGATCAAGCACTTGGGATTGCACCGCAACGTCCAGTGCCGTCGTCGGTTCATCCGCGATGATCAGTTCGGGGTTCGTGCACAGCGCCAATGCAATCACAACACGCTGACGCATCCCGCCTGAAAACTGGTGCGGATAAGACTGCATCCGGTTGGCCGCGTCATCGATCCCCATTTCATCTAGCAGATCAACGGCGCGCGCTTTGGCGTCTGCGACAGACATATCCTCATGCGCGAGGATCGTTTCGATCAGCTGGTCTTCGATCCGCATCAACGGGTTCAGCGACGTTTGCGGATCTTGGAAAATCATCGAAATACGTTTGCCCCGCAGGCGGTGCGCCTCAAACCGATCCAAGCTGCGCAAGTCGGTATCGCCCAAGGTCATGTCGCCGCCCGCCACATACCCCGGCTTTTGCAACAGCCCGATAATCGCAGCCCCAACGGTGGATTTCCCTGCCCCGCTTCCACCAACAAGCCCGTGTATTTCTCCCGCATCAATGGACATCACCATGTCTTCCACGGACATCACATCGCCAAATCGCGACGGGAATTTGACGGTAAGGTTTTTCACCCGAAGCATCAGCGCAGCCTCGGATTTAAGACGTCGCGCAGGAAATCCCCGATGATATTGATCGACACGACAAGCGCCACAAGGAACAGCGTCGGTATCCACAAAATCCACCACTCCCCCGAAAGCAGAAACTGCATACCGATACGGATCAGGGTGCCAAGGCTGGGGCTGTCCGCCGGAAGGCCAATGCCAAGGAACGACAACGTCGCCTCAAGCAAAATGGCGCTGGCCAGATCAACGGTCATGATCACCAGAAGCGGCCCAAGGATGTTGGGCAAGATATGCACAAACATAACGCGGATCGGGTGTTGGCCCTGCATAACTGCCGCCTGCACGTATTCCTTATTCATCTGTACAAAAGTGGACGCACGCGCCGTGCGGGCAAAATTTACCCAAAGCGACAGCGCAATCGCCAACGTCAGCACTGCCACACGCACGTCTTGTTGGACTTCTGGTGGCAAGACCCCGCGCGCAATCCCGTCAATCAGTAGTGCGGTTAGGATCGCAGGCAGCGCCAATTGTATATCGGCAATCCGCATGACAATCGCATCAAAACGCCCGCCAAAATATCCCGCCGCAAGTCCAAGACCCACACCAAGCACAGAGGCAATAATCATCGCCGACACGCCGATAATCAGCGACAGGCGCGCGCCATACAGGATCGACGAAATCATGTCGCGCCCCTGATCGTCAGTCCCAAGCGGGAAGCGCGGGTTGCCAAATTCTTCCCAAACGGGCGGCAACAGCCCATCCATCAGGGAAAAAGACGCAAGATCATAGGGATTCACAGACGCGATCCACGGCGCGAACACCGCGCCGATAATGATCGCAAGGCCAACAATGGCGGCGATGATCACAGCGGGGGACCGTGTGAACAACCAAAGCCCTTCGTAGCGTTTGATGAAATCCAACATTACGCCAAATCCTTCACGCGCAGTCGCGGATCAATCACCATGTACAACAGATCCACAATCAGGTTCACCAGCACGAAGAAGAACGCAATCACCACGAGGTATACGCCCATCACGGGGATATCCACAAAGCGGATCGATTCCAGGAATAACAACCCCATTCCGGGCCATTGGAATACGGATTCTGTCACAATGGAAAACGCGATAACGCCGCCGAATTGCAGACCAATGATCGTGATGACAGGCACCATCGTATTGGCCAGTGCGTGTTTGAAATACAGCCGCCCCATGGGCACGCCCCGCGCTGTGGCGAAACGGATGTAGTCGCTTTGCATGACCTCCATCATTTCAGCGCGCACCAGCCGCATGGTTAGGGTCAGCTGATACACCCCAAGCGTGATCGCAGGTAGGATCAGCGCGCGCCAACCGTCCACTGTCAGGAATGAGGTTTCCCAGCCGCCAAGGTTCACGGTGCCGCCCCGCCCGAACGTCGGCAACCATCCAAGCTGCACACCAAAGAAAAAGATCAGCATGATGCCAATGACAAAGGTCGGGATAGAAACCCCCACAAGAGTCAGCATCAGGATCGCTTGGGTCGCAACGCCCCGTGGCCTCAGCGCGGTGTAAACACCCGCCGGAATTCCCACAAACAGCGATATCAGAAGCGCGACGATACCCAGTTCAAGTGTTGCCGGGATGCGGGTGGCGATCATCTCAGCGACGGGTTGGCGGGTGTGG
>JABBAI010000178.1:0-1581 GCA_018608045.1 Octadecabacter sp. | reverse complement strand
CCCGTAAATCGTGCAAATTGATAGGCGAACGGATCGTTCAGCCCCAGTTCTTCGCGAAGGCGCTCCTGATCCGCGACAGACGTTTCAACCCCCGTCATCTGGGTGATCGGATCACCTACGAACCGGAACAAACTAAACGCTAGAAAGGCAACAGCCAGCATGACAAACACCGACTGGATCAGCCGTTTTGCGATGAAATATACCATTGCCTTTCTGCTTTTCTAAGTCTGCTTAGTTCACCGTGACCCAACGCAGCATGAAGAAGTTATCGGCGCGCTGCGTGAGATCGACGTTGTCCTTGCTCGCCCAGATCAGGGGCTGCGTATATAGTGGGATGTAGGCGACCTCTTCTTGCGTAATCTGCACAACCTCGTCGATCATCGTTTGACGTGCAGCTGGATCAATTTCTTGCTGGATCAGCGGCAGAAATTCATCAACGCGGGCGTTGGAATAATTACCGAAGTTCCATGATCCCAGCTTTGCCTCATCATCCTGCGAATGCAGCAAGAAACGAACCGGGTGTTCCATATCAAACGTACCGGGCGACCAGCCAAGCAGGTACATATCGAAATCATCTTCGCGCAGCTGTGGCCAGTAATCGCGCACGGGGCCCGTGGACAGTTCTGCGTTCAAACCCACGGCGGCGAACATCGATGCGGCGGCACGACACAGCGCTTCATCGTTGATGTAGCGGTCATTAGTACACTTCAGACCGAACGTGAAACCGTCGGGATAACCCGCCTCTGCCAGCAGTTCCTTGGCGCGTTCTGGATCGTAGTCAGGGCGGTTTTCGTTGGCCGTCGAATAGCCAGAGATTCCCGCTGGCACCAACTGGTTCGCTGTTTCGATTTTGCCGCGGAACAACACCCGATCAATGCTCGCCATGTCCAAAGCATGCCCCGCCGCCATGCGCACGCGCACGTCTTGAAACGGGTTCACCTCGGTCACGTCTGTAGAATACAGCAGTGTGTCATGCTCATGGCCAAAGCCGAACATGATGACGCGGGTTTCTTCGCCCTCAAGCACGCTGAATCCATCGCGGGATTCGACCTGTTCGACGTCCTGCAACGGGATCGGCTGGATGAAATCAATGTCACCGGACAACAGCGCCGCAAGGCCAGTGGCAGAGTTTCCGATTGGGGTAAACGTGGCCTCGGTCACATTGTGTTCAGCCGTGTCCCACCATCCAGCGTTCGGCGTCAGCACGGTTTTCACCCCGGGATCGCGGGATGCCACCACGAATGGCCCCGTCCCGTTTACGTTTAGCGTGGCGAAGTTTTCAGCATCGCGCGCTGGCAATGCTGCATCGTTATTAGTGGCCCAATCGCTGTCCAAAATCATGAAGTTCGCGATCGAAGACGGGAACAACGGGTTCGGCGCAGAGGTCACAAAATCAATCGTAAAATCATCCACCACCCGTACGTCCGTGACAGACGCAAACCAGCTGCGCACATCGGCGGCTTCATTGGATGCACGTTCATACGAAAACATCACATCGGCGGCGGTGAGCGTTCTTAAATCATGATCAATATTGCGCCGCAAATCGCCGTCAGTGACAACTCCAACCACCAAACCATCTTT
>JABBAI010000072.1 GCA_018608045.1 Octadecabacter sp. | reverse complement strand
GGCCCCGGAGGTTGCCTTGTCTGAAAACACCTCGACGACTTCTAGGCCCTGTCTCGCAGCACTTGCTCGCGCGGGCGGCATGCATGTCGATGCTAAGCAGCACGTGTCACCAAAGCGGTTGTTAAATCGAGACATTTTGGGCCAAACCCTACTTTTACTTTCGCTGCGCGATGCTGGAACCAACGAGAGGCGGACGAAGAGGTATTTGGATCGATCTCCAACAATTGCCTGCGCGCAATCAGCGACGGGCTGCTTTACAAAGGAAGGGATCTAGCCTTCGTGTTAATCGGCTCGTTTTAGAGGACGGGTTTGCACCGAGTATCGCAAATCGGATCTTGCATTTTTAGTTACTTTTTACGGGTTTAACTGACTGCTTAAAAAAACAGACGGACACGGGGCTTGATGGTTAATTTTTGCGCTAAAACGATGGCCCTACAATTTTGATGTGACCTCATCTGGGAACTTCCAAAGTGATGTTGTCAAAATCGGGCTCACACGAGTCGCAAATGTACTCAGAATCTGAAGGATGAACGATGTTTTTTAACAAAGCACTGCCGGCTGCGCTGATCGCAGCACTTGGCACTCCCCTGATGGCGGAAACAGACCTTCCATTCGCGCTGGATTGGAAGTTTGAAGGACCGTCCGCACCTTACTTTCACGCCTTAGATGCAGGTTATTTTTCCGATGCCGGCCTAACCGTGACGATAAGTGAGGGCGCTGGATCTTTGGACGCAATTCCTAAGGTGGCAACTGGTGCGTTCCCAATCGGGTTTGCCGACATAAATTCACTGATGCGCTTTCTTGACCAGAACCCTGACGCCCCCGTGACGGCGGTGATGATGGTTTATGACAAGCCTCCGTTCGCCATTGTTGGACGCGAGTCCCTTGGCGTGACGGAACCATCTGACCTTGAGGGTAAAATCCTTGGTGCACCGCCCCCAGATGGAGCATGGGCACAGTTTCCCATCTTTGCCGCTGAAACCGGTATTGATGTGGATGCCATCACGGTTGAACCCGTGGGCTTCCCGACGCGCGAACCGATGCTGGCCGAAGGCAACGTTGCCGCAATTACAGGCTTTTCGTTTTCATCCACGCTGAACCTGAAACGTCTGGGCGTGCCAGATGACGACATTTCAGTGATGCTGATGGCCGACTACGGTGTTGACCTTTATGGCAACGCCATTATCGTCAACACAGACTTCGCCGAGGCAAACCCTGAAGCGGTCACAGCCTTCCTTGGCGCGGTCGCAATGGGTTGGAAAGATGCCATCGCCACACCTGATGCGGCCATTGCGGCCTTGATGGAACGTAACCCTGCCGCCGACGCTGGCCTTGAAACCGAGCGTTTGCAAATGGCCATCGATGGGAACGTCTTGACCGACTATGTGAAAGAAAACGGCATGGGCGGCATTGATGCAGCCCGCATGGCCAACGCGATTGAGCAAACAAAATCGGTTTACGAGTTTCAATCCGAACCGGATGCTGCGCTGTATTTTGATGGCAGCTACTTGCCGGATGACGGCAGCCTGATGTTGCAATAAGAAAAGCGGGGTCGCTTCTTTGGCGGCCCCATTTACAACTAAAGGCAATAGCATCGAAAACCTCATAGAAATTAAAGGCGCACGGCACGCCTACCAGACCGCAAGCGGGCCTTTGCCCGTGCTCGACGGTTTGGATGTCGCTGTGCCCTCAGGCACTTTTGCGGCCGTCGTCGGCCCATCGGGGTGTGGGAAATCCACGCTTACAAGACTTGTGGCCGGTTTGATGAAACCTGATGAGGGCGAGGTCTGGCTGCACGGCGAACGTGTCACTGGTCCGCGCAAAACCGTGGGGATGGCGTTTCAAAACCCTGTGCTTCTGGAATGGCGCACCATTTTGGACAACGTGATCCTCCCTCTTGAAATCGTGGCGCCTACGATGCCCAGAAAGGACCGCATCGCCCGCGCTATGGAGCTTTTGGATATGGTTGGCCTAACTGGGTTTGAGGGCAAACGTCCGTCAGAATTGTCAGGCGGCATGCGTCAACGCGCATCGCTTTGCCGGTCTATTGTGCACAAGCCTGAAGTCCTCATCCTTGATGAACCGTTCGGGGCTTTGGATGCATTTACCCGCGAAGACCTGTGGCAAACCATGCGAGACCTGCGTGCCGCAGAGCCCTTCACTGCTGTGCTCATTACGCATGACCTGCGCGAAAGCGTGTTTCTGGGCGATCAGGTGATTGTGCTATCAGGCCGCCCCGCGCGCACACAATATGTGATGGACGTGGATCTGCCCGCCGACCGCACATTGGACGTTCTGTTCACCCCAAAGGCCGCAGACATGCTCCATGTTCTGCGCGATCAGATCAAAATCGCCCAAGGCCGCGATGTGGAAGGGCAAGCCTGATGTTTCGCAAAATTGCTACCCCAGTCATTGCCATCTTAATCTTTCTGGGCCTTTGGGAACTGTTGGTTTGGGCTAACGGTTGGCCGAACTACAAAATGGCGTCCCCGTCAGATCTGCCGCCCGCATTCTGGAAGTATAAGGAATTGTTCTTCGTCATGGGATGGCAGACCCTTTGGCGCACCATTGTCGGGCTGTTTCTTGCTGTGATCGTTGGCACCTTGATTGGCATGATCATCGGGTTCTCGAAACTCGCGCGCGACGCACTGTATCCATTGCTGATCGGGTTTAACGCAATCCCCAAGGCGACATTAGTACCTGTTATCTCTCTTATTTTCATCGGGCAGCATGATTTCAACACGATCCTAATGGCCTTCATGATCTCGTTCTTTCCCATCGCCGTCTCTGTCGGGATTGGCCTGTCCACATTGGAACCTGAATACCGTGACATCCTGCGCGCGCTTGGCGCGTCGAAGTTCACGATTTTTCGAAAAATCGCTCTGCCTAAGACGCTGCCAGAGTTCTTTGGCGCATTGAAAGTTTCGGCCACGCTAGCGTTCATCGGCACGAACCTCGTGGAAATTGTGAGCCCGCACGGGCGTGGCCTTGGCGCATTGTTCAAGTCAGGCGAAACCAATGGGGACTACCCACTGATGTTTGCAGTCCTTATCGCGCTCGCATTTCTTGGTATCATTTTATATTACGCCGTTATTTTTCTAGAGCGCGTGTTCGCAGGTTGGGCTGACAGGGAAGGCAATTAAGTGCCCGCCGATAAGAGCGCCAAACGCAATATAATCTAAGCGAAGGGTGTTTCTGAGCGTACATAAAGACACTAGCATCATTAACACTTCCGCAGAATCGCGCCCCCCCGCGTTTGGACATCCAGCCGAAGAAAATGGCTACAATAATCTTCCTCATCGCCTGAATGAAGATGACGGACGGTTAGAAGTTGTGGGATTCCCCTATCAATTATTTTGCAGGGCTTCTGCCTGGAAACATTGTTTGGGCCAGCACCCTCGGGAGGAGATTTGAGGATGCTGGCCTTGCGTTGGCGCTCCCTGTGGAGTTTTCGCCGCGGCTCGTGCTGACTTACTCTGGGAGGAGCGAGAACCAGCACTTTTCAAGGATCTTTCAGCCTTTGCGGACTGAACCGTTATTCGTTCTCCATGAGCTTTGCGGCGTATTTCGGGATATCGGATCGCGATATGCCGATCTGCGCAAGCTGATGATCGCTCATGCTTGAAAGCGTCGACTGCATCCGGGCCGTCTGCATCGCCCTCAAACCAGATTTTGCTTTCACCCCAAGCCTTGCCAAAATCGCAAGTGAGGATGTGAACGCGAGATTGTGTGTTTGGGTGCTAACAGCCATAAGCCGCCTCCATTGCTAGGTTTTTGATGTTGCTCCGCGGGATGCCAAGATCCCTCAGGTCTCGGTCCGAGAGGACCCAGAGCTCATGATAGGTGGCGCGATAAACCCTGCGTTTGGCATGCGCCTTTTGAATATCGTCCAGTTTTTGATGAAAGAACGTGCGGCCAGCATCGAAAACGGCATCTAGCCCACTGTTTGATCGTGTTATTGCCATGATAGTTCTTCGTCTCTTGCTGCAGTGCAGAATTTATGCTGCACCGCAGAGGTACGCGTGTTTGGTAGCGCTCACAATTAGTCGATTTGGCAATGGACCCATGCCAGATGGGAACAGGTAGGCGATATAAGATGGATATTTCGGCACAGATGCTAATTTTCGTGACCGTGGTGGACCAGGGAAGCATTTCTGCGGCCGCAAGATCGATGGGACAAACGCCTTCAGCCGTCAGCAAGCAGATTGGCCTTCTGGAAGATCAGGTACATTACCGCCTGCTGAATCGGACGAGAACCGGTATTTCGCCAACGCAAGAAGGCAGGGATTTCTATGAAAAATGCAGAGCAATGGCTGAAAAGTTCAAAGAGGCCGAAGCGATGATCCATAACCTCGACGGCATCCCGCGTGGCACACTCAAAGTTGCATCTACCGTCGCCTTTGGAAAATCCCAGCTGATTCCTGCATTGCCTGCCTTCATGGATGAAAACCCAGAGGTCCAAGTGGCTTTGGATCTGAAGGATCGCGAGATCGACCTTCAAAGTGAAGGGTTTGATGCAGCCATTTGCTTTGCCGAACAGCGCAAGAATCCTGATATTGTTGTCAGGCGCATCATGCAGAGCCGCAGGGTGCTGTGTGCCGCACCGAGCTACCTTGAGCGTTCAGGCGTCCCAAAAAGTTTTGCCGATTTGCCCCACCACAATTGTCTGAGGATTACCGGAAACAGCCGAAGAAACGTATGGAATGAAGGAAATCAGAACAATTGTGAAGGATTCGAAGCACAAGGCAGATTTGAGGGAAATAGCACAGATGTTGTCTTTCGAGCGGCACTTGCTGGGATCGGAATCTCGCGACTGCCCTGTTACATGGCAAGTCGAAAGTTCCAATCAGGCGAGCTTGTCCAGATCATGCCGAAGTATGCAGCGCCAAGCACAGATATCGTCGTGATGTTTCCCGAGAAACGCAATCTTGCGCCCAAAACGCGCGCGTTTGTGGATTTTTTGGTACGGCGATTTCGGAAGGTTCAAGACTGTCAGATGACGGGGTGACCGGTCCGGAAAAATAATCGAAGAGTAAGAAAGAGGTAGCGATCCGAGTTTCTGTTTGGTTTGTGACCTGCCCCCCGAAACTTCCCTCAGTTTAATGTAGAGTTTGCTCAACCATC
>JABBAI010000088.1 GCA_018608045.1 Octadecabacter sp. | reverse complement strand
CCGTGCTCAGCGCCAGTCAGGTCCACTTCGGGCTGCTCACCACCCTCGCCCAAGACGCGAACCAGACATTAATGATGTGCCACGGTTCGGACTGGGTCAAAATCAGCTTTTAAGGATCAGGCGCGCAACGTGCCGTTGCCAACCACTAGGTATTTGAAGCTGGTCAACTGGGCGGCACCCACAGGCCCGCGCGCATGCATTTTTCCCGTGGCGATGCCGATTTCAGCGCCCATGCCAAATTCACCGCCATCCGCAAACTGCGTGGACGCATTGCGCATAAGAATTGCGCTGTCCAAGCAGGCAAAAAACATATCCGCTGCCGCGTCATCATCGGTCAGGATGCAATCGGTGTGATTGGACCCATATTTTTGAATGTGATCAATCGCTTCGTCAATGTTATCAACGACTTTTGCGGCGATCTTCATGTCAAGGAATTCCATCCCCCAATCTTCATTCGTCGCCTCAGACGTCCCATTTAGGCCTTGCGCATGGACGTCCACACCCGCCGCAATCAAATCATCAACAATGTCCTGCCCCAGCGAAGCCGCGTCGCGGTGCACCAACAGACATTCCGCCGCGCCACAAATTCCGGTGCGGCGTGTCTTGGCGTTCAACACAACAGCACGCGCTTTGTCAGCATCGGCATCTTTGTCGATATAAATGTGAACAATCCCCTCAAGATGGGCGAACACAGGAACGCGCGCTTCCTTCTGCACGAGGCCAACCAGCCCTTTGCCGCCACGTGGGACAATCACATCAATCGTATCCGTCATCACCAACATTTCACGCACGGCCGCACGGTCCCGCGTCGGGATCAGCTGGATCGCATCCACAGGCAGACTCGCCGCGCGCAATCCATCCTGCATCGCGCGGTGGATCGCGGTTGAGCTGTGGAAACTCTCGCTCCCGCCGCGCAAAATCACCGCGTTGCCCGCCTTGAGACACAGCGCACCTGCATCTGCCGTCACATTCGGGCGGCTTTCATAGATCACACCAATCACACCGAGCGGGGTGCGCACACGACGAATATTCAACCCCGTAGGTTGGGTCCATTCGTCCATAACCGCGCCGACAGGATCATCCTGCGCCGCCACAGAACGAAGCCCATCAACCATGCCCTGAATGCGATCGTCATCCAGCATTAGCCGGTCCAACATCGCCGCACTCAGCCCCTTGTCGCGCCCATACGCCATGTCCTTGACATTTGCGGCGATGATGTCACCCCGCGCAGCCCAAACAGCGTCGCCAGCAGCGTTTAAGGCCGCCGTTTTAGCCTGAGCCGTGGCGCTGGCTAGAGTTTTGGCAGCCGCTTTCGCGCGTGTGCCAATGTCAGCCATAAGGTCGGGAATGTTCATATCGTCAGTCATTAGATCACCATATCGTCGCGATGGATAAACACGCTTCGGCCTTCATAGCCTAGCGTTTTTGCTATGTCTTGGCTGCGTAGTCCTTTGATAAGGTCGGCCTCTACGCTTGAATAGCGCGTCAGGCCAACACCCAATTGGACGCCCTCAATGGACATGATCGCCACCGGATCGCCGCGCAGGTAAACGCCTTGGGTCTTGGTCATTCCAATCGGCAAAAGCGATTTCCCAGACGCCAACGCAGTCTGCGCGCCAGTGTCGATCGTTATCTGCGCTTGGGGCTTCATGGCCGCGATCCAGCGTTTTCGTGCCGCTTGGGGGTTCGTTTGGGCGATGAACCACGTACAGCGCCCACCGTCTTCGAGCGTTTTCAAAGGATTAAGGGGCGTTCCTAAGGTGATAACCATGGCGCAGCCCGCATCCGTTGCCAGCTTCGCCGCTATGATTTTCGTTTTCATCCCGCCCTTTGACAAACCGGACGCCGCATCGCCAGCTTGCCCTTCGATCTCGGGTGTTATTTGTTCAACGATATCATAGTGCTGCGCCGCTGAATTCACCTGCGGATTATCAGTATAAAGACCATCCACATCAGACAGCAGAACCAAGCAATCGGCCCCCGCAGTTACAGCCACCTGTGCGGCCAAACGATCATTGTCCCCATACCGGATTTCATCTGTCGCCACGGTGTCGTTTTCATTCACAATCGGTGTCACGCCAAGCGACAGCAAGGTTTCCATCGTCGCACGTGAATTGAGGTAACGACGCCGATCTTCGCTGTCTTCCAGCGTGACGAGAACCTGCCCTGTAGTGATCCCATGCGGCGCCAGGGAGTCCTCATAGGCGCGCGCAAGCCGGATTTGCCCCACGGACGCCGCCGCTTGCGATTGCTCCAACGGCAAATCACCGGCAGACAATCCCAACACACCACGCCCAAGCGCAATGGACCCCGACGACACCAATATCACATCAGTACCTCGCGCGCGGATCGCGGCCACGTCCGCGGCCAGCGATTTCAACCACTGCGTCCGCAGCCCCGTGTCGCGGTCCACCAACAGGGCTGATCCGATCTTAACAACAAGGCGTTTGGCCGATGCGATGGAGTGCTCTAGGGTTGCCAAGGCTCTTGCTCCTCGGGGGCGTTTTGGCGAATTTTGTCTGCATCGATTTCACGTTTTAGCGCGCGCAAGACATCCACCGTGCCCTCGCCCGTCGCACCTGACATCAACATAACATCAACGCCTGTGCCCGCCTTGATTTCGTCTACCAGAAACACGCGTTCTTCAGCGTCCAGCGTATCAATCTTGTTTAGAACCGTCACACGCGGTTTATCGGCCAAATGCCCGCCGTATTTTTCAAGTTCTGTGATGATGGTTTTGTATTCGCCGACAGGATCGCCGGATGTGCCATCAATCAGGTGCAGCAACACTGAATTCCGCTCAACATGGCCTAAAAACAGCTGGCCAAGGCCTTTGCCTTCGCTCGCGCCCTCAATCAGGCCGGGAATATCTGCGATCACAAATTCTGCGCCATCAACACCGACGACACCAAGGTTGGGCACCAGCGTCGTGAAAGGATAATCAGCAATCTTTGGACGTGCATTGGATGTTGCTGCCAGAAACGTCGATTTACCCGCATTTGGTAGACCTAGAAGACCCGCATCTGCGATCAATTTCAGACGCAACCAAATCGTGCGTTCAATCCCGTCTTGGCCCGGATTGGCACGGCGTGGCGCTTGGTTGGTGGCGGTTTTGAAGTGCAGGTTGCCCCAGCCCCCATTGCCACCTTTCGCCAAAACAACGCGTTGACCCGTTTCAGCCAAGTCGACCAGCACGGTTTCCTGATCCTCATCCATAATCTCGGTTCCTGTCGGAACCTTGAGAAGGATTTCTTTGCCATCCGCACCTGTGCGCTGCTGACCTTTGCCAGCTTCACCGTTTTTGGCAAAGAAATGCTGCTGATAACGAAAATCAATCAACGTGTTGAGGTTATCAACCGCTTCAACGATGACATCACCGCCTTTGCCACCGTCGCCCCCGTTCGGGCCACCGTATTCGATGTACTTTTCACGGCGAAACGCGATGCACCCACCGCCGCCACTGCCGGAACGGATGTAGACTTTGCACAGGTCGAGGAAGTTCATGCGATTAGCTTTCTATTCTTGTCTTAGGGGCGATACGACATCACGTCGCCCACCTCAAGCGGCGCCCATCTTGCGCACATAGGTCCATGTGGGGATCACGGCATTGCGCGCGACGCTAAACGTCTCTGCATCACCAAGGTAGGCGAAACCGGCATTGGTCAGGATACGTGCGGAAGTCGGGTTGTCCTGAAACACTTCTGCATAGATATCACAGGCCCCTTGGGGGTTGGCGCGCAGGATCGCATCAACGGCTTGCGTTGCGATTCCTGTATTCCAGAACGCAGGGGCCACCCAGTAGCGCAGCTCGGACTGATTGCGGTCCAGTTTTGTCATCTTGAGAACACCCATGACTTCTGCATGGCCCTGCGAAGATCCATCAATCGCCCAGAAGTCATTTTCCCGATCGTCCTCGTTGGCGCGTTCAATCCGGCCAGCGATGTATTCGGGCGGCAAGGGATGCGGGATCGATCGGGTCATGTTCGCCACGCGCTGATCGCCCAAATGCATTTCAAGAAGCCCTTTGTCGGATGTTTGCAATGGGCGCATCACGAAGCGATCCGTTACAATCTCGATCTGATGGCTTTGCACTGTATCGGTCATAACACGTCCTTTGCCAGTAATGCGCCACCAAACAGCGCGTAGATGACGGACAGAACGGTTAGGCCCGCCAACGTCCACATCAGGTATTTTTCGCCGACCGTTCCAGCCAGACTTTTTGCGATCCGCTGGCCTGCGTAGGTCCAGATCGGATGCAGGATGATTTGCAAAGCCAATAAACACGTGGCGATGGTTGCTGTTGCTTGCAAGGGGGACGTTCCAGCCGCAACAAACGTGGTGAATCCGGTGGTGATCATGCCCCATGCTTTGGGGTTTAACGGATGCACAATAAGCCCCGCGAAAAATCCGGGCGGCGTTTCATCCATATCCCGCACGCTGAGGCGCATACCCGCGACGCGGTAGGCCAGATACAGGATATAGGCGACCGATATCCATTTAAGGACCACGAATATCATTGGGTAATCGTCTTGAATGGCCAACAGGCCCAAGCCAAGCGGCCAGATAATCAATTGCTTGCCAAGCGCGACCCCAGCCACGAACGGCAAGGCACGCCGCAGCCCAAAGCGCGCACCCGTGGCGAGCAGCACCATATTGGCAGGACCCGGCGTCGCCACTTGGGACGCCGCAAACGCAAGGAACGGGAGGAGTGCGATGCTCATGCAGTCGTCCTCATCGAAACATAAGGCGCAATACCGGTTTGTGAGTAAGCACCCGACGTCAGGCGCGTGTGTGGATCATTCATGGCGCCCTCCTGTTGTGTTGGGCAAAAACGAAAAGGGGGCCGGTTTGCACCGACCCCCTTAAATTTTTAAACTCAGGTTTCGGTTACTCGGCGGCCTCAGCCAACGGAGCTACAGAAATAAATGTGCGACCCTTAAAGCCTTTGCGAAAGGTCACGTTGCCTTCAACGACTGCGAAGATCGTGTGATCCTTGCCTTCGCCAACGCCCTGACCAGGCCACCACTTGTTGCCACGCTGACGTGCAATGATGTTGCCCGGGATGACCAATTCGCCACCGAACTTCTTGATGCCAAGGCGACGTCCAGCGGAGTCGCGACCGTTACGGGATGAACCGCCTGCTTTTTTATGTGCCATGGTGTCTCTCCTTAACCTTTAGCGAATTCTGCGGCTTGCTTGAGCCACTCATCGCGGTCGATGCGACCTTTAAAATTCAATACGTCGTCCATAGCAGCAACCTCTTCAGGCGTCCATGCTGCGATCTGGGCGAAGGTTGTAACGCC
>JABBAI010000066.1 GCA_018608045.1 Octadecabacter sp. | reverse complement strand
TCATCACAGCCCTCGTGGCCATCTGCCATTGCGGCGCCTGCGGACAATGTCAAAGCAGCGATGCTTGCTGCATTCATGAGAAATTTCATGGGTTTCCTCCCTAGGAATTGGAATCGATCCATCCCTCCCGGATGGACTACCCCTTCATCAAAGGCGATATTCCGCCAACGTAAAAGCGCGCTTTGCAAGATCAGGTAAGCGTTTGTTTTTAAAATAAATTGTATCAGGTTGGATTTTGGCCACGACGTCCTCGCGCGGGATATCACACGACCGTTACCGCCAACTGTGTGGAATTCCGCACAACCTATCTGCGATAATCTTCGGGCTTAAGCCCGTGTCGCGCCAATTTATCATAGAATGTCTTGCGCGGCAGCTTGAGCATATGTGCCGCCTCACCAGATCGCCCTTGGGTTCGTTGTAGCGCGTCAACCAGTAAGGATCGTTCCACCTGCGCAAGCTGTTCAACCAACCCCAGACCCGCGTCAGGCGTGCGTGTTAATCTGTCGTCCCCCATCCCCATGGCAAACCGCATCGCGATGTTCATCAACCCGCGCGCATTGCCCGGCCAATCCTGGGACATAAGGCCCGCGATCACATCCGATGTGATTTCAGGTTGGGCTAAATTCGCTTGTTCGCAAGCTTGGGCCACATAATGGGCAAACAGAACGGGGATATCTTCGGGACGTTCACGCAATGCGGGCACATGCACGCGCATCAAATCAAGACGGTAGAACAAATCAGTGCTGAACCGCCCTTGCGCGACTTCATCCTCAATGTCGCGGGATGTGCCTGACAGCACACGTACGTCGCGGCCAGTTTCAAGCGCATCCAGCAACGCGAATTGAACCGCGGGCGTGAGTGCTGTGACATCATCAAGGTACAAGGTACCCGTCTTTGCATCCGTCAAAGCCGACCCCAAATCCTGCGCCGACAATTGCGCGGCAGATCTTTTTACAAAGGGTCGACTGACAGCCCCTGACAACAAATGAATGACTTCGGCGATCTTCGGCGTGCCCGTTCCCGGCTCACCTGTGATCAAGACTTCGGCTGATGCGCGTGCCACGGCCCGAACACGCGCGCGCAAGGCATCTGACGCCGCAGACACCCCGACCAACATGCGCGCCGCCGCGTCACCGCGATCCGTTTCCAGCTTCAAACGCCGATTTTCCATAACAGACGCGCGCGCTTGCAATGCTCTTTCAACAGTGGCGAGGAAATCTTTCGCGCCGCACGGTTTTTCCAAAAATGCGAACGCCCCGTCTGAAATCGCTTTGACGGCCAAGGGAACATCGCCCTCACCTGTCAGCAATATCACGGGCAGATCAGGATCAATCTTTCGAACATGATCGAGCAAGAAAAAACCGTCCCGCCCCGGCATGCGCAGGTCGGTCACAATGACCCCGTCAAAGCTTGGATCGATGTAATCTTTCGCCTCAACGAAGGACCCCGCGCGCACAACGTCTAGATCAGCAAGCTCGATCGTTTGGCCCAACGCCTCACGGACGTCGCGTTCATCGTCCACAATCAAGACACGCATCGTCATGCCGCGGCCTCGGATCTGGCGACGTCAGCTGCGTCCAGCGTTACCGTGAACACCGCGCCGCCCGCAGGATGATTACGCCCGCGAATGATGCCGCCAAAACTTTGCACCAAACCGTATGAAATCGACAGGCCAAGCCCCATGCCGTCCTGCCCCGTTCCATCCGACGTCACTTGTTTGGTGGAATAGAACGGATCAAAGATACGGTCGGGTTCGGACAATCCCGGCCCCGTATCACGCACATACAAATCCACACGCGCGCCACTGCGGTCTGTGTCGATTTCGATCCGCTGGGTGAATGTCTGCCCCTCCATCGCATCCATCGCATTGGTCACAAGGTTCAACACGACCTGTTGCAGACGCACTTCGCCGCCGCGAACTGTGATCGGGGTTTCGGGCGTGTCCCAGATAATATCAACGCCGCCCGCCCTCGCACGGGCTTGGGTTATTTCAAGAACCGCCGCAATCACGCTGGCCAGATCGACATCTGTCATGCCTTCGCTTTCTTGTTTGGCGAACGCACGTAAGTTGCGAATGATCCGCCCCATGCGGCGGGCAAGTTCGGCGATCCGGCTAAGGTTTTGACCCGCGATGTCGGTTTTGCCCCTCTCTAGAAAGGCTTCCCCGTTTTCGGCGTAGCTTCGGATCGCCATCAGTGGTTGGTTCAGCTCATGACTGATGCCTGCTGACATTTGTCCAAGTGCCGACAACTTACCCGCCTGCACAAGATCACTTTGGGCTTTTGTCAGTTCGGCGGTGCGGGCTTCTACGGCGGCCTCAAGCCGGATGTTGGCGTCTGCAAGCGTGCGGCGACGTTCTGTGGCTAAAAACAACATCGCGCCAAAGGCCAAACAAATCGCCGCCGCCGCCCCTGCCTGAAGACGCGCAAAGGTGCGCGCAGGTGCCACGTCCATCAGGGCTTCGCCCGTCATCTGGATCACAGGCAAGGGCAACGTCAGATGCAACGCCGTGCGCGGCACGTAACGCTGTCCTTCAACGGACCACACGGCCCGACCCTGTTGGTTTTGGACAGTGTGGGTCATGAATG
The DNA here is from genome assembly GCA_018608045.1 of Octadecabacter sp. Taxonomy (GTDB): domain Bacteria; phylum Pseudomonadota; class Alphaproteobacteria; order Rhodobacterales; family Rhodobacteraceae; genus Octadecabacter. The sequence continues at coordinate 30,576 of JABBAI010000066.1, read as the reverse complement.
GGCGCAAGATATCCGCGTTGTAATCCACCGTTGACGTGCGCGGCGGGTCAACCAGATCACGCGCCATAAATAACAACTCAGATCGGTTGGAAATAAACGCAACACCAAGCTCGTCTGTGAAAAATACGGTCGGACGCGCGCCGCGCCAAACGGCTTCAACCGCGTCGATGTTGACGACCACAATAACCGCGCCGCTGACGGGCCCCGCGTCTGAAAACACAGGCGCGGCGAAAAGAAACGTACGCTGACCGTAGCGATCATGCACCAAATGATAGAGGCCAATAGCCCCGTCCGACGCGCGTGTAAAATAGGGCTGGCTTGCGTGATTTTCAGCACTACTGCCGGACGCAGACGCCAATTCGCGCCCCATTTGGGATACCACCAAAATATCCAAACTGCCCGTCTTATCGGCTGTTTCGCGAAGCAAGTCAGCCGCATCGCCCCGATCCCCTGCAAGGGTCGCAGCCACCACGGGGTGATCCGCCAACAGAACCGCCAACTCACGGTAGCGGCCCAATTCCCCGGTCAAACGGTCCGACGCCAGCGCAAGATCAGACCGCCCCCGTTGTTCCAACTGGTCCAGCGCGGACATGTAGCCAAACCAGCCGACCCCCAAAGACAGAACCGCCACCGCCACCAAAAAGGCCACGACCGCCAATATCCTGAGTTTGAGCGCATTCAACATAGGCCAATCTACGAACCCACCCTTGCAAAGGCCAGACACCATTGTCATCAAACACCAATGCAACACCTGTCCCAATCCCCCACCGATCGCGCCTTCGTGCAAGATCCGTATCCGTTTTATGACCGAGCACGCGAAACTGGGGATTTGTTTTACTGGGATGACTACGGCGCGGTGTGTGCCGTGTCCCATGCAGCTGTTGCAACCTGCCTGAAAGACAAGCGGATGGGCCGCGAAGTCCCGTCCGAATTTGCGCAACCGATCCCCGATCACCTCGCCCCGTTTTACGCGGTTGAAGCCCACTCAATGCTGGAACTTAATCCGCCGCGCCACACCCGTTTGCGCGGTTTGGTGCTGCGCGCATTCACGTCCCGCCGCATCGCAGAGCTTGAGCCAGAAATTGAAGCGCTGTGTCACGACTTGATTGATCAATTTCCCAGCGGCGACTTCGATCTGCTGACCGCCTATGCGCGCACGGTGCCTGTCGTCATCATTGCGCGACTTTTGGGTGTTCCGGAAAGCCGCGCGGATGATTTGTTGAACTGGTCCAACGCAATGGTAGCTATGTATGTCACGGGGCGCACACGCACGACCGAAGACCGCGCCATTGCTGCCACGCAAGCCTTCGTCGCCTTTATGCGTCAGCATATTGAGGATCGCCGCACAGCCCCCGCTGATGACCTCATCACGCAGCTGATCGCCGCGACGGAAGACGGTGCACGCCTCAGCACGGATGAGATGATCACGACCTGCATCCTGCTGTTGAACGCGGGCCATGAGGCGACTGTGCACACGTTGGGCAATACGGTGAAAACTCTGCTGGAACGCGACATCAGAACCGCCAATGACAAAACCGTCGAAGAGGCTCTGCGGTTCGATCCGCCCCTGCATATGTTTGACCGCTATGTGATTGAGGATTGTGAGCTGTTCGGCCATGCCTTCAAACGCGGCGACACGGTGAAATGCCTTCTCGGTGCGGCCAACCGCGACCCTGCGCCCTACCCCGATCCGCACCACTTTGATCCCGCCCGCAAAGGCCATGTTAATGTGGCCTTCGGGGGCGGTATACACTTTTGCGTCGGGGCACCGCTGGCCCGTCTGGAATTACGAGTTGCACTTGAGGTGTTGTTCAAACGCTGCCCGACCCTAATCCTCACTGCGCCCGCTACATACGGCGATACCTATCACTTCCACGGGCTTGAGGCACTGCGCGTCCACACTTGACGCGCGCCGCGCTAACCCGCACAATTAGAATATGGGGATCACCGCGAACACCCCGTGAGGCTTCGGCCAGACGTTCGCATGTTTATCCCTGCAGGAGACATGCACATGGCTGCCCCGAACGAAATCACCCCCAAACAATTGTTGCGCCTGATCGGCACACCCGAATGTCCTGTGATCGTCGATATCTCAATCGATCCAGATTTTGCTGTCGATCCCTATTTGATCCCCGGTTCATTCCGACACCCCCACACAGATATCGACGGCCTGTTGGCACGCCTGACGGGTCGCGCCTGCATTATAACCTGCCAACGCGGCATCAAGTTGAGCCAGGGTCTAACGTCACAACTGCGCGGACGTGGAATTGATGCACAGTTTCTGTCTGGCGGAATGTTTGGGTGGCGCGATACGAATGGCGCCCCGCCCATTCCGTTTGCCGCCCTGCCCACAACACACCTTTGGGTCACACGCCACCGCCCAAAGATTGATCGCATCGCCTGTCCGTGGCTGATCCGCCGCTTTGTGAACGCGGACGCCGAATTCATGTTCGTCGCACCAGAATGGGTAATTGGTGCCGCTGATCGCTACAACGCCACGCCCTTTGATGTCCCTGACATCGCATTTTCCCATGTCGGCGATCACTGCACGTTTGATGCGATGCTGGATGCGTTCGATCTGCGCACCAACGCGCTGAACCGTATGGCACAGGTCATTCGCGCGGCAGACACAGGCACCGATGACAGCCCGCAAGCCGCGGGTCTGCTGGCCCTTTCTGTCGGTTTGTCCCGCATGCACCGCGACGATCACACTCAGTTAGACGCAGCCATGCCCCTTTACGACGCACTGTATCGCTGGGCGCGCGACGGGGTGGATGAAACTCATGCAAGCTTTAAGGACGCACCATGAACACGTCAGACATGATCCGCGTGTTTGGGCGCATCGGCTGTTTGTCCTTCGGTGGACCCGCTGCACAAATCGCGTTGATGCAAAAGGAATTGGTGGAAGACCGCCCCCTTCTTAGCCAACCCGATTTCCTCAAGGCACTGTCGTTCTGCATGATGTTGCCCGGACCCGAAGCGATGCAATTGGCCATCTATGCGGGCTGGAAACTGCGCGGGATCAGGGGTGGTTTGATCGCAGGTGGGTTGTTCGTGTTGCCCGGTGCGCTGCTGATTGCGATGCTTGCATTTGCCTATGCGTCCTTTGGCGCGCTGCCGCTGGTGCAGGCCGCATTTCTAGGGATCAAAGCAGCCGTTATCATCATTGTTGTGCAGGCCATCTTGCGTCTTCTCGGTAAGGCCTTGGGGCGCACGGATCATCGCATCATTGCGCTGATGTCATTTCTGGCCCTGTTCGCGTTCAACCTGCCGTTTCCAATCGTGATTGCCGCAGCCGCGATGTACGGGGCACTGACGTGCACAGATCACATGCAGCTTAAGACAGCGCTGCCATGGCGCCAATCCGTCATACCTGTTGTTGTCGGATCAGTCTTATGGGCCCTGCCCCTTGTCGCCGCGTGGATGTTTGGTGCTGCGTTCTTGTTGGCTGTTGGGTTGTTCTTCTCAAAGCTCGCGGTGGTGACATTTGGCGGGGCCTATGCGGTGCTGGCCTACATGACGCAAGCGGTGGTGACAGATTATGGCTGGCTGTCCACGGCCCAAATGATCGACGCGTTGGGGTTGGCAGAAACCACGCCCGGCCCACTGATCTTGGTCACGGAATTTACAGGGATCCTTGCTGGTATTGCGCAGGGTGGCTGGGCCTTGGGGCTGCTTGCGGGGATCATGACGATCTGGGTCACCTTTGTGCCCTGCTTTATATGGATTTTCGCTGGTGCGCCGATGATTGACTGGCTGGATGGGTATCCGCGTATCCGCGCAGGCCTCGCGGCGATTACGGCGGCGGTCGTCGGGGTGATTGCCAACCTGTCGCTTTGGTTTGCCGCCCACGTGATGTTTGACGATGTGACAACCACCGACGGAGTGTTCAAAATTCTCGCGCCGACGTGGTCGACCTTCAACGCATTCGCCGCCGTGCTGACAGTCCTTGCCGCCGCCCTGCTCATTTGGCAGAAAGTCCCACTGACAATTACCCTTGGGATCATGGCGTTGGCGGGGATCGGGGTTTGGGCACTGACTTAGTCAATCGGCCTCTTTTATCTGGCCCCGAATCTCGTATGCTGTCCACAGCCGCCTGAACGGAGCTTGCACCCATGTCCGATCCAAACCAATCCATCGATTACGGTAGCCTGATGCACAAGGCGATGCGCGGGCTGATCTACGAAGTCCTGACCGATATCTCAGCCAACGGATTGCCCGGCGCACACCACTTCTTTGTGACCTTTGACACGATGCACCCCGATGTTGAAATCGCGGATTGGCTGTCTGATCGCTACCCCGGTGAGATGACGATTGTGGTCCAACATCAATACGAAAGCCTTACGGTCACGGACCAAGGGTTCGGCATTACGCTGTCATTCGGTGACAGCCCCGAACCGCTTTACGTCCCGTATAACGCGATCAAAACCTTCGTTGATCCCAGTGTCGAATTTGGTCTGCGCTTTGAAACCGATGACGATGATGATGACATGGATGCGCCAGAAGCCCCGATGGACGTCATGGCAGAACCAGAAGACACGCCCAAGAAAGACGCCGACGTCGTCTCTTTGGACCAGTTTCGCAAATAATTTGACCGATCTGCGCCGTTGCCCTTTGGGGCGCGCCGCGCTAAACGGCATGCAAATGTATACCGCTAGGATATTGATATGACCACTCGCACGGAAACCGACAGCTTTGGCCCACTCGAAGTGCAATCAGACCGCTATTGGGGCGCGCAAACACAGCGTAGCCTGATGAATTTCCCGATCGGTTGGGAAAAGCAGCCCGTCGCGATTGTGCGCGCATTGGGGGTTATCAAACAGGCCTGCGCGATGGCAAACAAAGCGTCTGGCAAATTGAATGCGACGCTGGCCGATGCGATGATCGAAGCCGCGGGCGAAGTGATCGACGGCAAGCTGGACGATCATTTCCCGCTGGTAGTTTGGCAAACCGGATCTGGAACGCAATCCAACATGAATTCCAACGAAGTGATATCAAACCGCGCGATTGAAATCCTTGGTGGCGTGATCGGGTCCAAAACGCCGGTTCACCCGAACGATCACTGCAACATGGGCCAGTCGTCCAACGACACCTTCCCCACCGCGATGCACATCGCCGCTGCAATGACAGCCCGTGATGTGATGCTGCCCGGGCTTGAAAAATTCGCGACCGAACTGGAAAACAAGGCCGAAAAATTCAAAGACATCATCAAGATCGGCCGCACCCATACCCAAGACGCGACGCCGCTGACATTGGGCCAGGAATTTTCAGGCTATGCCATGCAAATCCGCAACGGGATTGAACGTATCAAAATGGCCCTGCCCGGTATCTATGAACTCGCCCAAGGTGGGACCGCCGTTGGAACAGGCCTGAACACGGACAAAGGCTGGGACACAACTGTTGCCGCCCACATGGCCGACATCACAGGCCTGCCGTTTGTGACTGCGCCCAATAAATTCGAAGCCCTCGCCGCGCACGACGCGATGGTGTTCATGTCTGGCGCGATCAAAACGACTGCCATGGCCTGCTATAAGATCGCCAACGACATGCGATTTTTGGGGTCTGGCCCGCGCTCCGGCCTCGGTGAATTGATCCTGCCGGAAAATGAGCCCGGCAGCTCCATCATGCCCGGCAAAGTGAACCCTACGCAGGCTGAGGCGATGACCCAAGTTTGCGCGCATATCTTGGGCAACGATGCTGCGATTGGCTTTGCCGGATCACAGGGGCACTTTGAACTTAACGTCTATAACCCGATGATGTCCTATAACCTGTTGCAATCTATGCAGCTTTTGGGCGACGTCACCGACAGCTTTACGGACCGGATGCTGAAAGGCACCGAGGCGAATGAGCCGCGCATCGACAAGCTGATGAATGAATCCTTGATGCTGGTCACCGCATTGGCCCCCGAAATCGGCTACGACAACGCCACGAAGGTCGCCAAGACCGCCCACAAAAACGGCACTACCCTACGCGAAGAAGCTGTGGCACTGGGCTTTGTGGACGAAGAAACCTTTGACCGCGTCGTACGCCCAGAAGACATGATCGGCCCGAAATAAATGACGGTCGTCAACCTGAACAAATTCAAAAAGGCGCGCGATCTGACGACCAAAAAGACCGAGGCTGATCAGAACGCCGCCAAACACGGGCGCACCAAGGCCGAACGACTGGCCGAAGCGGCCCGCGACGCCCAAGCCAGCGCACGCCTTGATCAGTTAAAGTTTGAGGATGAATGACCACCCGCCCCGTAAAACATTCGGTCACCTTGCGCGGGCACCGAACATCCGTGTCGCTGGAACCGGAATTTTGGGATGCGTTTCGCGAGATCGCAGATCAAAGCGACAAGACCCTGAACGGACTGGCCATTGAAATAGACGAAGCGCGCGGCGACGTTGGCCTTGCCTCAGCGATCCGCGTGTTTGTTTTGAAAACCCTACAAACCTAGCGTTTGGTCACGTTCAACCAGATGCCGTCTTTGGCGCGCACGGTCAAATGTGCCACGGGCACAGGCACTTTGTCTGTCACTTCAAACCGGAACTGGCGCGTCAGCATCGCTAACAATAAAACCCCTTCGACCATCGCAAACCCTGCCCCCGTGCAGACGCGCGGACCGCTCGAAAACGGGATATAGGCGTCGCGCTGGCATTTTTTACCGTTCTCGGTCCCCCACCGCGTCGGATCAAACCCGTCAGGATTGTCCCACAGCCGTTCGTGGCGGTGCAGATGCCACGGGCTTAGCACGATCTGACTGCCTTTGGGGGCGGCGCGGTTGCGCATCGTTTCGGGACAGGCCGTTTCACGAACCATCATCGGCACAGGCGGATACAATCGAAGCCCTTCGCGAAAGACATCACGGGTCTGGCGCAATTTTGAGACAGAAGAAAAATCGGACGTCAGCGCCGCACCTTCCTCAGCCAATTTGTCCTGCCAGTCGGGATACATCGCAAGCAAATACAACGTCCACGCCAAAGCCGACGCTGACGTTTCATGCCCCGCGAGGAAAAAGATCGCGACCTGATCGACTATTTCATCCGTGCTAAATGTCGCGCCCGTTTCAGGATCTTGCGTGGTCATGATTTTGGTCGCGAGGTCGTCAGGCGCTGTCCCCGCCTTGATAGCATCCATGCGGCGCTGCGTTAAATCGGTGATCAATCGACGAATATCGGCGGCCGTGTCCTTGGTCGAGCGGCTGAAGAACCGGGGCATCCATTTAGGACCGGGAATAAACGCGGCGAGGTTCAGGATCGGCTGGGTCCGCTGATGATCGCGAAACTTTTCAAAAACCGCCGTCGCGGTTTCGTCCTCAATCGGGATGGAAAACAACGTGCGAAAGATGACGTCGGCGGCGGCATGGGATGTTTCGAGTTCAATGTCCTGAACGCCGAGGTTGGATTGCATCCGCACCACAGCCGCCTGCCCCGCCGCATACATGCCGCCATATGCATCGCGCAGCCGCCCGCCCTCAAACGCGGGATCAATAATGCGGCGTTGGCGTTTCCAAACCTCACCATTTGTCAAAAACACCGAATTGCCAAGAAGCGGGCGCAGCCCTGCCCCGATACGATCGGATTTTGGAAAATCGTCGGGCCGGTCTTTCAAAACCCTTTTTACCAGCTCGAGATCATTGGCGAGGTAGCTGCGAAAGAAAGGCGTTTTGAACTCGGCCATCCATGCGCGATACAGCTTTGCCGGTTGGGCCGATAAAATGTCCGCACGAAACAGTTTCATATAGCGCCACAGCGATACCTTTTCGGGTCGTGCGGGGGGCTTGGGCGGGATCACGTATTCATGCTCGTGAATTTGGACGCGGCCACATCAATGCGTGATTTTGAAGGTGCGCGATTGGCGAACCGATCACCCAGCGTCATCGCGCCAGCCGTGATGCGGAAATAATCATAATCCCCGACGCGATCAAAGGCGCACAGGTATTGAAAGTGCAGACGGAAGAATTTCCAGCGGAGTTCCTTCCAGCGTTCCGGTGACAGCGTTTGCGTGAAGGCTGCCGAAATCACCAGCGGCCATTTTTGCCCCTCAGGTGCGACGCCAGACACGGCAACAGGATCACACAGCGCGAACGCACACCCGTCACCAGGGGCTGTGACATCGACCCAAGTTAGCTCATCCCTGGTCGACAAGTAGTGCAAGTCGGCGCGCAGACGGTCTGCTTTGGGAAGGAAACTGACCATGGGAACGACTTGTCCAAGGCTAAGGAAACTTAATGCGGGGCCATCTTTTACCACACCGCCCTCGCGGATCAAATCAGACAGGATCGACACGGCCAAATGCGCGCCAGACGAATGGCCAACGACCAAAACTTCATCGACATCATCGTCCATCGCCGCACTTATGGTCGCCCGAAAATCAGCCATCCGATCCTCAAGTTGAGGCGGATTAGCTCCATTATAGTGCGCTGAATACGCGTAGTCATGCATCAGATAATGGGCGAAAAACTTACCATCCTTCTTCTTGAACCAACGCAACACGGACCACGCCACCCACGCGCCAAGCGCCCATTGCGCCACTGTCCGCCCGAAAAGAAGAATTGAAAAATCGAGGTCGAACGTATCACCGCCCCCAAACAATCCAATGATCATTTGCGCGCCACTTGTCAGCGCCCAAGCCAATAATTTCCCTGCCCACAGCCCCAACAGCGCAGCCACGGCAAGTTGCAAAATCAACATTCCAACCGGATACAAGGCTGCAATCACCGGCCCCTTGCGCAACCACATTAAACGGCGCAACGCACCTGTCGTGATATAGGTCCACGCGGTCCGTACCAGTTGGAGGTAGGTTGCAGGAATACTCGATGACATGGACCCGCGCACGATGTCCGACCACACAAGGACGTCAATATCAGCGTCTGTGGATTGCCCTTCCATACGCGCCTCAACCCGCCAGCCATAGTGTTCGCCCGTTTTCGGTGCGATACCGATGTCGTAGCCCGAAATTTCAGATTGTGACTTGGATTCAGTACGATACAGTTCTCTGTAGCGGCGCGGATGGATCGGATCATAGCCAGGGATGTAGAACACCCGCCGCTTTTTGACCTGTATATGTTGTGCCTGATCCCTTGCCCGCCGCCCTTAGGTTAGCCCTAGTATAGCGACAAATTTCGACAAGAATATGGTCGTGTTAACCAAACACCGCAAGGAACGGCACCGCTTCGAGCATCCAATACGCGAAGACCGTCAAGAACCCCGTTGCCATCGCCAATCCAACAACGATGAGCAAAACGCCAGACGTCTTTTCAATCACGCCCATGTTGCGTTTCATCCATGCCATGGGGCGCTTCATTTGCGGGAAGAACGCCGCGACCAAAAGGAAGGGAACGCCAAGGCCCACGGCGTAGGTGCCCAGCAAAGCGGCGCCTTTTCCAGCGTCGCCTGCGCCAGATGCAAGGCTCAGGATCGCGGACAGGATTGGGCCGAGGCAAGGTGTCCAGCCAAACGCAAACGCAAGACCAAGGAAGTATGCACCAAAGGCCGACCCCCCCTGATCGCCAGCGTCGACCCGCATTTCACGATCCAGAAACTTCAGGCGAAACAGGCCAAGAAAATGCAGGCCAAAGATGATGACAACAACGCCCGCCCCCATTTGCAAATAAGTTTGATAGCCCAGCAAAGTGCGCCCCAAGGCCGACGCCCCGGCCCCAAGGATCAAAAACACCGTCGACAGCCCCAGAACAAAGAACAACGCCGCAACAACAGCCCTTTTGCGCGCGTCTTTGTCATCTTCCATCTCTGTGACACTGACCCCGCCCATATAGGCAAGGTAGGGCGGCACGATCGGCAGCACGCAGGGGCTCAGGAATGACAGAATACCCGCCGAAAACGCGATCAGGAACGCGGGAAGCAAGGACGCTGCGAGGAAGGTTTCGGTCTCAAACATGCATCCTCTTATCGCGTGCAACGGGCGGCGTCACGCGACAGATAATCGCATCAGCGTTGAATTGTATTTCAGCGCGGTGGACTTTTACGCCGCCCCGCGCCAAATCGGGTGCATGGATGTGATTGATACACGTGGCCTGATGTGCCCCTTGCCCGTTTTACGCACCGCGAAAGCGTTGCGCGGTGTCGCCCACGGCACGGTTGTCACAATATGGGCGGACGATCCCATCGCCGTGATTGATATCCCGCATTTTTGCACTGAGGCGGGCCATCGCCTCGTGTCGCAATCAGATGCTGGTGAATATCAGATTTACGTTATTAAGCGGACATAAAAACGCCGCCATGGTTTCCCACAACGGCGTGTAATTTCAATGCGTTATCTGGTGTTTTTCAAGTAACGGCTTAACGTCCACCCATAGACCACCAACCGCGTTTCCTTGGCTTGTCATCCGCCTTTTCCGCTTCTGGTTCAGCGGCTTTGGTTTCCGGCGCAGCTTCGGGTTCAGCCTTGGCCGTAGATGTCGTTTTGCGAACGCGCTTTGGCTTTTCGGCTGGTGCGGCGTCTTCTACCGGGGCCGCTTCAGGCGCGACAGTCGGTTCAGCAACTGCGGCCTCAGCGACAACCGGCTTCTTACGACTGCGCGGTGCGCGCTTTGGCTTTTCGACGGGTGCTTCCTCAGCAACAGGTGCTGCATCCTCAACCGCCTCAACGACTGGCTCATCCGCTTTTTTCCGACGGCTGCGCGTGCGCTTGGGCTTCTCGGCAGGTGCATCCTCGGTCACAACAGCAGCCTCTTCAACGGTCGCCTCTGCAGATACGTCATCTGATTTCTTGCGACGGCTTCGTGTCCGTTTTGGTTTTGGCGCGTCTTCAGTCGCCTCGACAGGCGTTTCATCCGCGGCCGTGGCTTGCGCATCTGTCTGCGTGTCCCCTTGAGGATCGCTTTGCGCGGCCACCTGACCGTCGTCAGAAGAGGTAGTACCCTCGCCGTTGGCTTCAGCGTTTTCACCACCACCGCCACCGCGACGACGGCGACGTCGACGACGGCGCTTTTTGGTGGGCGCATCGCCATCTTGGGCCTCAGGCGTCGGTGCAGTTGTCTGCTCCTCGGCTTGTTCAACGGTCTCTTCCACATCGGTCATCACGGCTGTGTCAGACGAGATCACGGCAGGTGCGACGACTTCGGCCACGATGCGGCTGGCGGTCTTGAACTTTTCGACCGTGAAATCAGGCGACACCATGTGCGGGTCCCCTTCGACACAGACGGACAACCCGTAACGTGTTTCGATCTGGGCCACGTGTTCGCGCTTCTGGTTCATCAAATAGTTCGCGATGATCGTTGGAACCTTGACCAGAACCTCTTTGGAGCGACCGCGCACGCCTTCTTCTTCAAGCTGGCGCAAGATGCCCAAAGCGACGGTATCGTCGGACCGCAACAGGCCCGTGCCGTGACAATGGGAACATGGCTTGGTCGTGGATTCCAACATACCTGGACGCAACCGCTGGCGCGACATTTCCATCAGGCCGAAACCGGAAATGCGGCCCACCTGAATGCGCGCGCGATCGGTCTTCAGCTTGTCTTTCATCATCTTTTCGACAGCCGCGTTGTTGCGACGTTCGTCCATGTCGATGAAGTCGATGACAATCAGGCCCGCAAGGTCACGCAGACGCAATTGGCGCGCCACTTCGGCGGCAGCCTCAAGGTTGGTCTTGGTTGCTGTCTGTTCAATGCTGCCTTCTTTGGTCGCACGACCAGAGTTCACGTCAACCGCCACAAGCGCTTCGGTCATGTCGATCACGATGTAACCGCCAGAGGGCAGCTGCACGGTCGGGTTGAACATGCCAGACAGATAAGATTCGATCTGGTGGCGTGCAAACAGCGGCATCTGCTCTTTGTAATTTGTCACGTTCTTGGCGTGGGACGGCATGATCATTTTCATGAAGTCCTTGGCGGTGCGGTAGCCGCCCTCACCCTCAACGATCACTTCGTCGATCTCTTTTGAATACAGATCGCGGATAGACCGTTTGATCAGATTGCCTTCTTCGTAAATCTGCGCAGGCGCCGAAGATTTCAGCGTCAATTCGCGGATTTGTTCCCACAGGCGTTGCAGGTATTCATAATCGCGTTTGATTTCGGTCTTGGTGCGCTGGGAACCCGCGGTGCGAATGATCAGACCTGCGCCCTCGGGCACAGACATTTCATTGGCAATCGCCTTGAGCTTTTTGCGATCCGCAGCGTTCGTGATCTTGCGCGAAATACCACCACCACGGGCGGTGTTTGGCATCAGGACGCAGTAGCGACCCGCCAAAGATAGGTATGTCGTCAACGCAGCACCCTTGTTGCCGCGTTCTTCTTTAACCACTTGGATCAAAAGGATCTGGCGAACTTTGATGACTTCCTGAATCTTATACCGCTTCGGGCGCGGCTTACGCACAGGGCGCACGTCTTCGGCGTCGTCTTCATCCGCGACGCTTTCGATGTTTTCATCTTTGTCGGTCGCGTCCGTGCCAGCATCATCGTCGCTGTCATCATCATCCGATCCGGATTCCGCATCGGCCTCATCGTCGGACGCTGGTGTTTCAACCGGTGTCTCTGCGACGGTCTCCATCGGGGATGATCCCTCTTCGAGGTCGATCGTTTCCATGCCAGCGATGTCGCCAGATGTTTCATCCTCGGACATTTCAGCAGGTTCAGCCGTTACAACGGCATCCTCGACCTCAATCTCAGCCGCTTTGGGCTTGCGACGGCGGCGCGTGCGCTTGGGCTTTTCGGCCTCGGCTTCTGCTTCAGCCTTTTGCTGATCAGCGTAGGCTTTTTCCTCAGCGATCAGCGCTTCGCGGTCCGCGACCGGAATCTGATAGTAGTCAGGGTGGATTTCGTTGAACGCCAAAAACCCGTGGCGATTGCCACCGTAGTCGATGAACGCCGCCTGAAGCGACGGTTCGACCCGTGTTACTTTTGCGAGATAGATGTTGCCAGCAAGCTGCCGGCGAGTTTGGGTTTCAAAGTCGAATTCCTCAACTTTGTTTCCATCAACCACAACAACGCGTGTTTCTTCCGCGTGGGTGGCATCGATAAGCATTTTCTTAGCCATTGATTCCTGTTGCATGACAACGGGTTAGCACCCCCCGAAGGGGCCACAGCCGATTGTTCATGTCCAATTAAGGCGATTGCGCCGACAGCGGATGCGAAGGCATAAAGGCCCCCTGCTCTCTCGCTATTTAATGTCGCGCGGATCATCGCGTTGGTCTCCGACTGCTTAAAAAGCAGCCCGTTCAAGGCCCTCAGCGATCTGATTGTCCGTCATCACCGTGGGCTATTCATCTGGTTCCATAAAGGAACCACATTCTTTCGGTCTGTTTAGGGGATGACGGAACCGTCACTCAAACCTGAAACAGAAAAACTCACCGGGATTTTGCGCATAGCGTCATGGCAACCGCCCGTAGTTCATACATAGGGTGGAATGGGGTCACTTTACAATCTGAAACTGATCTAGATGCACCGACATCGCCAGAAATTCGGCAAATCTTTCTGTTTCAGCCCCGTTCGCACCGTGGTTGCGGTGTGAATTACACAAATCTGACCTGAGCCCAAAGTGACAAACGTGTCTACTGCCCTAAAAACCTGACCCTAGGACGACCGATCATCTCGCTCGTTAGTGTGCTTAGGCGCTATCGCGGCCGGCCAGTATTAACCTAAATAGTCGGACCGATGCAGACTGTATTTCGCCATCTTCTCGTTCAGGGTGCGGCGCGGCAGGCAAAGTTCTTCCATGACATTCACGATGCTGCCCTTATGGCGGCGCATGGTGTTGTCGATCAACATGCGTTCAAACGCTTCCACGAATTCCTTAAGCGGTTTGCCCTCAGTTGTGATCGCGGGCTGACTTTCGTCGTCATCGGCCATCAACAGCGACGCGATGGTCCCCGTGCCGCGACGGTTTTGGAGCACTGCCCGTTCAGCCACATTATAAAGCTGGCGCACGTTGCCGGGCCAAGGCGCTTGCAGCAATTGCGCGGCTTCTTGCGCGCTGACTTCGGGGGCATCGCAGCCGTATTCGTCTGCAAATCCTTCGCCCAGACGAGTAAACAACGTCAGAATATCTTCGCCGCGCGCACGCAAGGGCGGCACCGTAATCCGCAACGCCGCAAGGCGATAAAACAGATCGTTGCGCAGCACGCTTTCGCAGGTTTTGCCTTCGTCCTGCAAGTTGCAGATCGCGACAATGCGAGTTTCTGCGGGCGTACCCTGTTCGTTGATCGCTGTCAGCAGCCGCGCTTGGTTGGTCTCTGACAAGGCCTCAACATCCTCAAGCACCAATGTACCGCCGCGCGCTTCTTCGATCGCGGGGATCGGGTCATCCTGCCCTGCGGGACCGAACAGGCGTCTGGCCAAGGCCTCGTCTTCATAGGCCGCACATGAAATCAAAACGAACTTCTTGCTGGCACGCGCACCAACAGCATGCAGCGCGTGCGCCACAAGGGTTTTACCCGTGCCTGTTTCGCCTTCGATCAGCACATGACCATCGGCTTGACCAAGGTCGAGGATATCTTCCTTCAAACGCTCCATCACGGGGGACGCGCCGATCAGCTTTTTCATCAGCGCCCCGCCATCGCTCAACTCGCGGCGCAATTCACGGTTATCCAGCGTCAGGCGCCGCGCAATCGTGGCCTTTTTGGCCAATTCGGTCATGCGGTCGGGGTTGAACGGCTTTTCAAGAAAATCGAACGCGCCGATGCGCATCGCTTCAACGGCCATTGGCACATCACCGTGGCCCGTGATCATTATAACAGGAAGGGAGCTGTCGACGCCCTTGAGCTTCTTGAGAAACTGCATCCCGTCCATGCCCGGCATCTTGATGTCGCTGACCACGAAACCAGGGTAATCGGTACCAATGCCCTTTAGCGCGTCTTCCGCACTGGGATAGGTTTCGGTGTCGTATCCAGACAACGCAAGCCACTGCGAAATGGACTGGCGCATGTCTTGTTCATCATCAACGATCGCGATTTTCATGGCTTGGGCCATAGGGATTTACTCCGCTGCTTCTATTTCTGTGCCTAAGATAGGCAGTTCTACCTCAAATACAGCCCCACCCTTAATCGCATTGCGCGCAGTGAGGCGTCCTCCGAAGTCGTTCACGATCCCCGATGAGATAGCAAGGCCAAGCCCTGTGCCGTCACCGGGCGCTTTGGTGGTGTAGAACGGTTCAAACAGTTCATCGAGGTCTTCAATACCGCTGCCGTTGTCACGCACCGACAGGCGTACGACATCCCCTTGAGCCAGCAGTATTTCAATGTTTGGATCAGGTGACATTTTGGTGGCGTCCAGCGCGTTGCGCAGCAGGTTCACGATGACCTGTTCCAGACGCATCCGGTCCGCGTAAATCATCACGGGTTCATCGGGCAATGTTCTTGTGATCGCGACTTGTCGCTGGCGCAATTGGGGTTCCATCATCGACAGGGACGATTGCAGCGCGTCCTTAACATCAACGGGTTCAAGACGATCAGACCCTTTGCGCGCATAGGATTTCAATTGCTTGGTGATCGCCCCCATCCGGTCAATCAAACTGTCGATCCGCCCCACCGCAACGACCGCCTCATCGGGGCGTTCACGACTGATCAAAAGACGCGCGCCGGCAAGATAGGTTTTCATCGCCGCAAGCGGTTGGTTCAGCTCGTGGGAAACGGCTGCCGACATCTCCCCCAAAGCGGCGAGTTTTGACGTCTGCGCCACCGTTTGTTCGGCCACTTCGAGGTCCTTTTCGACCTTCTTACGCTCGGCGATTTCCTGCTGTAGGCGGCGGTTCAGTTGGCGCAACTCCGCCGTTTCAAGTTGAAACATGCGCGCGGCAAGGTTTGATCGCCGCGACAAGAACCAGAACAGACCCGCCAACAGGATCGCGAATCCCATAATTTCAAGTGCAAGGATCGCGTTGACCCGTTCGCGCACGGATTGGAAGGTTGTGAAACTGACAACCCGCCACCCCTGAAACGGCACGCGCACCTCTTGGCGCATCACGCCGTCGCCGCGCAGGTAGACATCAATCGGCAATGCGGACCAATCCGGCGTTCCCCGCAGCGCACGATCAATTGCGACTTGCGGATCAAGCAGCGTCAACGCCTCCTCTTCGCTGCGGCCCCGCCAGCGCGGTTCCGTCGCCAAAATTGCATTCCCTAATGAATCCAGCACCATAACCGCATCCGAAATGCCAGCCCAAGACCGTTCAAGCTTTGCCAGATCAACGCCGACAGACACGACACCGATGGTTTGGCCATTGTCTTCGACGCGGCGCGAATAGGTGAAGTTAAAACCGCCTTCTTCGCGCTCATCCACAGTAAAGGTCGTGATGTTTGATCGCAGCGCATCAACAAAAGACTGTTGGGTCCGTTGGTTTTGGCCCAATCTTTCGCGGTTCGTTGCCGCAACGATCCGCCCATCCGTATCCATCAACACCAGCGATGCCGCGCCGATTTCATCCACAAACGACAAAAGGCGCGCGGTGGATTGGGTGTAATCCCCTGAATTCAACGCACCGATAAGGGCGGGGTCACGGGCCAGGAGTTGCGGCACAATGGAATTTCTCTGTAACTCACTGAGAAGATTGGCAGAATACAGCGCCAAACGCACTTCGGCCGCGCCGCGTGTGCGTTCCGTAAAGCGTTCCGTCAACAATGAGTTTGAGATGTAAATGACGACGCACGCCACAGCTACAAGCGCCCCAACCAGAAGGCGCGTCACCCAAACCGGAGATAACCGGCGCATTTTCACAAACTTCCCCAGCGCATGGCATAACCTTAACCACGCCCCCCGCATCCGTCCATCAAATGGGTCAGGCAGAGGCAAGCTGGGCCATCAAACCAGCAAAAAGCCGCTGACCGTCGGTGTTTCCATGCGCGTCTTCAAAGGCGCGTTCGGGGTGGGGCATCATCCCCAACACACGGCGATTTTCTGACAGAATACCTGCGATATCACCGCGCGACCCGTTCGGGTTGTCGGTGTATGTGAAAGCGACGCGGCCTTCGCCCTGCAGCGCGGCAATGGTCGCATCATCCGCGAAGTAATTGCCGTCATGGTGCGCAATCGGAACGCCGATTTCGCTGCCCGCGTTATACCCTTCGGTGTACGCAGAATTAGAAGTCTCAATCTTCAATCCGACCGTGCGGCAGATGTATTTCAAACCGGCATTGCGCAACAATGCACCGGGCAAAAGCCCTGTTTCGGTCAGAATTTGAAAGCCATTACAAACACCTAGCACGTATCCACCCGCATTCGCGTGATCGACTACGGCGTTACAAATCGGGGAATTGGCAGCAATTGCGCCGCACCGCAGGTAATCCCCAAAGGAAAATCCGCCCGGGATCGCCACGAGGTCTACGCCCGATGGAAGGGCTGCATCTTTGTGCCAAACAATCGTGACATCCGCCCCGGATTTTTCCAGCGCAACGGCCATATCCCGATCACAGTTCGATCCGGGAAACTGTACGACAACGGCCTTCACAGGACTTCGATCCGGTAGCTTTCAATCACTGTATTCGCGAGAAGTTTTTCACACATCTCACCGACTTGGGCCTCCGTGGCGCCGTCCGCGAGATCAAGCTCGATCACTTTGCCTTGGCGAACACCGTCAACACCGTCAAAACCAAGTGCGCCAAGCGCGTGCTTTACGGCCGCCCCTTGCGGGTCCAAAACACCGTCTTTCAACATCACATGTACGCGGGCTTTCATCGGCTTGGTCCTTATCTGTCTCAGTTAATCAATGTGGGCTTGGTGATGTTCGTGGCATTCTTGGGCATTACGCCAAGACGCGTCGCAACTTCGGTGTAAGCATCCGCCAAATCACCCAAATCCTGACGGAACACATCTTTGTCGAGCTTGCGGCCCGTTTCAATGTCCCACAAACGGCAGCTGTCGGGCGAAATTTCATCCGCAACAACAAGGCGCATGAAATCGTTGTCCCAAACGCGGCCAATCTCAATCTTGAAATCAACCAGCTTGATCCCGACACCGTGCATCACACCGGCCATAAAATCATTCACCCGCAGGGCCAGCGCGATCATATCGTCAAGGTCTTGCTGCGTCGCCCAACCAAAGGCGATGATGTATTCTTCGGGCACCAAAGGGTCGCCCAAGGAATCATCTTTGTAGGAAAATTCAACAATCGGGCGTGGCAGCGGCGTGCCCTCTTCCATGCCCAAACGCTTGGCCATGGACCCGGCGGCAAAGTTGCGCACGATCACTTCTAGCGGAATGATTTCGACCTGACGGATCAGCTGTTCGCGCATATTGAGGCGACGGATAAAGTGGGTCGGCACACCAATACGGGCCAGACCGGTCATAAAAAACTCGCTCAGGCGGTTGTTCAACACGCCTTTGCCGTCAATGACCGCCTTCTTTTCGGCGTTGAACGCAGTGGCGTCGTCCTTGAAATATTGCACAAGCGTCCCAGGCTCTGGACCTTCGTACAGGATTTTCGCTTTGCCTTCATAGACCAGTTTACGACGTGCCATTTTGTTCCTCGCTCGGGCCTGTCTCTTTGGGCGTCAAAGAGGGCAGAACAGCCCTATATGTCGCGTCATAAGCCAAGCCCCCCTTGCGGGCAAGCGCTCTGGTGGGCATATCTGGTACGAACAACAAAGGGAGCCACCAATGTCCGGTTTTGATGATCGCGAAAACGCATTCGAAAACAAATTCGCCCACGACGCAGAAATGCAATTCAAGGCAGAAGCACGCCGCAACAAGCTTGTGGGCCTCTGGGCCGCTGAACTGATGGGCAAAGACGACCCCGCCGCCTACGCAAAAGAAGTCATCAAGGCTGATTTTGAAGAAGCCGGCCATGAGGACGTTTACCGCAAACTGTCTGGTGACCTCGGCGACCTCGCAGACGAGGCCACGATCCGCGCGAAAATGGCCGAATGTATGGTGCAGGCCAAAGCCCAGCTGATGGACGAAGCCTAAAGCACCTTTAGGACGGATTTGATCTAAGTCCGCACCAGATTTATGGACATATAGAAGGCCAAGATGTGAAAAACGTCTTGGCCTTTACTTTTACACAATCTCTTTCGCCCTAAGTTCGACATTGGGGACGGCGGTGATGGGGGCGTGTGAATGATCAAAATCAAACCACAGACAGTGCCCCAAGGGGGCTGGCGTGTCAGGATCCTTGCTGCAATGGGTGCCCATCGTTGCATTGCTTGTTTTTGGCACGTTATTTTTGCGCCATATCGCCACGTTTAACGGGGTCGAAGTTCTTGACGCCCTCTCTCGGTTAACCTTCTGGCAATGGGGCGGCGCGTTGATCTGCACAGCCCTGAGTTTTCGCGCGATCGGTACCTATGATTTGCTGGTTCATTCAGCACTCGGGACCGGCCAATCCCCATCCATTGCACGCGCGGCAGGCATGAAAGCGATCGCCGTGTCACAGACATTGGGGTTTGGCACCCTCACGAGCGCATTGGTGCGGTGGCGTTGCCTGTCAGACATGATGCCCTCCGCCATTTTACGACTGTCGGTTCTGGTCAGTCTGTCATTCCTTGCAGCCCTCGCAGCGATCACGGCGCTCGTTGTGCAATTTTTAGGTCTGGTATCGCAATCCAATACCCTCTTGTGGATTGGGGCGGGCGCGCTGATCGGGCTTATGGCAATCGCGCGCATCGCCCATCGTCGGGGCTGGATTCCTCGCGCAGTTGGCGCGCGGACGCTGCTGGCCCTACTCATCGCGACGGGCGCGGACACATTGTTTGCCGCGCTTGCCCTGTGGCTGTTGTGGCCTGACGCTGTGTCGTTTCACCTGCTATTCACGGCATACCTTATTGCCTTGGGTGCTGGCCTTTTATCCAATGCGCCAAGCGGAATTGGCGCGTTCGATTTGACGCTACTTGCCCTTTTGGGGGCGACAACAGATGCACAAGCCATGGCCGCCGTGTTGGCGTTTCGCGTGATATATTACGCAATTCCCACCGCTGTGGCATTGTTGGGGCTTTGGCACACCCGTCCCCTGTTGCGCGCACAGGCACCCAACCATCCCGAGGCCGCGTTGGTATTTCAATCAGCGATCCCTTTCGCCCACTCAAAAGGTAACATGCTGACCCTGCCCTGTTGGCGCAACGGCGCGATCCTAGGGGATTTGCCCGACGCCATGACGCTCGAAGATCTACGCCGCCAAACAGACCTCAAGGCCCTTTATAAATGCAGCGCGAAACAAGCCATCGCCGCGCGCACAGCGGGATGGTCGGTGATCAGATGCGCCCAAGATGCCCTTATCTTCCCGCAACAGTGGTCCACCAACCGCCCCGACACACGCCAGTTGCGTCGCGCCTTGGCGGCCTTTGAACGCTCAAACATTACCCTCCGCGAGGTGACCGATCCGGAAATCCTGCGCCCCGTTGCTACGCAATGGGCAGCATCCCACGGCGGTGAAAAAGGGCATTCCATGGGGCGGTTTTGCCCGACTTATCTGCGCCAACAGCGCGTATTCGCGGCCTTCGATCAAGACACACCCGTCGCCTTTGCCAGCTTTCATACGGGCCCCGTTTGGACGCTTGATCCAATGCGGCACACGGCCAACATCCCCAAGGGCACGATGCACGCCTTGGTGCAGGCCGCGATCCACAGCGCACGGGATACTGGCGTGCAAACCCTTTCGCTTGCCAGTGTGGCGACGCCGCCGCGCAACTTCCCGTTTGGTGCAAAGATCACAGCGCGATGTGCAGGTTTGAAGCGGTTCAAATCCAGCTTTGCCCCCCAGTGGCACCCCCGCTATCTGTGCGCGGGCGGCCCGATCCATCTTTTGATGGTGATGATTACCCTCGCCTTCCGCATCCGCTGGCCTGGCCCACTCCCCGATCCGAATTTCATTCAGCGACATCATGAGGATTTTTCATTTGCACAGCGCCGCGCCCCATGCGAACCGCTGATATCCCCTATCGGAGACGCGGATCATGACGAATATTCTTTCAGACCTTCTCGCGTCGCGTGACTGGCTTTTGGCCGACGGTGCCACGGGAACAACGCTGTTCAACATGGGGCTGCAATCCGGTGATGCGCCCGAATTCTGGAATTTCGAACATCGTGACCGTATCACGGCGCTCTACCAAGGCGCAGTCGATGCTGGATCCGACCTGTTTTTGACGAATACCTTCGGCGGCAACGCATCGCGCCTGAAACTTCACGGCGGTGAAGGTAAGGTGCATGAAATCAACAAAGTCGCTGCTGAAATCGCACGCGAAGTTGTTGATAAATCAGGCCGCACAGTTGTGGTCGCAGGGTCAGTCGGGCCGACCGGCGATATCATGGTTCCAATGGGATCATTGACCCATGAAAGCGCTGTAGAAATGTTCCACGAACAGGCTGAAGGCCTTAAAGCGGGCGGCGCGGATGTCCTTTGGTGCGAAACAATTTCTGCCCCCGAAGAATACAAAGCCGCTGCCGAAGCCTTTGCTTTGGCAGATATGCCGTGGTGCGGCACCATGAGCTTTGACACCGCCGGGCGCACAATGATGGGCCTGACCAGCGCGGACATGGTTAAAATGGTCGGCAAACTGCCCAATCCCCCACTGGCCTTTGGCGCAAACTGCGGTGTCGGCGCGTCTGATTTATTGCGCACCGTGCTGGGGTTTCAGGCGGCGGGACCAGATGTTCCCATGATCGCCAAAGGCAATGCTGGCATCCCCAAATATGTCGACGGCCACATTCACTATGACGGCACGCCTGATCTGATGGCGGATTATGCCTGTTTGGCCCGCGACAGCGGTGCCACGATCATCGGCGGCTGTTGTGGCACCACGCCTGACCATTTGCGCGCGATGCGTAACGCTTTGGAAACACGCCCCAAAGGGGCATTGCCAACCCTCGAAGCAATCGCTGAAGCGCTTGGCGGCTTTTCATCCGCGTCAGACGGAACTGACGGCGCAGGCCCAACACGCGCACCACGTCGCGGCCGCCGCCGCAGCTGATTTTCGGCAACTTTCGGCGCAGCGGATGTTCACAAATCGGTGCAGTATCTGTGCAAGTCGTGCTGAACGTCTATGGTAATAGACAACGTTGGTGGCACATGCGCCACCCCGACCCGTCCGCACATCAGGAGAGCCAGACCATGACAGCACAGTTTCACAACCGCCGAACCTTCCTGCGCTGATCCAGCTTTGGGGCGGCCTCCCTCGCTCTGTCGATGGGCGTCGGATTGGCGACACCTGCCCTGGCACAGGCGCTGACGCCCTCCCAAACCATGCGCGGCGGGTCCAACAACTACCGTCCAAACGCCCCGATTGTGGACAAACTGGGATCCGGTTTCTTGATGACGGGCCTCGTGCGCGATGCCGGCACGGGCGACCCGCTGGCCAATGTTCGCATTCAAATCTGGGCCGCGACGGTTCTGGGTGGCGATCCTGACCCCGTAAACCACGCCAGTGTGCTGACACGCGCAGACGGCACCTACAGCCTTGAGATGCCGCAAATTACCCCCAACTTCGGGCAACCCCACGCCCACCTCGCCTATGATGATGAGGCCTATCAGTCCGTTTTCCTGCGTCCCGTCATGCCAAGCGCGCAACACACATCGCTAAACGTTGATTTTGTGTTGGCCGCAACCTGACACAAAGGCACCGAAGCGTTGGAAACAGATGTGACAACACGCCTGACCGCCTTTTTTCTGTGGGGTGTTGTGATCGCCGCGATGGTAGTGCCAATTGCACTTGCAACCACCAGCCCATACCTTGCGTATCGCGGCCCACTGTATATCGCCGCGGGCTTTGCAGGCATCGTCGCGATGTCCCTGTTCGTGCTGCAACCCCTCCTCGCGTGCCCCGTCCGCGCGCTAATCGCCCCCGCAACCGCGCGGCGCTGGCACCGCATCATCGGGGCAAGTATCCTGATTTTGATCCTCGCCCATGTTGTCGGCCTCTATTTTGTCAGCCCCCCAGACACGATCGACGCCTCGTTGCTGCGCGCGCCAACATGGTTTTCGCTGTTTGGCGTTGTGGCACTTTGGGGGGCGGTCCTGACGGCACTGCTTGCAATGACGCGCCTGAAATTACCCATGCGTCCCCGTTCTTGGAAACGTCTGCATCAAAGCATCGCCAGCATTGTTGTGATCGCCACAGCCCTCCATGCGATTCAGATCGAAGGCGCTATGGAGGTGATGTCCAAGACCCTTTTGGCCGGCACAATTGTGGCCGCAACGGTGTTTGCAGCGCGGCGCTACCGGTCACCATGAAGCAATCACATTATTATGGCGCAAAGTATTCATTTGCGTAACGGTCGCTGTATAGGCAATCAATGTCGCAAATGTCCCAGACCGGTTGCGACAATTGCGACCAAATCCGGTAAACAAGATCAAAGGGTTCCCCCATGTCAGACGACCAAGACGACATCATCCTGAGCGAGCTGAACGACGACGACCTCGTCGCGCAAATGTTCGATGACCTGTATGATGGCCTGAAGGAAGAAATCGAAGAATCCGTGCACATCCTGCTGGATCGCGGCTGGATTCCCTATGATATTCTGACCAAAGCACTTGTCGGCGGCATGACGATTGTTGGCCACGACTTCCGCGACGGTATTTTGTTTGTGCCAGAGGTTCTTTTGGCCGCGAACGCCATGAAAGGCGGCATGTTCATCCTTAAGCCGCTGTTGGCCGAAACAGGCGCACCGCGCGTTGGTAAAATGGTCATCGGAACGGTCAAAGGCGATATTCACGACATCGGCAAAAACCTTGTATCGATGATGATGGAAGGCGCCGGTTTTGAAGTCGTTGATCTTGGCATCAACAATGCGGTCGAATCCTACCTAGAGGCGATTGCAGCGGAAGAACCCGATATCCTCGGCATGTCCGCCCTGCTGACGACCACAATGCCCTACATGAAAGTCGTGATCGACACGATGATCGAAAAAGGTATTCGCGATGATTATGTGGTGTTGGTTGGTGGCGCGCCCTTGAACGAAGAATTTGGCAAAGCCATCGGGGCTGACGCCTATTGTCGTGACGCGGCTGTGGCTGTTGAAACGGCCAAGACGTTTATGGCCCGTAAGCACAACCAAGGCGCTACTGCTTAAAACCGCTGACACTTTTACAAAGCGCGCGCAGTGGTCACCCCGCTGCGCGCTTTTGCATGATTGGACCAAACGATGCTGACCCTATTTGTTGCTCCCTACACCGTCGCGCTGGCGCCCCATATCGCGCTTGAGGAAACGGGGATCTCTCACACCATCCAATGGCTCAGCTTTGCGAGTAACGATCAACGCAAAGCCGACTATTTGGCCGTAAACCCCAAAGGACGCGTTCCGGCGCTGACGGGCGATCATGGTGTTTTGACCGAAGCCCCCGCAATTCTAGAATATATTGCGGACCTATCGGGGCAATTGATGCCCGCAGACACATTCGCCCGCGCCAAAGTGCGCGAAATGATGAGCTACCTCGCCTCTACAATGCACCCGAACCACGCCCACGGCGTGCGCGGGGAACGCTGGTCCGATGATCCAGCCGCACACGCGTCCATGGCCGCCAAAGTTCCCGAAACCATGAACGCCAGCTGCGCCCATGTGGAAAGCAGCCTACCAGATAACGGATGGTTCGTGGGTGACTATTCCGTGGCAGACATCCATTTGTTCAACGTCTGCTGCTGGCTGCCCAAAGATGGCGTTGATATTGCGGACTACCCGAAACTGGCAGCCCACTTTGCCGCAATGCAGGCCCGTCCGGCCGTTATGCGTACCCTCAAACTGACCGATGGATGATCAAACCCTCACTACAACGGGCCTTGCGCCGCAGGGCGATGGGCGGATTTTGCTGCTCGCCTGTGGGGCACTGGCGCGTGAAATCCTTGATCTGATCAAGATTAACAGCTGGTCCCATATGGATCTGCACTGCTTGCCCGCCATTTTACATGTGCATCCCGAAAAAATCCCCGACGCGGTCGAACAGGCCGTGCTGAAACATCGTGACGCCTATGCGCAGGTGTTCGTCGTCTATGCCGATTGTGGCACCGGCGGGCTGCTGGCCAAGAAATGCGCTGATCTTGGTGTGGACATGGTTGAAGGCCCGCACTGTTATTCGTTCTTTGAGGGCAACGCGGAGTTTGCCAAAAAGGACGAAGTGTTCAGCTTCTTCCTGACCGATTTCCTCGTGCGCCAATTCGATGCCTTTGTGGTCAAACCCCTCGGCCTAGATCGCCACCCCGAACTGCGCGACATGTATTTCGGCAACTACAAATCGCTGGTCTATCAAGCCCAAACGGATGATCCCGCGTTGACCGCGCTGGCACAACAGCACGCAAAACGGCTGGGCCTCGCGTTTGAACGCCGCCTCACAGGGTACGGCGACCTTGCGACCACGCTAGAAGCATTGAAATAAGGGTGCAGCGGGCGGGCGCCTTTGCGTCAGCAAACAGTGCCGTGCCGACACTCAGGACGTAACGGATTGAATACGTTCAATCATTGCACGCAGACCGTTAGACCGCTGCGCTGATAAATGATCATTCAGACCAAGGCGTTCAAACGCGGCGCGGGCATCCACCCTAGGCACGTCGCTGGCAGGCAACCCATTATAAAGCGCGCGCAAAATCGCGATCAGGCCACTGACGATCATGGCATCAGACGCGCCTTTGAACGTGAACACACCATCCTCAACAGACGGCACCAACCACACTTGGGACGCACAGCCATCAACCTTCATCGCGGGCACCTTAAAGGCGTCCTCCAGCGGTTCCATTTCGCGGCCCATGTCGATGACGTGGGCGTACCGGTCTTCCCAGTCGTCCAGAAATTCAAAGGTTTCGGCAATCTCTTCGAAGGCGTCGCTAGCCATGGGTCACTCCTGATGTCTCCAACGATCTAGGACGCCCATCACCATTCGTCCAGTGCCTGCTTTTCATAGGCCACAGTTTGGGCTAGCAAGTGGGTAACATTACGATCACGAGGACCCACCATGTTGCGCACCACACTTCTAAGCACAGCCGTATTGCTGACCTTGTCGGGTTGCGCACGGATTTCCGACAGCCGCCTCAACCCGTTTAACTGGTTTGGCAACAGCACGGAAACCACTGCAGTGGCCCCCGCTGACCGCCGCCCCCTCGTTCCAGAAGGCCGCCGCGTCGCGATCGTCGACAGCCGCCCCATGGTGCAAACCATCACTGCATTGTCTATTGATCGCGCGCCAAGCGGTGCCATTGTCCGCGCAACGGGCGTCGCCCCCACGCAAGGCTATTTCAACGCCGAATTGGTCGAGGTCGGGATTTCAAATGGTGTTTTGATGCTTGAATTCCGCGCCCAAGCCCCGACAGGATTTCAGGCGCAAGGCAGCGCGCGATCCCGTGAAATCAACGCAGGCTACATCATTGATACAACAACGCTTGCGGGCATCAGGTCCGTGCGGGTTCAGGCCGCAACGAACGCACGTACGTCAGGCCGTTAACCGCGCCTAAATATCGAAAGTGACGACCTTTTCGCCCTGCACAGCAAGGCCGATCTGACCTTCGCACAGCCGCAACGCATCCGCGCCAAACACTTCTTTGCGCCAGCCGCGCAGGGCCACAACATCGCGCAGCCCCCCTGCCATAGCGTCCAAATCGGCACTGGTTGCGATCAATTTTTGCGCAACACCGCTTTGGTCGGCTTTTGCTTTTACCAACACACGCAGCATGTCAGCCAGTGCTGGGTTCACTTGCAGCTTTTCACGACGTGTATCGATCTTTGGTGCGTTTTCCGGATCGGCGGCAAGACCCACCTTCACCGCATTCAAAATGCCGTCCGCGATGTCACCGCGGCGCGCTTCGCGCAACAACAACCGTGACCGCCCTAAGTCCTTTTCGGATGCCGGTTTGGTTGACGCCAGTTCCACTAATGCATCGTCCTTGAAGACGCGATTGCGTGGTATATTCCGCGCCTGCGCGTAGGTTTCGCGAAAGCGGGCCAATTCGCGTACGATGGACAGGAATTTCGTAGAATTCGTGCGGGTCTTCACCCGTTTCCACGCCGTGTCGGGATCGGCCTGATAGGTCGCAGGATCGTTCAGAATTCCCATCTCTTCGGCGACCCATTTTTGGCGTTCGGTTTTTTCCAACTCTTGCGACAGAAATTCGTAGATGACCCGCAAATGGGTCACATCAGCAAGCGCGTAGGTCTTTTGCGCATCCGTCAAAGGGCGGCGCGACC
Organism: Octadecabacter sp.; assembly: GCA_018608045.1. Taxonomy (GTDB): domain Bacteria; phylum Pseudomonadota; class Alphaproteobacteria; order Rhodobacterales; family Rhodobacteraceae; genus Octadecabacter. The sequence goes on along the minus strand of JABBAI010000066.1, from coordinate 3,545 downwards.
AATCGGTAAAGCGGGACGATTTATCCACCTCGTCCTTGGCAATTTTGCGCACAAGCGTTTCATATCCCGCCTGTTCGCCAAACCCGCAGACCATCGCGGCCACTTGCGTGTCAAACAATGGTACTGGAATAACACCCTGGTCCACAAAGAAAATTTCCAAATCCTGACGGGCTGCGTGGAACACTTTCACAACGTCTGGATTTTTGAAAAGCTCATACAAGGGCGCAAGATCAAGCCCGTCTGACAACGGGTCCACCAACACAGCGTCATCTTCCCCGTCGCCCATAAAGGCAAGCTGGATAAGACAAAGTTTGGAATAATACGTCCGCTCGCGCAGGAATTCTGTGTCGACGGTGACGTATGGATATTTCGCGGCCTCAGTACAAAACGCGGCGAGGTCGGCAGTTGTTGTGATGGTCTTCATCTGGGCCTTTTCATGTGGCTTGAGGCGGGGACACCCGCGCGTTGATGCACACTAGGCGAGCATTGGCGCGAGTTAAAGCCCTACAGGATCAAAGGGCAAATGCACCATGCGGCGATCCCCCGCAGCATACCGCCGCAAGACCGCCACATAGAGAGCATGTTCAAACGGCAAAAGCCGCGCGGCGAGTATATCGGCCGTGTCCTGCGCCGTCACCGCAATCCGTGCCTGACCCAATATGGGCCCATCATCGAGAGCGGAGGTGACTTCATGGACCGAACAACCATGCACATCATCGCCCGCATCCAGTGCGCGTTGATGAGTGTGCAGCCCTTTGTATTTTGGTAAAAGCGATGGATGAATGTTCAGCATCCGCCCCTCGTAGCGCGCCGTGAACCCTTCGGTCAAAATGCGCATAAATCCGGCCAGACAGATGATGTCTGGCTGTGCGTCCTCAAGCTTGGTGGCCAGAACGTCTTCAAACGCGGCACGATCTTTGCCAAATTCGCGATGATCCACCACATCTGTCGCAATTGAAAGGTCACGTGCCTTAGCCAGCCCCACCGCCGCCGCGTCGTTGGACACCACCAACACCGGGCGCGCCGCGTGGTCCCCCGTCATCGAATTGGCCAGAGCCACCATGTTGCTGCCGCCCCCCGAAATCAGGATGGCGACGCGTTTCATGCGAGTTCTCTGGAATAGCGCACGCCGTCGCCTTTCGTGACCTGACCAATCACACAGACATCGTGGCCCGCCGCATCAAAAATATCGCCAACGGCCTGTGCCTGATCACGCGCAACCACAGCCACCATGCCGATGCCGCAGTTAAACGTCTTGAGCATTTCAGACTGTGCAAGTCCCGCCTGCCCCATCAACCACTTGAATACGGGCGGCAAAGGCCATGCGTTCAGCTCCACATCCGCACCAAGGCCTTCGGGCAAAACACGCGGCAGGTTTTCCGTCAAACCACCGCCTGTGATATGGGCCAATGCGTGCACTGCGTCCGTTTGCTTCAACGCGTCCACACAGCCTTTGACATAAAGGGTCGTGGGGGCAAGTAGCGCCTCCCCCAAAGTGCCATCGCCAAATGGGGATGGATCTGACCAATCAAGGCCGGACTGTTCAACAACCTTGCGCACCAGCGAATACCCATTGGAATGAACGCCGTTTGACCCCAACCCGATCAGGATATCACCTTCAACCACGCCACGCGGGATGTCTGTGCCACGCTCCATCGCACCGACGCTGAAACCCGCAAGGTCAAAATCACCTTCGGGATACATGCCCGGCATTTCAGCGGTTTCGCCACCAATCAACGCACATCCAGACTGCTCACAGCCCTTGGCAATGCCGTTGATGATGCGCGTGGCCTGATCAAGCTCAAGCTTACCGGTCGCAAAGTAGTCGAGGAAAAACAAAGGTTCAGCGCCTTGGCACACCAGATCATTGACGCACATCGCCACAAGGTCAATGCCAACGCCGTCCACATTTCCGGTATCAATCGCGATGCGCAGCTTGGTGCCAACACCGTCCGTCGCGCCAACAAGGATCGGGTCGCTATACCCCGCGCCCTTGAGGTCAAACATCGCGCCAAAGCCACCCAAACCCGCCATCACACCGGGGCGGTTCGTGCGTTTTGCTGCGGGTTTAATACGATCAATCAACGCATTACCCGCATCAATATCAACGCCCGCATCCGCGTATGTAAGCCCTGTTTTGCCAGCGTTTGTCATCTGTCGCATCCCCTTTGTGGTGTTGGGCTTTGCGATAGCGCAAAGACCTCCGGCGGGCAACTGCTGTCCCTTATCTGGTCCACGAAATCTTGACCCTGCGCGCCCATACAGCCATCGTCCCCCCATGGATCAGATCAAAGACTTCATTCTCGCGACATTCAGTATCGAACAAGCGCTTTCGCCAATTTATTTGGCGTGTTTTGGCATGATTGGCGCGTTGGTCTATCTGATACGGCGCGAAACCGGTGGCTTGATCGCGTTTTTGCTTCCGCGCGCGATTTGGACCCACAAATCAGTGCGCGCTGATCTTGGATTATATCTGTTCAACCGCGTTTTGGGTGTGTTGGGGGTCTTTGCACGTTTTGCCGCCGTCCCTGCTGTGGCGGCTTGGGTGGCGTCGCTTGTGCCGCGCACGGCCTTAGACAGTGCGGCGCTATCCCCGCTTGCCCTTGCCCTGATCGTCTTTGTCCTAACCGACTTTACCAACTATTGGACCCACCGCTTGCATCATGACACAAAGGCACTCTGGCCGCTTCATGCGGTTCATCACAGCGCATCCGTTCTCACTCCGCTCACCGCGTATCGCCAGCATCCCCTGTCGGGTATGGTATCGATCGCCCTGACGACGGTCATCTTTGGCGTGATTTTCGGGCTCATGGTGGGTACGTTCACCCCGGACCTAAGCATCGCCGAAATTGTGGGCGCAAATGCGTTCGTCGTGTTGACGAATATGACCGTGACCAATTTCTTGCATTCCCACATCTGGATCAGCTTTGGCCCAAAGCTTGAACATGTGCTGATTTCGCCCGCGATGCACCAAGTGCACCATTCCATCGAACCACGTCATTTCAACCGCAATTACGGTCAGGCTTTGGCGATCTGGGATTGGATGTTCGGCACACTTTATGTCATCCGCGAAAAGGAGGTCGTGACATTCGGCTTAGACGACGAAGCCGACGCGCCTTTGATGACGCACCGGCTTGGCCCGTTGTTGATTGATCCTGTGCGCCGGATTTTGGGACCCTCACGTTAGTCCCCAACCGCTACGCAGACTTGGATCAGAACTTCATGATGACGTCATCATCATCGGACGCATCCGTGTCTTGCGTCTTTGCGCGATCAGTTCCGCGAAATCCACCCGTCGCAACAACGAGCCCGACCATCAGCAAAAGAATAAGTGCTGCGTTCATGTCGCTGCTTCCGCTTGACGGTGACACTGTGTCGTAGGCGATTACATCGCCCGCAAAAGCCGCACCAGCGGCGACCGTCGCCAAAATACTTGTCAAAATAGTTTTCATGTCAGTATTCCCCTTTTGAAATTTTAATAAATTAACGCTATACTCCGAGTCCTTCGTAAGCCGAATTTGATGTCTTGACGGCTGGGCTTGGAA
>JABBAI010000183.1 GCA_018608045.1 Octadecabacter sp. | reverse complement strand
ATCGTTCTACAACGCCTTGGTCTTGGTCTTGTTACACTGTTTGTCGTATCCATCGTCATTTTTGTTGCCGTCAATTTGCTTCCTGGTGACTTCGCCGAAGCAATCCTAGGGCAGGGTGCGACACCTGAATCCGTAGCCTCGATTCGGCGTGACCTCGGCCTCGATCAACCGATGGTTTTCCGGTACTTTGAATGGCTGAAGGGGATGCTGACGCTGGATCTTGGAACTAGCTTTGCGCAGCTTAACTTCGCAAACTTTGGCGGTGCGGGTACGACAACGGTTGCCGAACAGATCGCACCACGCCTGTCCAACACAATGTTTCTTGCGACTGTAACAGCCTGCATCGCGGTGCCTTTGGCGATTACGTTGGGCATTCTAGCGGCGCTGTACCGCAACACGGCGTTTGATAAGGCGGCGAACTTGTTCACTCTGTCGTCCATCTCATCGCCAGAATTCTTTATGGCTTATGTGTTGATCTTGTTCCTCGCTGTCTTGAACCCGGTCTTTCCGAGCCTCAGCAATATTTTTGACGGCATGCCGTTTTCTGAACGCCTTGAAAAATCAATGCTGCCTGCGTTGACGCTGACGTTGGTCGTGACGGCGCACATGATGCGGATGACGCGCGCCGCGATCATCAACCTGCTGGCGTCGCCCTATATTGAAATGGCGCGCCTTAAGGGCCTGTCGCCGATGCGGGTCATCGTAAAGCATGCGCTGCCAAATGCGCTCGCACCAATCATCAATGTGATCGCGCTGAACCTTGCCTATCTGATTACAGGCGTCGTCGTGGTTGAGGTGGTGTTCGTTTATCCCGGTATCGGTCAGCTGTTTGTGGACAGCGTGAAAATCCGTGACATCCCCGTCGTGCAGGCCTGCTGCCTGATCTTTGCGGCGGCTTATATCGTACTCAATCTTACAGCGGATATTTTGTCTATCATCTCCAACCCACGTCTGAGGCACCCGAAATGAGCGGTCTAATGTGGTTTGTAGCCATCATAATCCTGCTGGTTATTGGCGCCCATATCTTCCGGTTTGTTGGCCGCAAGGTTACGAACAATAGCCCCAAGTTCCGTGACATGAGTTATGGAGTAGCGTTTGGCTACGTCCTTGGCGGCGCGTTGCTGCTGTGGTCGTTCTGGTATTATTTCCAACCACAAATGAAAGACATCGGCGTGCCGAATGCGGGCGTCGTGTTCTTCCGGTGGGCGGTTCAGGGATTTATTGTCGCGTCGATTGTGGCATTTTTGTTCCGTCTGTTGGGCCGTAATGTTGGCACCAATGGGACGCGTAAATTGTTCCGCACAATGCCTTTGACAGCGGCGTTCGGGATTTTGGTGATTTTGATCTACGCGTTTACCGCGGTGTTTGCGGGTGTGATTGCGCCCCACGGTCAGGCTGAAATTCTTGGAGCGGCGAATGTAATGGCGGGCGGTGATCCGGCGCTTGGCGGCAATCCAGATTATCCTTTGGGCACCGATCAAATTGGCCGTGATATCCTCAGCCGACTGATCTATGGCGCGCAGAATACTGTCGGTATCGCGTTTATCACTACATTGCTGGCGTTCTTCATTGGTGGGTCCTTGGGGTTCTTGGCGGCGACGTTGCAGGGTTGGCTTGACCAATTGCTATCGCGTTCGGTCGATGTGCTGATGGCGATCCCGTCGCTTATCTTTGCATTACTGCTTATGACAATCGCAAGCGTCTGGGCCGATCGTCTCGGCGTGCCGTTGACGATCTTTATGGTCTTGATCATCGCCGTAATCGACAGCACGCGGGTGTTCCGTTTGGCGCGCGCTGTTGGTCTGAACATTGTTGTCATGGATTACATTGAGGCCGCGAAATTGCGTGGCGAAGGTATGGGATACCTGGTCTTCAAAGAGATCCTCCCAAATGCCATGGCGCCGCTTTTGGCTGAATTCGGTCTGCGGTTCTGCTTTGTGTTTCTTACAATCGCAGCGCTGAGCTTCCTTGGCGTCGGTATCCAGCCACCGCTGGCAGATTGGGGCACTATGGTCAAAGACTTGGCACCCTTCATCAACTTTGCGGCGTTTGCACCAACTGTAGCGGCGGCACCATTGTTGGCCGCGGGTGCGATTGCCTTGCTGACCGTGGCTGTGAATTTCGTGGTCGACTGGATGCTGCATAAATCGTCGGGGTTGAAAGAATGAGCCAACTTCTAAAAGTTCGGGGCCTCAAAATTGAAGGCCGCTCTGACGAGGCATGGAATCCCATTATCAACGGTGTTGATATGGATCTTAAGAAGGGCGAAGTCCTCGGTCTGATCGGGGAATCCGGCGCTGGTAAATCGACCATTGGTTTGGCTGCGATGGGTTACACCCGTGATGGCGTGCGTATTTCCGAAGGGTCCGTCGAATTTGACGGCATTGATTTGGTCACAGCATCAGCTGCGGTGAAACGGAACCTGCTTGGAAAACGTATTTCTTACGTGGCACAATCTGCGGCGGCGTCGTTCAATCCTGCGCATCAAATTATTGATCAACATACCGAGGCGCCCGTTCAGCACGGAGTTGATAACCGCGCCAACAGCGCGGCTGACGGGATGGAACTTTATCGTAAGCTCCGCCTGCCTAACCCCGAAGAAATCGGCTTCCGCTATCCCCACCAAGTATCCGGTGGTCAATTGCAGCGCGCGATGACGGCTATGGCGATGTCGTGCCGTCCTGACCTGATTATCTTTGACGAACCTACGACCGCGCTTGATGTGACGACGCAGATCGAAGTCCTCGCTGCGATCCGCGAGATCGTTGAGGAATTTGACACCGCTGCAATTTACATCACCCATGACCTTGCTGTGGTGGCGCAGATGGCCGATAAGATCAAAGTTCTTTTGCGCGGCGACGAGGTTGAAGAGGCTGATACCCGCACCATGATGTCCGCGCCCAAGGAAGATTACACCAAATCGCTGTGGGCGGTGCGCTCGTTTGAACGCCCTGCCAAGCCGTTCGTTTCCAAGGGAACTGTGCCTGTCATGTCCGTGCGCGGCATCACCGCAGCCTATGGTACGACGGACGTTTTGCACGATGTCAGTTTTGACGTCCACGCGGGCCGCACGGTCGCGGTGGTGGGCGAATCCGGGTCCGGAAAATCGACAGCGGCACGGTGCATCACAGGCTTGTTGCCGCCGAGTATGGGTGAGATTGAGTTTAATGGTCAGGTCCTTCCGGCAAACTACAAAAAGCGGTCCAAAGATCAGTTGCGTCAGGCGCAGATGATTTACCAAATGGCGGACACGGCATTGAACCCGCGCAAGACCATCGGCCAGATTATCGGACGCCCTGTGCAGTTCTACGGCGGCCTGACTGGTTCAAAACGACTGGACCGCGTGGATGAGCTTTTGGATCAGATCGAACTGGACCCGGCTACGTATCGTGACCGCCTTCCGTCGGAATTGTCGGGTGGTCAAAAGCAACGCATTGGCATCGCCCGCGCGCTTGCGGCTGAACCGAAATTCATCATTTGTGACGAGGTGACATCTGCCTTGGATCAACTGGTAGCCGAAGGCATTTTGCGCCTTTTGGCTGATTTGCAAGACAAACTTGGATTGTCTTACATGTTCATCACGCATGATCTCGCGACTGTGAAAGCAATCGCAGACGAGGTTGTGGTAATGAAGGACGGAAAAGTGGTGGAGCAAGGGCCCAAGAACGACATGTTCACACCGCCACACCATGCCTACACGGATTTACTGCTAAGCTCGGTGCCTGAAATGGACCCTGACTGGCTAACAAATCTGCTCGCGGAGCGGGGTATCGATAATGTCGGCAACGCAGCAGTTGATAAAATGTAGGCGAATCGGCGTATAGTAACGTCATAACAACGAAGAAAACTTCAGGGAGACTAAAATATGTATGGAATTAGCAGACGTGGATTGCTTCAATCCGGTGTTGCCGCGGGCGTTTTGGCCGCATCCGGCTTTCCGCTGCGAGCGCAAGCTCGGGGTGGTAAGCTGACCGCTGGCTTGGGTGGTGCGAACACATCCGACAGCTGGGATGCGCGGACACACTCCGACATTTACATGATCGCATCGGCGCAGGGCGCTGTTTTTGACTCACTGACCGAAGTGGCAGCTGACGGATCGCTTGTGGGCGAATTGGCAGAAAGCTGGGAGGCGTCTGCAGATGCCAAAACGTGGACGTTTAACCTGCGCCAAGGCGTGACATTCCACAACGGCAAGTCCTTTGGCGCTGATGACGTACTTGCGTCGTTGCAAATGCACCTTGGCGAAGACTCCCAGTCCGCAGCCAAGCCGATCGTCGAAGCCATCGACACGATGACCAAAGTGACCGAGCATCAGGTTCAGTTCATGCTTGCCTCTGGCAACGCTGACTTCCCGTATCTGCTGTCAGACTATCACATCCTGATGTACCCAGCCGGCCAAATCGACGAGGCCATCGCGAACGGTATCGGTACAGGTCTGTATCAGGTGACATCGTTTGATCCCGGTGTGCGTATGACGGCCAGCCGGTATGCCGATCACTACAAAGGGGACGGTGCCGGTTTCTTCGACGAGATCGAATACATCGCCATCAACGATAATACTGCACGTATGAACGCGTTGATGACCGGTCAGGTCGACACGATCAACCGGATCGACTTCAAAACCGAAAGCTTACTGCGCGCCAACCCCGCGTTGCGTATTCAAGAAGTAACTGGCAACCAGCAGTACACAATGCCAATGCTGACAAACGTGGCGCCATACAATGATGTCAACGTGCGCAAGGCGCTGAAGTACGGCATCAACCGTCAAGAAATGGTCGACAAGATCCTTATGGGTCACGGTGCTGTTGGTAACGACACGCCAATCGGTCCCGCTAACCAGTACTTCAACGATGAGATGGAGCAGCTTGAATACGATCCGGATCAGGCAAAGTTCTATCTCCAGCAGGCTGGACTTGATTCCATCGACATCGATTTCTCTGCGTCCAGCGCGGCGTTTGAAGGTGCGGTTGACGCGGGTCAGTTGTTTCAAGCGTCCGCAGCGGCAGCTGGAATCAACATCAACGTCATTCAGGAGCCAGCTGATGGGTATTGGTCAAACGTTTGGCTGAACAAGCCGTTCAGCGCCTGTTATTGGTCCGGCCGTGCAACCGAGGATTGGATGTTCGCTACTGCATACGAAGCCGGTGCGCCCTGGAATGATAGCCAGTGGGATCGGGACGACAGTGCACGTTTCCAGGATCTGTTATTGACGGCCCGTGCCGAGTTGGACAGCGATAAGCGCCGTGAGCAGTACTTCGAGATGCAGCAGATTCTGCGCGACGAAGGCGGTGTTCTGGTGCCGATGTTTGCAAACTATGTGCAGG
>JABBAI010000135.1:4378-5357 GCA_018608045.1 Octadecabacter sp. | reverse complement strand
CGGCTGGACGGCTGTGGACCTGTCCCAAAACGGGCAAAGCGCGCAGGTCGTGGTGCAAGATACAGCCACAGGTAAGGTGCGCAAAACACTAACGGCCCAGTTTGTTGTTGGCGCGGATGGGGCCAATAGTTTTGTGCGTGACAGCCTTGGGTTGCCGGTGATCGACAAGGGTTATTTCTTCGATTGGCTCATTCTGGATATGATTCCGGATGCGGGATATGAGGCCTCACCTGCCCAGTGGCAGCTGTGCGATCCCAAACGTCCGACCACCATCGTACCCGGCGGCCCGGGGCGTCGGCGCTGGGAATTCATGTTGCTGCCACATGAGGATAAGATTGAACTGGCCAAACCCGAAAGCGCATGGCGACTGCTGGAACCGTGGGGGCTGACACCCGACAACGCTGAACTGGAACGCAGCGCGGTTTATCAGTTTCAGGCCCGATGGACAGACAAATGGGTGGATGGACGCTGCATGATCGCGGGCGATGCGGCGCATTTGATGCCCCCGTTCGCGGGCGAAGGGATGTGTGCGGGTCTGCGCGATGCTGTTGGATTGGGATGGCGTTTGAACGCCATTCTGGATGGGCTGTTTTCCGTAGACATCCTACAAAGCTATGAGAGCGAACGCATTGAACACGCCAAACATTATATCCGGTTCAGTCAGGACCTTGGCGACATCATTTGCATCGCCGATCCCGAAAAAGCGGCGGAACGGGACGCGCGTATGATGGCGGATCTTGCCGCGCGCGATCACACGCCGATCACCGGTGATCTGGTGAAGCTCGGTTTGGGAGTGTGGTGCGAAGACAGCCCCAGCGCAGGTGAGTTATCGCCGCAAGGGATCGTGCGTTTCAACGGCAAACAGGACCGGTTTGATCAGGCGGTCGGGCAAGGCTGGATGGTGCTGGCCTTGGATCGCCCAACGGAAGGTGTCCTAAGTGAGGCCCATACGGCTGTGCTGTCGCAACTTGGCGGGCGG
>JABBAI010000135.1:335-4368 GCA_018608045.1 Octadecabacter sp. | reverse complement strand
GCGGATAATGTCGGTGGGGCCGGACGGCAGCGGGTTTGACGTCATCACCACAGATACCATCTATGAAGATTGGGCGCGCGACACAGGCGCGCAATATGTCGTCGTGCGGCCCGACTTTTATGTTGCTGCAACCGCCACGTCCACACAACAGCTTGCGGCCTGTTTGGACACGATCATGAGCCGCCTTCGCATAACCGCAGAGGATGCAGCTGGACATCTATTAAAAAGTTTCGTTCGATCAGATTAGCCGCAAAGACGCTGGGCCCGATCTTGCTCACCCCGTTCGGGAGGGACGGTTGAGCATCAAGATCGGCCCCGCCACATGCAATCGAAGGCCCACAGGTCGTGGGCGTTTCATCATCCGGCCTTACCGTCGGCTTAAGGGAGGAAAATAAATGACCAAGAAGACATCAATATGGACACGGCGCAGTTTCGTGGCAGGCGGCACTGCTGCACTTGCCACCCCTGCGATCCTGTCAGGCACCCGCGCCTATGCACAAAATGCCGTTATCAAAATCGGCCACGTCAGCCCGCGCACTGGCCCTTTGGCCGGTTTCGCCGAGGCCGACGACTATGTCTTGGACGCGATCGCGCAGGCGTTTTCCGCCGGTCTGGAAAACAACGGGAAAACCTACACCGTTGAGATCATCTCAAAGGACAGCCAGTCCAATCCCAACCGCGCCGCAGAAGTGGCCGCTGATCTGATTTTGGGAGATGAGGTCGATATTATCGTTGCGGCCTCCACGCCTGACACTGTGAACCCTGTAGCAGATCAGGCCGAGATCAACGAAGTCCCCTGCATCACAACCGATTGCCCATGGCAGCCCTATTTCTTTGGCCGCAATGGCGTACCGGGTGAAGGCTTTCAAAACACCTATCACTTCTTCTGGGGGTTAGAGGACGTCATTGGGTCGTTCCTTGATATGTGGGACGGGGCCGGTGTCGCCAAGACCGTTGGCGGCTTGTTCCCCAATGATGCGGACGGCAACGCGTGGGGGGACGCGGAACTTGGCCTGCCAAAACCGTTGGCCGCTGCTGGATATGATCTGGTTGATCCGGGTCGCTATCAGCCGCTGTCTGATGATTTCTCAAACCAGATTGCGGCGTTCAAATCCGCGGGTTGCGGAATCGTGACGGGCAACATGATCCCGCCGGACTTCGCGACCTTCTGGGCGCAATCCGCGCAACAAGGGTTTGCACCCAAGGTCGTGACCATCGGCAAAGCGCTGTTGTTCCCATCGGTGATTGAGGCACTCGGCGAGCGTGGTGATGGTCTTTCGTCCGAGGTCTGGTGGTCCCCGAACCATCCGTTCAATTCGTCGCTGACAGGTGCGTCATCCAAAGAATTGGCTGACGGGTACACAGCCGCGACGGGGCGCCCTTGGACACAGCCCATCGGGTTCAAACATGCCTTGTTCGAAGTCGTCGCTGATGTCATCAAACGCGCCGAAGACCTTGATGATCGTGCTGCGATCGTTGCTGCGATTGCCGCGACAAACCTCGACACGATCACCGGGACGGTGGACTGGTCAAATGGCCCGATCAACAACGTCACGAAGACGCCACTTGTTGCAGGCCAATGGCAACGTGATGGCGATGCAATGGATCTCAAGATCGTCGCCAACTCTAGCGCGCCGAACATCCCATTGACCGGCGAATTGAAACTGCTGTCTTAAGGCAAACATTGGGCGGCGCCCCGCATTTGGGCGCCGCCAACCTTCGTCTCGTGGGGACCCATGGCCGCATTTTTACAACTTGATCAGGTGTCGAAATCTTTCGGTGCCGTCACCGTGGCCGACGCGCTCAGCTTTGAGGTTGGCGCGGGCGAGGCGCTTGGTGTGATCGGGCCAAATGGTGCTGGAAAAACGTCAATGTTCAATCTGATTACGGGCACCTTGGCCCCAACGTCAGGCAAAATTCAATTTGATGGCGCAGACATTTCAAACAAATCCGCGGCCAAACGATGCCGCGCGGGCATGGCGCGCAGCTTTCAGGTGCCACAGCCATTTTCCGGCATGACCGTCTTTGAAAACGCGATGATCGCAGCGACCCAAGCAGGCGGGATGCAAGGCCACGAGGCAGAGGAGTATTGTATCGACGTATTAAAGCAAACCGAACTGCTGGACCGCGCCAATACACTGGCCGGCGGGTTGACCCTTTTGGGCCGCAAGCGGTTGGAGTTGACCCGCGCGCTGTGTGCGAAACCCAAGCTTTTGATGCTGGATGAAATCGCCGGTGGTCTAACAGAAGCCGAATGTGCGTCGCTTGTCCAAACCATCAAAGATATCCATGGCCGCGGCGTCACGATTATCTGGATCGAACACGTGGTGCACGCGCTTTTGGCCGTGGTCGACAAGCTGATGGTTATCGATTTTGGCAGCAAGATCGCCGAAGGCGAACCGCGCGCGATTATGGAAAGCCCACAAGTTCAGGAAATTTATCTGGGGATCGCCGCAGATGCCTGACCCCCTTCTTAAACTTAGCGGACTTGAGGCCTTTTACAGTGACTTCCAAGCGCTGTTCGGAGTTGATCTAGAGGTTGCCCAAGGCGAAGTTTTGGCAATTATCGGCGCCAATGGGGCGGGCAAGACGACGCTGATGCGCGCCATTTCCGGCCTGACGAAAAGCGCGGCCAACATGGTGACCTATAGTGGCGAAGCCATCGGCGCGTTGCGGGCTGATCAGGTCGCCACACGGGGCATCGCTTTGGTTCCCGAAGGGCGACAATTGTTCCCGTCCCTCTCGGTTGAAGAAAACCTCATCATCGGCAGTCAGCTGGGGCGCAAAGGGCCGTGGTCGCTGAACGCGATCTACAAGCTGTTCCCGATCCTGAAAGAACGCCGCAACCAACAATCCACATCCCTGTCCGGCGGCCAGCAACAAATGGTGGCGATTGGTCGTGCGTTGATGGCGAACCCTGATTTGATTTTGTTTGACGAAATTAGCCTTGGGCTTGCGCCGATTATTATCAAAGACATCTACGCCGCCCTTCCGGGCATCATCGGTGAGGGCATGAGCGCGTTGATCGTCGAACAAGACATCACTAAAGCCTTGTCCGTGTCACGCCGTTTTTATTGTTTGCAAGAAGGCCGCGTGTCCCTGTCAGGCGCATCTGCAACTGCCGCCCGTGAAGACATTTCGCGCGCCTATTTCGGGGTCGAATAGTTTGGATTGGGTCAACGCAATTGTGCAGGGCACACTTTTGGGCGGGCTATACGCGCTGTTCGCCGCTGGGCTTTCGCTGATCTTTGGGGTCATGCGATTGGTCAATATCGCCCATGGTGACTTGATCGTTCTGGCCGCCTATCTGGGCCTGACCGTCACGACGATCCTTGGGTTGCATCCGTTATTGGCACTGTTGCTGGTGGTGCCTGCGATGGCGCTGTTCGGCTACATCCTGCAACGAGGTATTTTGAACCAGACCCTCGGCAAAGATATCCTTCCACCGCTTTTGGTGACGTTCGGCCTGTCTGTGATCCTCCAGAACGGCCTGTTGGAAATCTATTCGGCTGATCCGCAAAAAATGAACGCAGGCGCGCTGGAAACCGCAAGTATCCCTGTGGGCGAACTTTCCTTTGGGGTCTTGCCTGTCCTGACCTTCGCGATCGCGGTCGCCGTCATCGCCGCGCTGCAATGGATGTTTTATCACACCGCCCTTGGTCGCGCCTTTCGCGCGACATCAGACAATCAAGAAACCGCCCAGCTGATGGGCCTGAACCGCCGTCACATCTTTGGTTTGGCCATGGCACTGGCACTGGGTGTCACGGCGATTGCGGGCATCATGTTGGGCATTCGCACCAGCTTTGACCCCTCAATCGGAGGCGGTCGTCTGGTTTTTGGATTTGAGGCCGTCATTATCGGGGGCTTGGGCAACATGTGGGGGACGCTGGTTGGTGGCGTGATCCTTGGCGTCGCCCAAACCGTCGGCGCAAAAATTGACCCCGGTTGGCAATTGCTTGCGGGTCATATCGCGTTCCTTATCATTCTGGCCGTGCGCCCCAATGGGTTATTTCCGAGGATTAGCGAATGAGCC
>JABBAI010000135.1:0-325 GCA_018608045.1 Octadecabacter sp. | reverse complement strand
CGATTTTCATGTCACCCGCACATCCTCCGCAACGAAAGTGGCCGCGATCCTTGGCCTTATTGTCCTGATCATTCTGATTGCCGCGCCGTACTGGGCGGGCCGCGCCGATATGCGTCTGATGGGAGAGATTTTTCTCTACCTCGCTTTGGCCAGCCTTTGGAATTTGATGGCGGGCTATGCGGGCCTCGTGTCCGTCGGGCAGCAAGCCTATGTGGGTTTTGGCGGCTATATGTTATTCGCACTGACGATGTTTGGCGGCTTGCCCCCCATCGTCGCGATTGTTTTGGCGGGGTGCCTGGGCGCCATTATCGCCGTGCCAGTGGCC
>JABBAI010000175.1 GCA_018608045.1 Octadecabacter sp. | reverse complement strand
CTGACCTTAGACGTCTTATCAAAGGGCTTGCCGCACGGGTTTCCCCCAAAGATGCCGCATAGATCCATACCGATTTCCTGTGTTCCATAGCCCCAAAGCCGAAACGATCTGACAAGTTTTTGAAATGCGCTGGTTCTTTGCGCGATCGCAGTACCATGATTAAAAAGGCTAACGGGACCAATGCATGGGCCAACACCTGTTCAAGCAGGTAAACAGCGCGCGTTTGCCACGACAAGATCTTCAAAGACACCGCATCGCTTTTCATTCGTTTTGGCCCTTTTGGTGCTGCCAGACATTTTCATCTAATTACGGGGCCGCGCCGCGCAACACAATCACTGGTGCTGCCCCTTGCAGGTTTCCCAATGCCCGCAGATAGTCATGCCATGACAGACTTATCCCCTCTTCTTTCGCGGATCGCGGGCAAGCGCGATGATCTGATTGCCCTCACGCAAGACCTCATCCGTATTCCGACGTTGAACCCACCGGGCGAAAACTACCGCGACATTTGCGACTACCTTGATCGCCGCCTGTCCAAATCCGGCTTCACCACTGAACTGATCCGCGCCCACGGCACGCCCGGGGACAGCGAAAAATATCCCCGTTGGAATATCGTGGCGCGCCGTGACGGTAAAAAACCCGGCGAATGCGTGCATTTCAACAGCCACACCGACGTGGTCGAGGTCGGCAATGGCTGGACGACCGATCCGTTTGGCGGTGACCTGATTGATGGTAAAATCTACGGGCGCGGCGCGTGCGACATGAAAGGCGGGCTTGCCACGTCAATCATTGCCGCCGAAGCCTTTATCGAAACATTCCCCGATTTCCACGGCGCGATTGAAATTTCGGGCACGGCGGATGAAGAATCGGGCGGGTATGGTGGCGTCGCGTACCTTGCCGAAAAAGGATACTTCTCCCCGACTCGTGTCCAACACGTGATCATCCCCGAACCCCTCAACAAAGACCGCGTCTGTCTGGGGCATCGTGGTGGATGGTGGGCCGAAATTGAAACATTCGGTGAAATCGCCCACGGGTCCATGCCGTTCCTTGGCGATTGCGCTGTGCGCCACATGGGGGCGGTATTGGACAAGTTTGAAACCGATTTGTTCCCCGCCATGGCGCAGCGCCGCACCGATATGCCCGTCGTTCCAGAAGGCGCACGCCAATCCACCATGAACATAAATTCGATCCATGGCGGTCAGGCCGAACAGGCGGACGATTTCACAGGATTGCCCGCCCACTGTGTACCGGATTCCTGCCGCATCGTCATTGACCGCCGCTTTTTAGACGAAGAACCGCTAGATCAGGTGCGCGGCGAAGTGACTGCATTGCTTGATGAATTAAAGACATCGCGCGACCGGTTTGAGTATGAACTGCGCGAGATCAATCACGTCCTCCCCTCCATGACGGACCGCGACGCGCCGATTGCCGCCACGTTGGCGAGCCAAATCGAAACCGTGCTGGGAATACCCGCTGAATTTGTCGCAAGCCCCGGCACGTATGATCAAAAACACATAGACCGGATCGGTAAGTTGAAGAATTGCGTGGCCTATGGTCCGGGCATTCTTGAACTGGCGCATAAGCCGGATGAATACATCGGCGTTGACGATATGATGGTCAGCGTAGAAGTTATGGTCAGAAGTCTGGCCGCACTGCTGCTGCCAAAAGACTAAACAGGGAGGGATCAATATGACCCATTTCACCAAACTGCTTTCCGCGAGCATGCTTGCATTGACCGCGAGCATGGCGTCCGCACAAACCGACATCACAGTCGCAATCCAGTTGGAACCACCGAACCTTGACCCAACAGGCGGCGCTGCGCAAGCTATTGATTCCGTTCTATATTCAAACGTATTCGAAGGTCTGACACGATTTATGGCGGACGGGTCTGTTGTTGCCGGACTCGCCAAAAGCTGGGACATTTCCGACGATGGTTTGACCTATACGTTCATGCTGAACGAAGGTGTCATGTTCCATGACGGCACAGACATGAACGCGGATGATGTGAAATTCAGCCTTGATCGCGCCCGCGCCGATGACAGCACAAACGCGCAAAAGGGCCTGTTTGCGGATATCGCAGACGTAACGGTTGTTGATCCTCTGACCGTTCAGGTCACCTTGGCCCAGCCAAACGGATCTTTCCTATTTAATATGGCATGGGGCGATGCGGTTATCGTCGCGCCTGAGTCCATTGAAACCATTGCCTCAAATCCCATCGGGACGGGTGCGTTTGCTTTCAGCGACTGGGTTCAGGGTGATCGGCTCGAACTGGTGCGCAATGATGCGTATTGGGGTGATGCCCCCGCGCTGGAATCTGCCACATTCCGCTTTATCAGTGATCCAACGGCTGCGTTCGCTGCCGTAATGGCCGAAGATGTGGATGCATTCGTGGGCTTCCCCGCGCCTGAAAACCTCCCTCAATTTGAGGCTGATCCACGGTTCCAAGTCCTCGTCGGCAACACCGAGGGCGAAACGATCCTGTCGATGAACAACCAAATGCCACCGTTCGACAATGTGCTGGTGCGTCAGGCCGTATCTTTGGCCATTGACCGCCAAGCGATCATTGATGGTGCGATGTTCGGATACGGCACGCCAATCGGCACGCATTTTGCCCCCCACAATCCCGACTACGTGGACCTGATTGCCAACAGCGCCCACAATCCTGATCGTGCCCGCGAATTGTTGGCAGAAGCGGGTTTTGCCGACGGCTTTACGACCACGCTGAAACTGCCGCCGCCGTCCTATGCGCGTCGTGGTGGTGAAATTATTGCCGCACAGCTGCGCGAGGTCGGCATCACGGCTGAAATCACAAATCTGGAATGGGCCCAGTGGCTTGAAGAAGTGTTCAAAGCCAAAGATTTCGGGATGTCGATCGTGTCGCACACGGAACCGATGGACCTCGGGATTTATGCCAACCCCAGCTATTATTTCCAGTACGACAACATCGTCTTTCAGGCGGTCATGGACAAGCTGAACGCGACAACCGATCCTGCGATGCGCAGCGAACTGATGGCCGCGGCCCAGACAATCATTTCGGAAGATTACGTCAACGGGTATCTGTTCCAGCTCGCCGTGCCGACAGTGGCAAAGGCGGGTCTGAACGGGTTGTGGTTGGATCAACCAACCGCCGCGGTGGACCTCACTGGCGTCAGCTGGTCCGAGTAAAACATGGACCTTGGCGCGTGTGATTGACCCCCGCCGAGGTCGCCTAAGGGAGGCCGCATGATCCGCTACGCAGGCAAACGCCTCCTTTCTCTTGTCCTAAGCCTGATCGCGGCTTCTATCGTGATTTTCGCGGTGATTGAGGTCATCCCCGGCGATCCCGCCTCCTTCATGCTTGGCGTTAATGCACGCGCCGATACCCTCGAGGCGCTGCGTGACCAAATGGGACTGAACGATCCCCTCCACGTGCGTTATTTCAATTGGGTCACGGGCATGCTGACGGGCGATTTCGGCACCTCTTGGACCTACAAGACGCCCGTTGTCGACCTCGTGAATGATCGCATCTGGGTGTCACTTCCTCTCGCGGTTTATGCGCTGATCCTGTCCACTCTCATTGCCTTTCCCGCGGGCATCATTGCCGCGTCACGCCGCGGTGGCCCCGCAGATATGTCGATCATGGGCGCGACCCAATTGGGCGTCGCGATCCCGAATTTCTGGTTCGCTATGATCCTTGTGTTGATCTTCGCGATCAACCTGCGCTGGTTTTCAGCGGGCGGCTTTCCCGGTTGGGACAACCCTGCCCTCGCGATCAAATCCCTGACGCTCCCCGCCATTGCCCTCGCCCTGCCACAAGCCGCCATTCTGGCGCGGGTGATGCGATCCTCTCTCCTCGACACGTTGGGCGAAGATTACATCCGCACCGCCCGCGCCAAGGGCCTCACGCGCAGGCAGGCCCTTTGGCGACACGCGGTGCGCAACGCCTTGATCCCTGTCCTGACGATCATCGGCCTGCAATTCTCGTTCCTGCTCGCGGGGGGGATCATCATTGAACAAGTGTTCTTTCTGCCCGGTCTTGGTCGTTTGATTTTCCAGTCCATCTCGGGGCGCGACCTTATTGTGGTGGAAAGCGTGGTGATGTTGTTGGTGTTCGTCGTCATCGTTGTGAACTTCGCCGTTGATATCGCTTACGGCGCTGTCGATCCTCGGTTGAGGTCGAAATCGTGACCCGCAATATCATCTTTGGCGGCGTACTCACTACGCTGTTTACGGGGCTTGCGATCCTGTCATTCTTCTACACGCCATATGACATCCAAAGCCTTGATATACCAAATAAACTTCACCCACCTAACGGCGCAAACTGGCTCGGAACCGACCATTTTGGCCGCGATATTTTGTCGATGATCATGATGGGCGCGCGCACATCCATCGCCGTCGCTGTTCTTGCCGTTGGGATCGGGATTTGCGTTGGTATCCCCCTTGGCCTTTTGGCCGCCGCGCGCCGTGGATCGTTGCTGGATGAGGTCATTATGCGCGGCAACGACCTTGTGTTCGCGTTCCCCAGCCTTGTCATTGCAATCCTCATCACCGCGATTTTCGGCGCGTCGGCGATCAATGCGATCATCGCCATCGGCATCTTTAACATTCCCGTGTTTGCACGCCTGTCACGGGGCGCGGCCTTGCCGATCTGGGAACGGGATTTCATCCTTGCGGCGCGGGTGTCTGGCAAATCGAGCTTTCGGATTTCCATCGAACACATCCTGCCCAACATCACGAACCTGATGATCGTCCAAGGCACGATCCAGTTTTCGCTCGGCATCCTCGCCGAAGCGGCGCTGTCTTATATCGGCCTTGGCGCACAGCCCCCGACCGCCAGTTGGGGGCGCATGTTGGCGGATGCGCAAACGCTGACATCCATCGCACCGCACACCGCCTTGATCCCTGGGCTGGCCATTGTGTTGATGGTCTTGGGGTTGAATTTGTTGGGCGACGGATTGCGCGACTGGCTTGATCCTCGACTGCGGCGGGGGCGTGTATGACATTGCTGTCCATCAAAAATCTGACCTTGGCGATCGGGGATACGGAAATCCTGCACGACGTTGATCTGTCCATGCAGGCCGGTGAAATCGCCGCCATCACGGGCGAAAGCGGATCGGGGAAGTCCATGACCGCCCTGTCCGTGATGGGCCTTTTGCCGACCGGATCAAAGACCACGGGGCGCATCATGTTGGACGACACCGACATCCTTGACGTCACTGAAAAGCACCTTTGCACGCTGCGCGGGAACGTGATGGGCATGGTGTTTCAAGAACCGATGACAGCGTTGAACCCTGTGCAGACCATCGGCGCGCAGGTCGCTGAAACGATCCTTATTCATGAAGGCACGACCAAGGCGCAGGCCCATGCCCGCGCCGCCGACATGTTGCGCAAAGTCGGGCTGGATATGTCGCCAAATCGATATCCACATGAGCTGTCAGGCGGGCAACGTCAGCGGGTGGTCATTGCGATGGCGATCGCGCTGCGCCCCAAATTGTTGATTGCGGATGAACCGACCACCGCGCTCGACGTCACAACGCAGGCAACCATATTGGACCTGTTGCGCGATCTCGTCCGTGAATTTGAAATGGGGCTTTTGATCATTACGCACGATCTTGCGGTGGTCGCTAATATCGCGGACCAGATCATCGTGATGCAAAACGGACGCGTCGTTGAATCCGGTGCCACCCAGACCCTTCTGCGCAACATGCAGCACCCCTACACAAAGGCCCTGTTTGACGCATCCCGCCACCGCGTTGACCTGCCGCCCAAGATCGCTGGTGATCCGCTGCTAAACGTCAAAGACGTCGCGCGCGACTATCCGATGCCGCGCACAACTGTCTTTGGAAAACGCCCCAAGTTTCGTGCATTGGACGCGATCACGTTTCAAATTGAACAGGGCGAACGAGTCGGCCTTGTCGGGGAAAGCGGCTGTGGGAAATCCACGCTGACCCACGCGATACTTGGCCTCGAAGATGTGCAACGCGGGCAAATAACGCTCGCAGGATCGCCCGTATTTACGGACAATCGCCCCAACCTGTCCGTGCGACGCCGCATGCAAGTTGTGTTTCAGGACCCCTACAGTTCGTTCAATCCTCGCCATAAGGTGCGCCGCTTGATCAGTGAGCCTTGGCACCTGCTCCCGACGCCTCCCGCAGACGCGGACGCCAGCATCACGCGCGCGCTGAGAGAGGTGGGTTTGCAGGCCGGTGACGCCGACAAATACATCCACGAATTTTCAGGCGGCCAGCGCCAGCGCATCGCTATTGCCCGCGCGCTGATCGTAGAACCGGATTTGATTATTTTTGACGAAGCCGTGTCCGCGCTGGATGTGTCGGTACGTGCGCAAGTTCTTGATCTGATTGCTGATCTGTGCCGAAAACGCCGCCTGGCTTATCTGTTTATCAGCCATGATTTAACTGTCGTGCGTGGCGTGACAGACCGCGTTTTGGTCATGAAGGCGGGTCAAATCGTCGAACAAGGCGACAGCGAACAGGTCTTTACCGCGCCTACGCACCCCTACACCAAAACCCTACTGGCCGCTGCCCCGCGTCTGCCTGAACTGGATAAGGTCTGACATGCCCCTAACGCCCTTCAACATTCCGCCAGCGCACCACTTGATTGGTGGGCACTGGACACCATCCGCCCAAACGATCCCCGTTGTGGACCCATCTACAGGTGCGGGTTTAACGATCATCGGGCGCGGGACATCGGGCGACGTCGACCGTGCAGTTGCCGCCGCGCAGTCCGCCCTGACCGGGGAGTGGGGAGGGATGAGCGCGCTGGAACGGGGCCGCATTTTAACCCGCATCGGGCAGGCCGTGTTGGGCCATGTTGACGCCTTGGCGCATCTGGAATCCTACGACGTCGGCAAGCCGTTGACGCAAGCACGCGCAGACGCTGTGGCCTTGGCGCGCTACCTTGAATTTTATGGCGGCGCGGCGGACAAAATCACCGGCGAAACCATCCCCTATTTGAACGGCTATACGGTTTATACCCTGCGCGAACCGCACGGTGTCACGGGTCATATCGTGCCATGGAATTACCCGATGCAAGTCATCGGGCGATCTGTTGGCGCGGCTTTGGCGATGGGCAATGCGTGTGTTTTGAAACCAGCTGAAGACGCCTGCCTCACGGCGCTTGCCTTTGCACAAATCGCGACAGACGCGGGTCTGCCAGCGGGCGCGTTGAATGTCGTGACAGGTTTGGGACATGAGGCGGGCGCGGCGTTAGCAGCGCACCCCGGCATCGCGCATATGTCGTTTACCGGATCAGTGCGCACGGGCGAATTGATCCAATCGGCTGCGGCGAAAAACGTCATTCCTGTCACGCTCGAACTCGGCGGGAAATCCCCGCAGCTTGTGTTTGATGATGCCGATCTTGATCGCGCGCTGCCGTTTTTGGTGAACGCGGGCATCCAGAATGCGGGGCAGACCTGCTCTGCCTCCAGTCGAATTTTGGTGCAACGCGGGGTCTATGACACGGTGTTGCGCCGCATGGCGCAGGCGTACCGCGACCTCAAAGTTGGTCCCGCGCTTGATGATCTTAACGTCGGCCCGCTGATTTCGGCGCGCCAAAAAGACATCGTGACAGGGTTCATGCGGCAAGGGGCTGACCTCGATATTGTGGCGCAAGGCAAGATCGTGACCGATGCGATGGGGCATTACGTGGCCCCCACATTGTTTGCGAACGTGCCGCCCGATCACCCGCTTGCGCAGGACGAAATATTTGGGCCCGTGCAGGTCTTGATCCCGTTCGAGGATGAAACCGACGCTGTTCGCATCGCCAACGGAACCGACTACGGGCTGGTAGCATCCATCTGGACAGCGGACGGAGGGAGGCAAATGCGGCTGGCCAAAGCGTTGAAATCAGGGCAGGTCTTTATCAATAATTACGGTGCGGGTGGCGGTGTTGAACTGCCCTTTGGAGGCGTTGGAAAATCCGGCCACGGACGCGAAAAAGGGTTCGAAGCATTGTATGGGTTTTCCACATTAAAAACCGTCGCAGCTTGGCATGGGTAAGGAATAACAATGGCTTACAAAACGGGGGCCTTAAACCTCATCACGGATATTGCGGGCTTGCGGGTTGGCAACGCACAAGACACGCGCCTCAAATCCGGCAGCACGGTTCTGGTCGGGGATGCGCCTTTTACCGCCTCGGTCCATGTCATGGGCGGGGCGCCGGGGACCCGCGAAACCGATCTTCTGGCGCCTGACAAAACGGTGCAACAGGTTGACGCGCTGGTCTTGTCGGGCGGATCGGCCTTTGGGCTTGATGCCTGCGGCGGTGTTGCGGACGGGTTGCGCGATATGGGACGCGGATTTCGCGTGGGATCTGTGACCGTTCCAATCGTGCCCGGTGCCATTGTGTTTGATCTGATCAATGGCGGTGACAAGGCATGGGGCGAAAACCCCTACCCTGCGCTTGGTCGTTCAGCGCTGGACACTGCGTCTGTTGATTTTGCATTGGGCAGCGTCGGGGCCGGTACGGGGGCGATGGCGGCGCGCCAAAAGGGTGGGCTTGGGTCTGCGTCCGTTACCTTGCCGGACGGAACGACCGTCGCAGCGTTGGTTGTTGTGAATGCGTTGGGCAGCGTCACCACCCGCGGCGATCGCCACTTCTGGGCCGCCCCATTTGAAATGGACGGCGAATTTGGCGGCTTGGGCCCTGATCCGACAGGGGGATACACCGCCCCCGACCCCAGCTTGAAAGAAGAAGCGATGGGCACGCACGCGGCGGCTGGTGCGAACACCACAATCGCAATTGTCGCCACAGATGCGCCCCTGACCAAAACGCAGTGCCACCGTTTGGCCGTGAACGCGCATGACGGAATGGCGCGCGCCATTGTGCCCAGCCACACCCCCCTTGATGGTGATTTAGTGTTCGGTGTGTCGACGTCAAATGCCCCCCCGATCGATCACGCGGCTTTTGCGCCAATCGGTGCCGCCGCCGCGACCTGCCTCAGCCGCGCCATTGCGCGCGCGATCTATGAAGCCACGCCCGCGGACGGTGACCTCATCAAAACCTACCGTTAAACGACGTCGTCGGGCGCGATTGCGGTTGCCTTAAGAATTGCAAAAACCTGCATGCCTTCGACAAGGTTCAGGGCGTCACAGGATCTTTTGGTGATGCGCGCCAAAAGGCGATCATTCCCCGCCTTGAGGGTCACGATCACCCCCGCCTGCCCTCCGCGTTCGAGAGCTGTGATTGTCACGGACAACACGTTCAGCGCGCTCATCCCAACGGGGGCGCTGCGCGACAGGATCACGTCTTGTGCGGGGATGCGCACCCGCAAATAACCACCCGAACGCCCAACAGGACCCGGCACCCAAAGCGGCCCCGCCCCTGTTTCGATCTTGGTCAACCCATCGTCCGAATGTCCCACAACACGTCCCGTCAGAACGGACCCCGTGTCTTGCGCCCCAAGAAACGGTACAGCCGCAGGATCAGCAAGGATATCTTCGAGCGGCCCTGCCAAAACGACCTTCCCTTGATCCAACACAACGATGTGGCGGGCCAATCGCGCGACTTCGCTCATGTCATGGCTGACATAAAGGATCGGGATGTCGGTCTGATCGCGCAGTGCCTCAAGATATGGCAAGACCTCGGCTTTGCGCGGCCCGTCCAACGCGGACAAGGGTTCGTCCAGCAGCAACATTTCAGGCGCAGACATCAACGCGCGGCCCAGTGACACCCGCTGCTTTTCACCACCAGATAGTGACGCGGGGAACCGATCCAACAGATCAGACAAACCCAGCACTGCGATCACGGCGTCTTCATCGTGAGTGCCGCCATAGCGCAGGTTTTTCAACACATTCATATTCGGGAACAGGCGCGCATCCTGAAAGACATAGCCGATCTTGCGCTTGTTTGGTGCTGTCCGATCAAGCGAGGTGCCCGACAAAACAACGTTTGCTGTTTCGCAGGCCAAAAGCCCGGCAACGGCGCGGATAACACTGGTTTTGCCGGACCCTGATGGGCCAAAGATCGCGGTGATGCCTGCGGGCGCATCAAAGGCTGCGTCTAGCGTGAAATCGCCAAAAGATTTGAGGATACGGACCTGCAACATCAGCCAGTCCTTCGGTTTGTGACGCGCTGCGCCAGCATTTCAGACAGGATCAGCGCGACCGCCGCGATGGCGATGGACACAATAGCAAGCCGCAGGGCCAAGGGTTCTCCGCCCGGAATTTCAAGCAGCGTGTCGATGGACAGCGCAAGCGTTTGCGTCTGCCCCGGAATGTTGGACACGAACGTCACCGTTGCGCCAAATTCGCCCATGCCTTTGGCGAACCCCAAAACCGCGCCCGCCAAAATACCCGGCCACGCGAGGGGCACAGTGATCGTGCGCAAAATCCGCAACCGCGATGCGCCCAAGGTTGTGGCGGCTTCTTCCAATCCCGCGTCCACGGCTTCGATAGACAGGCGCATTGCACGCACCATCAAAGGGAAGCCCATAATCGCAGCGGCCAATGCCGCCCCCGTCCAGCGGAAGGCAAAGATCAGGCCAAACAAGTCCTCGAACACCGCGCCAAGCGGGCCTGTGCGACCAAACCCAAGCAACAAGAGATATCCCGTCACAACAGGCGGCATGACTAACGGCAAATGCACCAGCACATTCAACGCGCCCCGTCCAAAAAACTGCCCGCGCGCCAAAGCGTAGGCCACAACAAACCCGACAGGCAGGCTGAACACCGTCGCCCAAAACGCGACCTTTAACGACAGCAAAAGGGCGGTCCATTCGTTGGGTCCAAGCCAGTCCGTCACGGCGCGTCCGGCACTGGCGCAAAGCCCCAATCACCTAGCACGTCCTGTGCGGTAACTGATTGAAGGTATGTCATAAAGTCATCGCCCTGTTTCGTAAGATGTGCCCCAGAATACAGGATCATCGGGTGGGTGTCAGCGCCAAAACCATAGACCTCGTGTAAATCCGGCAGTGCGATCAAATCGCTGGCGTATCCGATCCCAAACCCGACTTCACCGCGCTGCACAAACCGCAGCGCGGCCCGCACGTTGGCGGCCTGAACGACATTTTGCGCGACATCGTCCCACAGACCCAAAGACGTCAATGCGGACTTCCCGTAGCGCCCCGCAGGCACCGCATCGACCTGTGCCATAGCGATTAATTCGCCTTCTAGAATTTGCGATAGGTCAGGCGGTAAAAGGCCCGTGTCGCCCCGTGCGACCAACACCAAACGGTTGCTCGCGAACACATCGACACCCCCGACCGTACCTTGATCGATCAGCCACTTGCCCCAATCTTCATCCGCCAACAGCACCACATCGGCCGGTGCGCCCTGTGCGACCTGACGCGCAATGGCGGAACTGGCGGCGAACACCAAAACAACATCCACATCCGTCTCACGCTGATATTCCGCCGCGATTGTGCCCAGTGCATCGCGCAAGCTGGCGGCGGCAAACACTGTGACCTCTTGTGCGGCTGAAACTGTGGGCAACACCGCGCACAGCGCGACAATCCACGTGCTAGGGCGCAGAAATCTTTTCATTTCTTTTAGGATTTGATAGCTAAACCACATAACAGAACTCTGCGCATCAACGCAGCAGAAGGGCAACAGGCGGATCGCAAACATGAAAAGTTTGCACACTCGGGAAATTGAATTGGGCGACGGTGGAAAGACCGACCTTCGCACCCAATTCGCCGCGCTGTGTTACCGCATAAAAGACGACAAATTACAGTTTTGTATTGTCACGTCGCGCCGCTCCAAACGCTGGATCGTTCCTAAGGGGTGGCCGATGCACGGTGAAACCCCAATGGATGCCGCCGCCACAGAAGCGTTTGAAGAAGCAGGCGTGCGCGGCAAAATCTATCCGCGGCCCATCGGTGTGTTCAGCTATTATAAGGTCAGGTCACAGGACGAATTGCCCTGCATGGCCGTCGTGTACCCTCTCAAGGTGAAAAAGATCCTCAAGCGGTGGCCCGAGGATCGTGAACGCGAACGCAAATGGGTGTCTCGCAAAAAGGCCGCCCAGATGGTCGATGACCCAGAGCTGAGCGTGATCATCCAGACCTTCAATCCAGATCTGGTCTGATATGATCCGCTACACCCTTATCTGTGATCGCGATCACCATTTTGAAAGCTGGTTCCAATCCTCAGCCGCCTTTGATGCTCTCGCGGGGTCGGGCCACTTGGCCTGCGCGGTGTGTGGGTCAACGGAGGTGTCGCGCGCGATGATGGCGCCTGCCGTTCCCGCAAAAGGCAACAAGGCAGATTTGAAAACGCCCCAATCTGACGCTGAAACCGCGCTGGCAAAACTGCGCACCGACATAGAAGCCAACAGCGTTGATGTCGGCGGGAAATTTGCACAAGAAGCGCGCAAAATGCATGAGGGGGACGCACCGGAACGCGCGATCTATGGCACCGCCAGTTTAGACGACGCCAAAAAGCTGATTGATGACGGTGTGCCCGTGGCACCCCTGCCGTTCATACCCAAACGCAAAACCAACTAGCGATTATTCGCCTTCAAATTCACACAGAACGTGTACGTCCTGTCCCATTTTTTCCAACTTCGCGCGTCCGCCGAGTTCGGGCAGGTCAATGATGAACGCGCACTCCACAACATTCCCGCCAAGCTTTTCCAACAATTTGATCCCCGCCTCAGCGGTGCCACCTGTCGCCAAAAGATCATCCACAACCAACACCTTGGCACCCGCTTCAATGGCATCATCATGGATTTCCATCACCGCTTCTCCGTATTCAAGGGTATACGCCTGAGAGATCACCTTACCCGGTAATTTGCCCTTCTTGCGGATCGGCACAAAGCCTTTGCCAAGCTGGTGGGCAATGGCGCCGCCAAGGATAAACCCCCGCGCTTCAAGCCCGACGACCACGTCAATGTCAGCGCCAGCATAGGGGTGCAGGAGTTGATCCACGGCCATGCGAAATCCGCGTGGGTCGGCAAACAGCGTGGTGACATCGCGAAACATAATCCCTTCATGCGGGAAGTCGGGGATTGTGCGGATGTAGTCCTGAACGGTCTTTTGGGCGCGTATCATAAAGGCTCCTGATAAAAATTAGCGGGCGGGGTAATGGCGGCGCAGGGCCATGCGGTCTTGCACGCCTAGCTTTTGCACCGTGTTGCTGTCTTCGGAAAACACCGAACGGGTTTCGTAGTATGGATTGCGGATGTCTGTCATCAGGCCCATCGCTTGCGTCAGTTCCTCAAGCATGATGGGCCCAAGTTGCGGGACCGGAATGTCAGAGGCAAACACAATCGCCGCCTCCGTGAGGTGCAGGTTGTCATCCCAGAAAATCTGGACTTGCGCGGCCCCGATGGGCACGCCGTCCATGTCCGAAAGTCCGGTGCCGTAAATGGCATCACCTGTGCGGATGGTTTGCAGGAATAACATGATGTCGGCGGGGGCGGATTTGGACACGCGCTGCACGTTCAAACCGGGTGCGGCGGAATTGATCTGCCTGATGGATGTGTCCAGCGCACGGTGCAATTCACGGGCTTTTTCGGTTGGATAGGCAATCGGGATGGGCGCAAATGTGACCCGCACAACAGGCTGGTCCCATGTCACAATTTCATCAACGCAATCTGCCCCAGGGGCCGCCGCGCACGCCACCAAATGATAAAAATCCCTGTCCGACAACGGGCCTTGCATCACGATGTATTCTTGCGCCACAAACGGGGTCGCCAACAGCGATGCGGCCAGAAATCGGATCACAAAACGCGCCCTGCCACTGCATCAAGTTTGGACAAAAGTGCGGGATCACGCGCATCGGGCGCTGTCATGATCGCAAACTCTAACGCCCGATCACAGCCACACGGACACGGCGCGCGCGGCCCGCCAATACGGTCGGGCAACCCCGCAACAGTGCGTTTTGCCGCCTGAGAATTGGCACCAAGGGTCGCGATGATATCAGATATATCGACCGCGCCATGATCCGGATGCCAGCTGTCATAATCGGTGATCATAGCAATCGACGCATAACAAAGCTCTGCTTCGCGCGCGAGCTTGGCTTCGGGCATATTCGTCATCCCGATCACGTCACAGCCCCACACATCTCGGTAGAGTTTGCTTTCCGCGAGGGATGAAAACTGCGGTCCCTCCATCGCAAGGTATGTCCCGCCGCGATGCACCGTCACACCCGTCGCGCGCGCCGCTGCTTCGCAAGCATCCCCAAGCCGCGCGCACACGGGATGCGCCACGCTGACATGGGCCACGCAGCCGGTGCCAAAGAACGATTTTTCGCGCGCAAAGGTCCGGTCGATAAAATCACTGACGATCACAAAATCGCCCGGTGCCATATCTTCGCGAAACGACCCACAAGCAGACACCGCGATAACATCGGTGCACCCCAACCGTTTCAGCGCATCGATATTGGCGCGATACGGCACGCTTGAGGGCGAATGCACATGGCCGCGTCCGTGGCGCGGCAAGAACGCCATGTCGACCCCGTCCAACGTACCACATAAAATTGCATCCGACGGCGTGCCCCAAGGACTGTCCACGTCCACCCAACGCGCGCCTTCGAGCCCTTCAATATCATACAATCCAGATCCGCCGATGATCCCAATTTTTGCCGTCATATCAAAACCCATGCTGCTGCCTTGCAACCTTGCCGTGCGCGCCAACGCTTGTGAAGGCCACAAATTCCGCGCGGATGCGTAAATCGCCCGCCTCTGTATCACATCCCGCACGCTGTTGCGCGGATGGTGCCCAAAACCAGACGCGGGGGTGACACCGTGGCGGCCTTGGTCTAAACGGCGCCAAACAACCCCAAACCTGTCAGGTGATCCGTTGCGACAATCCATTTTCGCCAATCTCGTAGGCCGTTTAGAAGACGCCGACCTCAAGCCCTCTGCGGCGAACCTTACGCCGGATCGTATCCGGATTGAGGTTCTGTCGGGTCTGACAGTCGCCCTCGCCCTCGTGCCGGAAGCGGTGGCCTTTGCGTTTGTCGCGGGTGTTGACCCGCTGGTCGGCCTTTACGCCGCGTTCATCGTTGGCTTGATCACGGCTCTTATTGGCGGGCGACCAGGTATGATCTCGGGTGCGACCGGTGCGTTGGCGGTTGTGATGGTGTCTTTAGTGGCTTTGCACGGTGTCGAATACCTCTTTGTGACCGTTATCTTGATGGGACTGATACAACTGGTCGTCGGTTTCATGCATTGGGGTAAATTCATCCGCCTTGTGCCGCATCCTGTGATGCTGGGCTTTGTGAATGGCCTCGCGATTGTGATTTTCCTTGCTCAACTTGGCCAGTTTCAGGTTCCCGGGTCCGCATCCGGTGGCGGCGGACACGGCATGGCGTCAGGTGATTGGCTGCACGGTGCTGAACTTTATATGATGCTCGCGCTGACGGCTTTGACAATGGCGATTATCTGGGTTTGGCCCAAAATCACGAATCTTATTCCCGCGCCTCTCGCTGGGATCGGCATCGTAGCGCTGATTGCCGTTGCGCTTGAATATTTCAACTTTGGAACTCGCGTATTGGTGGTTGGCGATTTGGCCAGCATTCAAGGCACGCTCCCGCCGTTCCACCTGCCGTTCTCGTTTGACCCCACCAGCACGGCCGTTGGTATCTATGGTGACGCCTTGGCGCCGTTCACGCTCGATACGCTGTGGATCATCCTGCCCTACGCTCTCATCCTCGCGGCGATTGGCCTGATCGAAAGCCTTTTGACGCTGAATCTTGTGGGCGAAATCGTCGGCAAACGTGGTGGTGCATCCCAAGAATGTATCGCCCAAGGCGTGGCCAACACGGTTACCGGTTTCTTTGGTGGCATGGGCGGCTGTGCAATGATCGGCCAATCCATGATCAACGTAAAATCAGGCGGGCGCACCCGCATTGCGGGCACCGTCGCGGCCCTGTGCTTGCTGGCATTTATCCTGTTCGCATCTGGCCTGATTGAAAAAATCCCGCTGGCCGCACTTGTCGGCGTGATGTTCATGGTCGTCATCGGCACCTTCGCGTGGAACTCGTTCAAAATCATGACGAAGGTCCCGCGCATGGACGCATTTGTCATTGTCCTGGTGACAGTCGTGACCGTGATGACCGACCTTGCAACAGCCGTGGTTGTTGGTGTGATCGTCTCTGCGCTGGCCTACGCATGGTCCAACGCCACGCGCATTTACGCTTCAACCGACATCACGGCTGACGGCGCGAAGGTTTATAAAATCAACGGCCCACTGTTCTTTGGCTCGGCTGATGGTTTCATGGAATTGTTTGACGTCGAAAACGATCCAAAGACCGTGATTGTCGACTTTGAAGGCTCCCGCGTGGCGGATCAGTCCGCCCTGCAAGCCATCGAAGCCGTCGCCGCCAAATATGAAGAACAGGGCAAGGCCATTCAACTGCGCCACCTCACACGTGATTGCCACAACCTGTTGTCCAACGCGGGCCACCTGGTCGTGGATAGCGATGATGATCCGGACTACGAAATCGCTGTCGATTATTCGGTGAAAACCGGCATCATCGGCGGGCACTGATCGGGTTGGCGGGCGGGCGCGTTTGGCAAAGCCGAACAGTCCCGCCTGCTAATTCAATGGGGCCGATTTACTCTGGCCGATCGAGCTGGAACACATCCCTCACAACCGAATAATCGCGATACCCCCCACGGGCGAGCGGCTGGAATGTCGTCACATCAAACGCGCCGTCCACCATACAATCGTCGCGCAGATGCACGCCCACCACCTCTCCGAACACCGCAAAATTCGCCTCCCCTTCGATCTTGATGATTTGGGTCATGCGACATTCCAGAACGGCGGGCGCACCTGCGACGGCTGCGCACTCAATTATGCGGCACGCGGCCTTTTCGATCCCGGCATCTACGAATTCGTCCACGTCGCGGCCCCACATACCCGATGTGCGGTTCATCGCGTCCTTCATCGCATATTCCACGATGTTAACAGCAAACACGCCTGTTTCGCGGATATTGGCCACACTGTCTTTGGTGTCGCCGCGGTCTTCTTTTACGCTGGTCGATGAAAACAAAACCTGTGGCGGCACATAAGCGACCGCATTGAAAAACGAATAGGGCGCAAGGTTGTCAGACCCGTCGGCCCCGCGGGTCGAAATCCAGCCAATCGGGCGCGGTGTCACCACCGCATTGAACGGATTATGCGCCAATCCGTGGCCGTCTTTTGGTTCATAAAACATCTTAGATCCCCTTTGACGGTTCAATATCCTGTTTGCAATGAAACCAAAACACAGGTTCAACCAACTTAATGGAACTTGCTGACGAAACTTTGGACGACTTGTGGGCGATTGAAACGCTCTATGATCTGACGTTCGCGCCAGGCCGTATGGCACTGTCGTCCTATCGTTTGCGCGACGATGTTCCACCTGTCCCTGACTTCTGCCGCGTTGTGCGCTACGACGATGGAACTATTGGTGGTGCGATCCGCTGCTGGCCGATTAAAATCGAAGACCACCCAGCCCTTTTGCTTGGCCCCGTCGCAGTCCACCCGACCCGTCAGGGCGAAGGGCTTGGATCATTAATGATCCGCGATGTTTTGCAACGTGCAGAACCTGCTGGATGGACACGCGTGTTGCTCGTGGGGGATGCGCCCTATTATGAACGCTTCGGGTTTGCGCGCCTTAACGGCGTTGTCATGCCTCCGCCCACCAACCCTGATCGCGTGCTGGGGTACGGTGCATGGGCGGGCATTCGTGGCCGCGCCCGCAAAAGCCTCGATTGAAAAGCCAGCATGCGCACCCCACATATACAAGATGACAATAGATCCAGACCTCATGCGGGTGGTCAATCCGGACGATCCCCCCGCCCCCCTGACAGATGCCGCACGCGCGCAAATTCAAGCGCTTGCCCTGCGGCAATTCAAAGCCAGCGGCGTATTGATGCAGGTCGTGTCCTTCCTCGGCGGGCAGGTTGAGGACGGGTTGAAACTGCTTCCCGACAAAACCCGCGCCAAACTTGACGCCGCCGCGACACGCGGCCTGCGCGCAAGTTATGACGCGGCGGGGCGCAGCATGGGCGGCATGGGACGCTTCATCGCGACCGACCGCGCCCACAAGGCACTTGCGTCCGTGTCAGGTGCCCTCGGGGGGTTGGGCGGGCTTCCAACTGTATTGGCTGAACTGCCCCTCGCGACGACGGTGATTTTTCGGGCCGTCCAACGCATTGCGGCCGAACATGGCGAAGATCCGTTGTCCGTGGAAACCCGTGCGCAGTGTTTGCATGTCTTTGGCAAAGGCGGGCCAGATGACAGTGATGACGGGATCGACACCAGCTTTATTGGCGCGCGCATCGGATTGTCAGGCGCCGCAATCAACAAACTGATCAGTAAAGTCGCGCCAAAGTTTGCCACTGTGCTTGGCCAAAAGCTCGCGTCGCAGACGGTGCCTATCCTTGGCGCGGCGGCGGGGGCTGGCACGAATTACACGTTCGTCAGCTATTACACCGACATGGCCCATGTGCATTTCGGCTTGCGCGCTTTGGCGAAAATTCACGGTGCGGATGCCGTTGCGGATGCGTTCCACGCCGACCTCGCAAAACTAAAGCGGCCTGTGCTGAAGGCCTAGACCTGCGTGCGTAAATAATCGCTGATCGCACCGCGCGCAGATTGATCGCCGCGCGCACGCGCGTCATCCATCACCTGTTTGACTTCATCGAGGTTCAGACGCCGCAGCAGGTGTTTGACGGGGCCGATAGACGCCGGTCGCATGGACAGGCTGCGCAACCCAAGGGCGGCAAAGGCCACGGCCTCAATAGGGCGGCCCGCGTCTTCGCCACAAAAACTAATTGGCGTATTGTGCTGTTTGCAGCGCGCGATCAGTTGTTCAAGGAAGGTTATGAAGCTCACATTCAGGGTGTCATAGCGGCGACGCACACGTTCGTTTTCACGATCCGCTGCAAAGAAAAATTGCTTGAGGTCGTTGCCCCCGATTGAGATGAAATCGACTTCTTCAAAAAATACATCCGGCGCAAACGCGAGGCTGGGGGTTTCAAGCATCGCACCGATTTCAAACGTGTCGGGCAGTGGGTGGCCAAGTATTTTTTCCCGCGCCATCGCTTTGTCTAATTCCGCGCGGGCCATGCGGTATTCTTCTAACTGCGCCACAAACGGAAACATCACCGATAGGGGGCGTCCGTTGGCGGCACGGATCAACGCCTGCAATTGCATCCGTAACACGCCCGGTTTTTCAAGGCCCACACGGATCGCTCGCCAGCCCATCGCAGGGTTGGGTTCGTCGTTGGGCTTCATATAGGTCAGCACCTTGTCCGACCCGATATCAAGCGTACGAAACGCGACCCGCCGTCCTTGCGCCGCATCCATAACCCGCGCGTAAAGCGCTGATAATTCAGCACGTTTCGGCATCTGGCTGCGAACCAAAAATTGCAATTCCGTGCGAAACAAGCCCACACCTTCCGCGCCGGAACTTTCCAGCGACGGCAAATCGGCCATCAGGCCCGCATTCATATGCAACGCGATGACCGTCCCGCATTTTGCCTGCGCGGGTAGGTCACGAATACTGGCGTAACGCACCTGCGCTTCGGCTTGCATGGCGATTTTATCGCGAAACGCGGCTTGAACCGTATCGTCGGGACGCAGGTGCACGATTCCTTGTTCACCATCCACCAAAACCGGATCACCGTTCAGTGCGGCGGCGACAATCCCTTCCGCGCGGATCACAAGCGGGATCGCCCAAGCGCGGGCAACAATGGCCGCGTGGCTGCCCACGGACCCTTCCTCAAGAATGATGCCTTTAAGCTGCTTGCCGTATTCCAATAGTTCACCGGGGCCGATATTACGGGCAACCAGAACCGGATTCTCCGGCATGTCGTCGCCCGTGGTATTACCGCCCTGCCCTGTCAAAATGCGCAGCAAACGGTTGGATAGATCATCAAGATCATGCAGGCGGTCGCGCAAATAGCTGTCGGCCTGTCCCATGCGTGTGCGCGCCAAGGATTGTTCTTTTTCAACAGCGGCTTCGGCGGACAAACCTTGGGCGATGTCGGCTTCCATCCGTTTCATCCAACCACGTGAATTGGCGAACATGCGGTAGGCTTCAAGCACCTGTTTCTGGTCTTTGTTCACGGCCGCCGTTTGCGTCAGCATCTCATCGACCGATACGCGCAATGTATCGACGGCTTCGCGCAGGCGGGCCATTTCGGCATCAGGATCATCGGCAACCAAATTGGTCACAACGACGCGCGGTTCATGCAAATAGACGTTGCCGCCCGCGGCACCCTCTTGGCCAATGGTGCCGCGCACCATCAACGGGTCTTGGTGGCGCGCGCGCAATGCCGCACCGTCGCCCGTGAACGCGCCAAGTTCATTCATTTCGGCCAAAACCATGGCCACGACTTCTAGGGCGTATACTTCGTCAGCGGTGAATTCGCGGCTTTCGAGAGACTGCACGACCAGCACACCCATGGTTTCGCCAAGGCGTTGCACGGGAATACCGCAAAAGCTTGAGTACCGTTCTTCACCCGTTTCGGGCATGTACCGAAAGCCCTTAGAGCTTGGTGCATCGCCCGTGTTCACAACACGTTTTGTGCGCGCAACGCGCCCCACCAAACCCTCGCCAAGGCGCATTCGCGTTTGGTGCACCGCGTCTTGTTCAAGACCCTCGGTCGCGCAAAGTTCAAGCGTTTCCACATCACGGAACAGATAAATCGAACACACTTCGGCGCGCATCGAAGACGCAATCAGGCGTACAATTTCGTCAAGGCGCGCTTGTCCAGCGTCACCACTTGCCATGATGTCACGCAAACGGCCCAACAACTTGCGGCTTTGTGTCTCAAAACGATCTGGCATGTGCCCCCCACTGCGCAAAAATGAGACTACCCCCCAGCGGACAGGGTCGCAATGGGTGTCACACCACAAGGTTGTGGCTGAACAGCCAGTTAAACGGGGATATCGTAGGTGACCCAATCACCTGCTTGCGCGACCTTGTCATAAAGGCCCCGCGCACGTGCATTGTCAGCCGCTGTGATCCAGCGCACGACAGAATGGCCCTGCGCCTCTGCTTGACCGCGCACGGCCTCAATCAATGCGGCCGCAGCCCCTGTGCCGCGCGCCGTGGGTGACACGAATAAATCATCCAAAAACAGTCCCGTGGCCGCCGCCAAGGGGCGCATGAACGCACGGTAGTGTGCAATGCCAACCAAAGTGCCGTCGTCATCCGCCACAAAGGCGTTCACCTCATTGGTGGGATCATTGATCCAATCCCAGACCGTTGCGCGCATCTGCGGTGTTTGGGGCACGTCGTAAAACTGCGCATAGGCCTGATAAAGCGCGTCCCAAGCGGAACGATCCGCATCCGTGAGAGCGCGAACAATCATGCTTCTTTTTCAAGCTCGAACGCATCATGAAGCGACTGCACCGCCAGCTCCATGTACTTGCGATCGATCAACACGGACGTCTTGATTTCAGACGTCGTGATAACCTTGATGTTAATGCCTTCATCGCGCAGCGTGGCAAACATTTTCGCGGCAACACCCGCGTGGGATCGCATCCCGATACCAACGATAGACACTTTGGCGACGTCTGTGTCGGCCACGAGATCATGGAAATTGATGTCGCCTGCCGTCTTGGCATCATCCATCGCGATCTGCGCGCGCTTCACCTGATCGATGGGGCAGCTAAACGTCATATCCGTGCGCCCCTCCTCCGATATGTTCTGCACGATCATGTCCACGTTCACGCCAGCCTCGGCCAGTGGAACAAAGATCGCGGCGGCAATTCCGGGACGGTCAGCCACCGATATCAGCGTCATTTTTGCTTCGTCACGGCTAAATGCCACGCCTGCTACTACATTGGATTCCATGATTTCTTCCTCTGCACAGACGAGCGTTCCGGCATCGTCAGATTGTTCTTCAAATGAGCTCAGCACGCGCAGGCGCACCTTGTAGCGCATCGCCAATTCCACGCTGCGTGTTTGCAAGACTTTGGCGCCGAGAGACGCAAGTTCCAGCATTTCTTCAAACGCGATCTTATCAAGCTTGCGCGCCTTATCCGTGACCCGCGGGTCCGTCGTGTAAACGCCGTCAACGTCCGTATAAATATCGCAGCGATCCGCATCAAACGCGGCCGCAAACGCAACGGCTGTCGTATCAGACCCGCCACGCCCCAGCGTCGTGATGCGCCCCTCGGGGCTGACGCCTTGGAAACCTGCGACCACGGCCACTTTCATCCCCTCGCCAAACTTGGCGTTGATGTTGACGGTCGGGATTTCTTCGATCCGCGCAGAGCTGTGCGCGCTCGTGGTCATCACGGGAACCTGCCACCCTTGCCAGCTGCGCGCGGGAACGTCCATTTCCTGCAACGTCAGCGCCATAAGGCCCGCCGTCACGTTTTCACCGCTGGACACGATCGCGTCGTATTCGCGCGCATCATAAAGGGGCGACGTGTCGTTCACGAAGCCCACAAGCTTGTTGGTTTCACCGGACATGGCGGATACGATCACGATCACATCGTAACCTTTGGCCACTTCAACGCCGACCTTTTTGGCCGCGCGTTTGATTTTGTCCACGGTTGCGACACTCGTGCCGCCAAATTTCATCACCAAAACGGGCATAGTTTGTCCTAAACTCTTAGTCCGCGCTGTCTTAGTGCGCTAGCGCGTGCGGCGCAACACCGCGCCCGGATTCATGATGCCCTTCGGATCAAGCGCATCCTTGATTGCGCGCATCATCGAAAGTTTGGCAGGATCAGCGTAGGTTTCCAGATCCGCGACCTTCAGCCGTCCGATCCCGTGTTCCGCACTGACCGACCCGCCAAAGCCATGGGCGAGGTCATGTATCGCCGTTTTGATCGCATCGCGCTGGTTTTCATGATCGGCGCGGCTGCGGCCCTTTTGCGGGAACACGTTATAGTGCAAATTTCCGTCCCCCAGATGCCCGAAGCAGTTGATCCGAAATGCACCAATTTTCGCGATGATCGCGGGCGCGCGGTCGATGAAATCCGGCACGCAGGAAATCGGCACCGAAATGTCGTGGCTGGACACAGACCCGATGCGGCGATTACCCTCGGGGATCATTTCTCGGATGTCCCACAGATCGCGGGATTGCTGCGTCGATTGCGCGATGACACCGTCCAAGACCAGATCACCCGCGGCCTCGAACAACGCCTCAAGCGCGGCTTGCGCGGATTGCCCCTGCGCAAGGCCGACCTTCATCAACACCGACCATTCGGGGGCATCTTTGAACGGCGATTTATATGAAAGCCCCGCCTCATCCAGAAAATCGAAGCCCTGTTTGTGGATCAGCTCAAACGCTGTGATCGTCTCGCCCAGTCGTTCCCCAGCCAGCGCCAATAAGGAAACCGCAGCGCGCGGCGACGGCACCACGAACATCGCTGTCGCTTCATCGGCGGGGCGCGGCATCATGCGCAAAGACGCGCCCGTGATGATGCCCAATGTCCCCTCAGACCCGATCAACAAGTCGCGCAAATCATAGCCAGTATTGTCTTTGCGCAGACGGCTCATGCCGTTCCAGATCGTGCCATCGGCCAAGACCGCTTCGATGCCAAGAACCTGTGCGCGCGCATTGCCATAACGGATGACGTTCAATCCACCCGCGTTCGTCGCCAAAAGCCCGCCAATCCGTGCTGACCCCTCAGACGCCAGCGACAGCGGGAACAACCGCCCCACATCAAAGGCCGCCGATTGCACATCCGCCAGAATGACGCCTGCATCGACCTCGATCACATTCTCATCGGCGTGAATAGCGCGCACCGCATTCATCCGTGCCAAGGACACAACAACGGGCACCAAATCTTCGACGATCTGCCCGCCCACCAAACCCGTTCCGCCAGAATAGGGCACGACGGGCACGCCCGCTGCGTGACACGTCGCCAACAGCACCGATACTTCGGTGACATCGGCGGGGGATACAACGATGCCCTGCCCAGCCCAGCGTCCGCGCGGTTCTGTCAAAAATCCTGCGGGATCAGCTGCGAAAGCCGCAATCGGCAACACAGCCTTCAAGCGTTCCAGAAACGCGCCGTCTGCTGCTTGCAATGTCATCCTACATCCGTTTTCCCGCGCCGGTCATGGCGCAAATTCGCATAAAGCACATGATTGCGCCACCGCCCGTTGATCTGCAAATAGGCCTGCGCGACGCCTTCATATTTGTACCCGCAGGTTTCAAGCAACGCGCGCGATGGCGTATTTTCAGGCAAACACCCTGCCTCGATCCGGCTGAGGTCCAACGTGGTGAACGCGTAATGCACCGCTGCCTCAATCGCTTCACGCATGTAGCCTTGGCGCGCATGCGCAGCACCGATCCAGTACCCTGTCGTGCCAGCTTGTGCAGGGCCACGTCGGATGTGATCCAGCGTGATAGCCCCCAACACCGTGTCATCACTGCGCCGTACAATGAACAGCGGCACCGCCGTCCCACCAGATATAGAACGCTGCGCCCAATAGACCCGATTGGTGAAACTTTTACGGCTCAGATGGTCGGGCGCCCATGTTGGTTCCCACTTTGTCAGAAACTCGCGCGAGTCCTGCCGCAAGGCCGCCCATTGGCGAAAATCGGCATGCGCGGGGGGGCGCAATGTCAGCTGCTCTGTTTCAAGCCTGACCTTTTTGCGCGCCCGCAACATTACGCGGCAAGCCTGCGCCGCAAAGCCTCCAACGCAGGCGCATCTTCAATCGGCCCATAAAGCGCCATGGCCGATCCCGCAGTCGTAATCAGGCCCTCACCAAAGCTGCGCACATCGCCTGTCGTCACTGCGTCAATGCGTTCGATGGTGTCTTCAATGCCAGGCACTTCGCCCCAGATCGCAACCATACGCGCCAGACGTTCGGCGCGGTTTGACGGGCTTTCCAGCCCCATCAGCATGCCAGCCTTCATCTGGGCGCGTGCCCGTGCGACTTCCTCGGCGCTCATGTCTTCGGCGGCACGCTTAAGCTCATCAATCGTCAACGTCGCAAGCTCACCGAGCTGTTCGGAAGATGTGCCCGCATAAACCGTCAACATGCCCGTGTCCGCATAGGCCCCCGCTTGGGCAAAAATCGTGTAGCACAGCCCGCGGTTTTCGCGCAGTTCTTGGAACAATCGTGACGACATCCCGCCACCCATGGCAATGGCATGGATTTGCGCCGCATAGATGCCGGGATCACGGTAATTCGGACCTTCAAACGCAAGCGCGAAATGCGCCTGTTCAAGACCCTTTACCACCCGCTTTTCCCCACCCGAAAACGACGCCGGTTGCGCCGCTTTCGGTTTGCCACGCGCTGGCAAATGCCCGAACAGTTTTTCCGCAAGCGCCAGCAATTCGTCAGGGTTCACAGCCCCCGCAGCCGACAGGATCATCTGGTCAGGACCGTAATGTTCGCCCACAAAATCTGACAAATCCGCGCGTGAGAAATTGCTAATCCGTTCGGTCGGACCAAGGATCGTGCGCCCAATCGCCTGATCGGGGAACGCTTCTTCCTGCAACCAGTCGAAAATGATGTCGTCAGGCGTATCAAGCGCTTGGCCGATTTCTTGTAAAATAACGCCGCGCTCAACCTCAATCTCGCTTGGATCGAAGGTCGGATTCAACAAGATATCCGCTATCACGTCTAATGCCAGCGGCACATCGTTTTCCAGAACGCGGGCGTAGTAGGCTGTCATCTCGCGCGATGTGTAGGCGTTGATATAGCCGCCCACATCTTCAATCGCTTCGGCGATCTGCAACGCGCTGCGCCGCGCCGTGCCTTTGAACGCCATATGTTCAAGGAAATGCGCGATGCCATTTTGATCGGGCCTTTCGTGGCGGCCACCGGCGTTGACCCAGATCCCGATAGATGCGGATTTCAGGCCGGGCATTTGTTCGGTGACAATGCGAAAGCCGTTTGAAAGTGTATGAAGTTGGACGGTCACTTGGCGATCCGCTCCTTGATAAGAGTTTGAAGGGCGACCATGTCGTTGGCGACCCGCGTGACGCGTTCATCGCGGTCATACAAGTCGGCCATGTGTGGCGGCAATGGGGGGTGCTGGCCTGTCGCCTGTTCCACCGCTGCGGGGAATTTCGCAGGATGGGCGGTGGCCAGCGTGATCATCGGGGTGGCGGATTGGAAATCATCGGCGACTTTGACACCGACGGCTGAATGCGGACACAGCAATTCGCCCGACCGCGTAAGTTCGTCAGTGATGGCAGCGTAGGTTTCATCCTCGCTCGCGCGGCCGGAGGCGAAGGTGCCGCGCAGCATGTCGATGGCGCCTTGGCTGATGGTGAACGCGCCTTTGGATTTCAGTTCATCCATCTGCGCGGCCACTGTTGCGCCGTCGCGCCCATAGGCTTCAAACAACGCACGTTCAAAGTTGGACGACACTTGGATGTCCATGGACGGGCTGATGGACGGCGTCACGCCTTCTTTGGTCTGCGCACCCGTTTGAAGCGTGCGGTGCAAAATATCGTTCTGGTTCGTCGCGATCACCAATTGATCAATCGGCAGCCCCATCCGCTTGGCGATGTAGCCTGCAAAGATGTCGCCAAAGTTACCCGTAGGCACTGTGAAATTCACACGACGCGCTGGCGCACCGACGGACACAGCAGAGCTGAAGAAATACACCACCTGCGCCAAAACACGGCCCCAGTTGATAGAATTTACACCCGCCAGATTCACCCCGTCACGGAAATCAAAATCGTTGAACATATCCTTCAGCGCCGCTTGGCAATCATCGAAATCACCGTCCATCGCCAGCGCGTGAACATTGGATTCCGTGGGCGTCGTCATCTGGCGGCGCTGCACTTCGGACACGCGTCCATGAGGGTATAGAATAAACACATCGACGTTTTTCAAACCACGAAACGCCTCAATCGCGGCGGATCCTGTGTCACCGGATGTGGCACCGACAATCGTGATGCGCTTGCCGGAACGGGTCAGCGACGCTTGGAACATCTGGCCGATCAACTGCATCGCGAAGTCTTTGAACGCCAGCGTCGGACCGTGGAACAGTTCCATCAGGAAATGGTTGCTATCAAGCTGTTTGATCGGCGCACGCGCTGCGTGGCGGAATCCCGAATAGGCCGTCTCGATCAGCCCGCGAAATTCATCATCCGTGAATGTGTCACCAATGAACGGGCGCATCACGGTAAACGCAATTTCCTCATACGACTGGCCTGCCATGTCCGCGATCTGTTCGTGGGTCAGCGTTGGGATCACATCAGGCACATACAGCCCACCGTCGCGCGCAAGGCCCGTCATCATCGCCTGTTCAAACGTCAGTTCAGGGGCAGTCCCACGGGTTGATACATATTTCATATCAGTCTTCCTTCGCACACATAGATCGCGTCACATAGAAAATGGTCATCGACATCCAAACCACAGCCAACAAGAACCATGTGATCGCATATTCAAGATGGTCGTTCTTAATGTTGCGGGTGTCCACGGCCAATGGCGTCAAACGATCATCATATTGCGAAGCAGCCGCCAGCACGACCAGCACAGGTTCCGTGTTCAACACTTGCGCCATGGCGGCGACGTCGCGGGCATACCACTCATCACCCTCGGGCGCTTGATCTGAGATATCGTCGGGCCAGATCAGGTTGCCCTGAACGGTGACCTCGCCGGTAAAGGGCGCGACCTCCTCCGCGTAAAGTGGCAACAATCCTTGGTCGAGCATCACACGACGCCCCCCCTCAACCACAAAGGCTGAGATAATATGGTGGCCAGTACCAGCCGCCGTCCCTGAATCGAGGAACCGGATTTCTTCGCCTGTGGCCGCACCTTGCATGATCACCGTTAGGTAATTGTCCGTCTCAGGGTCCACCTGCGCCGGAAGCGGCACAGGTTCAGCCGCAAGGCGCGCGTCGATGTCAGCCAAAACGCCTTGTTTCCATTCCAGGCGATCCAGCTGCCAGAATGCGAGATAGAAAAGTATGGCGAGGCCACCAAGGCCAATCACCAATGGAAAGAGTGATTTCCGCATCATAAGCCCCAAAATAGAAAACGCGCGAAGGGTTACCCCTCCGCGCGGTTTGTCGTGTCGCGTGGCCTAGGTCAAGGTGACTTACTGACCCCAGACGTAGACGGCGGCGAACAGAAACAGCCAGACCACATCAACGAAGTGCCAGTACCAAGCCGCGGCTTCAAAACCGATGTGCTTTTCCGCGCTGAAGTGATTGCGGCGCACACGCAGATAACACACGAACAAGAAGATCGTGCCGATCACAACGTGGAAGCCGTGGAAACCCGTCGCCATAAAGAAGTTCGCGCCATAGATGTTGCCAGCAAACCCGAAGGCCGCGTGGCTATATTCATAGGCTTGGAAACCCGTAAAGATCACACCGAGGATCACTGCAAGAAGCAGACCGGTTTTAACGTCTTGGCGGTTGTCTTCATGGACAAGTGCGTGGTGCGCCCACGTCGCGGCAGCACCGGAACACAGCAAAATCAATGTGTTGATCAGCGGTAGGTGCCATGGGTCAAACGTTTCGATGCCAGCAGGCGGGAAAACACCGTCAATAGCAGGTGATTGCGGACCCATCGGGTACATCGCGTGCTTGAAAAATGACCAGAACCATGCGGCAAAGAACATGACTTCGGACATGATGAACATGATGAAACCATAACGCAGGCCGATGCGGACAACGGGCGTGTGATCGCCCTGATGGCTTTCGACGATTACCTCAGCCCACCATGCGTACATGCAGTACAAGACGCCGATCAAACCCATCAAGAACAGGTAAGGGTTGTCGTTGCTGTCCATCCAGAGCACGCCGCCAAACAACATGACGAAGACGGCAACGCCTGTCATGAGAGGCCAGATTGATGGTGGCAGAATGTGGTAATCGTGGTTCTTTTCGTGGGCCATGGCTTCGGTTCCCTTAAGGTATTGGTCTTAGTTCAGGTCTGTAACGGTCGGCGTGGACAGTGCCGCTTGGTCGATGTCTTCGGGCAAATCATTGCGGTGGAATGTATAGCCTAAAGTAATCGTGTGGATATATTTGCCCTCATAGTCGTCCACAATCGCGGGGTCGACATAAAAGGTGACGGGCATGTTGATCGTCTCACCCGGTTGCAGGACTTGTTCTTCAAAACAAAAGCAATCGATCTTGTCGAAGAATTTCCCTGCCTCGTAGGGGGCGACGTTGTAGGACGCGGACCCGGCGATGGGTTCATCGGTCGGGTTCGTGGCCTCATAAAACGCGAGAACAGTTTCCCCGATGCGGGCTTCCATTTCGCGCTGCACGGGCTTGAACGTCCAAGGCATGTCGCGCGCAAGCGAGGATTCGAACCGCACCGTCATGGTTTGATCCAGAATTGTGTCGGACCCTGTCGATGCGACGTTCGTCACGCCACCAAATCCTGTGACGCGGCAAAACCAGTCATAAAACGGGACGGATGCCCACGACAAAGCGCCCATCAGAAACACAACGCTTACGGCTTGGGCGGCTGTGCGGTTGGGGCCTTCTGGGATGCGATTGAAGGGGTTCATGCTCATTGGTTGGCCTCCGCTTCAGCTGCGATTTCAGCGGCGCGGCGTTCGGCGGCTTCTAGGGCGCCGGGTTCAAGGGCGGGGCGCGCCACGTGATCAAATTTTTCCATCTGGCGAATGTCTGTCAGGCCAAGAACCTTTACCACGGTCAGA
Source organism: Octadecabacter sp. (assembly GCA_018608045.1). Lineage (GTDB taxonomy): Bacteria > Pseudomonadota > Alphaproteobacteria > Rhodobacterales > Rhodobacteraceae > Octadecabacter. The sequence continues at coordinate 4,046 of JABBAI010000175.1, read as the reverse complement.
CCAAACACAATGCCGATCATGCCAAGCAACAACAGGAACACGCCCGTGTTGCGGCCTTTGCGGCGCGTGTGGATTTCATGTTCGACTTTAATCGCCATGATTTACCACCCCGCCCATGCAGTGAGACCATTGGCGCGCAACAGCGCCTCGATCATCAGCGCACCGAAATGGCCGAAAAGATAATACAGCGACACTTTGAAGGTGTGCTTTTCAACAGCGTGATTGTCGGCGTCTGAATCGGCGTCTGTGCGAGTCCAGATGTCATAGCACCCTTTCAGGAACCAGATGTTCAGCGCGACAGCCACGAGCAGGTAGAATGGGCCACCAATAGATGTGAAACCAAGCCACAGCGCGACAACTACCAGCGGCACGCAATACGCGAGGATATGATTGCGCGTGACCTTGCGGCCGTGGGTTTCCGTCAACATCGGAACACCCGCATCGCCGTAATCAGATTTCACGAACAGGGCCAACGCCCAAAAATGGGGCGGCGTCCACATGAAGATCAGGCCAAACATCAAAATGCTTTCGATGGACACAGACCCCGTCGCGACCGCCCAACCAATCATCGGAGGAAACGCACCCGCGGCGCCACCGATGACAATGTTCTGCGGCGTGGAGCGTTTGAGCCACATGGAATAGACCACAGCGTAGAAAAAGATCGTGAAAGCGAGCAATCCAGCAGCCAAAGCGTTCGTTGCCAAGAACAGCAGCACAATCGCAAAGCCGGACAGGCCAAGACCAATGCCCAGCGCTTCGCCCGGTGCTACTGCACCCGACGGGATGGGGCGATTGGCTGTGCGTTTCATGATGGAATCGATGTCAGCATCCCACCACATGTTCAACGCACCAGACGCGCCAGCGCCCACAGCAATGCATAAAATAGCAACAAAGCCGATAAACGGGTTCACACCCGTTGGCGCGACCAACAGACCGACAAGGGCTGTGAACACCACCAATTGCATCACGCGCGGCTTCATCAGGGCATAATAATCGCCCATCTGTGCCTCACCCGTTTGGGTGGCCGCTGCCTGCGTCTGATTTGTCGCGTCAGTCATTTCGATCCTCGCGGGATGAAGGGGAAAAGCCCCAGAGCTTACGCTGGGAATTCTTCTTTCGCGCCTGCAAGCCATTCTTCGTAAACGGCTGGGTCAACGACCTTAACTGTGATCGGCATGTAGGCGTGGTCTTTGCCGCAAAGCTCGGAACACTGGCCAAAGTAAATGCCTTCGCGTTCGGCGCTAAACCAAAGTTGGGCAAAACGACCTGGTACCGCATCCTGCTTCACACCAAAGGAAGGGATCGTCCAGGAATGGATCACGTCAGCGCCGGTGATTGTCATAACGACAGTCGCACCGACTGGCACCACAACGGCTGTGTCTGTGGCAAGGCGGAATTCATCTTCTGAATAACCGGCCTCTTCAAGCTGCGCGATGATGTCATCGTTCAGGTTACCCTCGTTGTAGCCGATCATGTAGCTTTCAAAGAACACGTTCTCATCTGTATATTCATAGGACCAGAACCACTGGTATCCCGTCACAGAGATATTGATGTCGCCCTCAGGGATTTCCTGCTGCTTGAACAGAATGGGCAAAGAAAACGCGCCGATAAAGACAAGGATCACGATCGGGACAATCGTCCATGCAACTTCCAACGGGGAGTTGTGGGTGAATGTCGCGGCCTCAGGGTTACGCTTGGCGTTAAAGCGCAACACGCACCATGCCATCAGGCCGGTCACGAACAGCGAAATGATCGTGATGATCACCAGCAAGAACCCATCAAGCCACACAAGGTCGCGCATCAATTCCGTTGCAGCAGGCTGAAACCCTGTCGCGCCGGGTGTTGGTGCACCGACAATTTCCAGATCTTCGAGTGCAGTTTGGGCCACAGCCGTTTGCGCCATAACAGCCGCACCAGCAGCGAGGCCAAGACGTTTTGCAACAGTCATCATTTGCATATCTATCCCTTAGTGAGTGAGCGCGGGCTTCGCGCTGTCGACAATTCCCTTCAACAGGCCCGTAGACGGAATCCCGTTGTATTCACCGTTGCTCATCCCATATCCTTTCAAGCAACTCAAGCAATCTGGCCGTGTCAAAGGGTCGCTTTTTGAACCAAAACAAACATTCCAGTCAGGAAACCCTCATGAGCAACGATCCATTCCGCCCGTTTGAGACGAATTTGGACCAAGACAGCGCACTGGCAATGGTGCGCGATGCGACAAATGGTGCTGATGACGGGGAACTTTTCCTCGAACGGCGCCGATCCGAGGTGCTGTCGTTCGATGATGGACGGATTCGCACCGCCAGCTACGACGCCTCTGAGGGATTCGGCCTGCGGGCAGTGCGCGGTGAAGTCGCAGGATATGCCCATTCCACAACGATTGATGAAAACGCCTTGCGCCGCGCTGTCGCGACCACACAACTCGCCGTTGGGGCGGGAGGTGGCACATTGGCGGACGCCCCGCCACGCACCAACACCGTTCTATATACAGACGCCGACCCAATGGCCGAGGCGACGTTTCCTGCCAAGATCGACCTTCTCAAGGAAATTGATGCGTTCTGTCGCGACCTCGACCCGCGTGTCGTGCAAGTTTCAGCCACCCTCGCCGCATCCCACCAAGAGGTCTTCATTCTACGCCCCGAAGGCACGCTTGTGACGGACACGCGGCCCATGTCCCGCCTCAACATCAGCGTCATCGTTGAACAAAACGGCGTGCGCGAATCCGGTGGCATGGGTGGCGGTGGCCGTGCGGGTCTGATCGGCCTGAAATCCCCATCCCATTGGCAGCCCATCGCCCGCGAAGCGTTGCGCATCGCATTGGTGAACCTTGACGCTGAACCTGCCCCAGCGGGTGTGATGGACGTGCTGCTTGGGCCAGGTTGGCCAGGAATTTTGTTGCACGAGGCCGTCGGCCACGGGCTTGAGGGCGATTTTAACCGCAAAGGCACGTCAGCGTTTGCTGGCCTCATGGGCCAACAGGTCGCCGCGAAAGGCGTGACTGTGCTGGATGACGGCACGATCCCGGATCGCCGTGGGTCAATCACGGTGGACGACGAAGGCACGCCGAGCGGTAAGAATGTGCTGATCGAGGACGGCAAGCTTGTGGGTTTCATGCAAGATCGCCAGAACGCACGCCTGATGGGTGTTGCGCCCACTGGTAACGGACGCCGCGAAAGCTTTGCCCATATCCCCATGCCTCGCATGACCAACACCTATATGTTGAACGGCCCTGATGACCCCAAAGATATGCTCTCAGGTCTTAAGGACGGGATTTATGCGGTCGGATTTGGTGGCGGTCAGGTCGACATCACCAACGGGAAATTCGTCTTCAGCTGCACCGAAGCCTACCGCGTTAAAAACGGTCAGGTCGGCGCGCCCGTCAAAGGCGCGACCCTGATTGGCGACGGGGCAACCGCGCTGAAACAAATACGCGGCATCGGCAATGACCTCGCGCTGGACCCGGGTATCGGCAACTGCGGCAAGGCAGGCCAATGGGTGCCTGTGGGCGTCGGCCAGCCGTCTTTGTTGATCGGTGGTCTTACGGTGGGTGGCGTGGCTGCATGATTACATCCCGTTTTCCGATTGCACGTACAAACCCCGGTGGATTTGCCAAAGCAAGCTTTTGGCCGGGTGCGACAGGCGCGCTGGCAGTTTTGGTGATCGTCCCGTTATTCGGCTTTTTAATTCAGGCCGTCGCGATGGCGTTTTATACGACGCCCCCGCTGGTTCCGGACGCGTTTATGGGTCTTACAGCACTTCTAATCGCATCGCCGCTGTTGTCTTGGGCCGCCCTTCTTGTGGCTATTCCCATTTCCGCTTTGCTTGCGAAAAATGGATATGCGGGTTGGGGGATTGCGGCGGTGATGGGCGCGATTGCCGGTTTCGTGGCGCTCGTGCTGATCGGCGGGCCTGTCGCGCGCGCTGATGACACGACGGCCTTCGTGGACGTCGGCGTGTTCATGGCGATGATCTATTGGGGCATGATCCGCATGATGCACCCAGCGGCCATCGGAGTTGAGTTCAAAGCCACCAAACCCAAATCGTGA
>JABBAI010000006.1 GCA_018608045.1 Octadecabacter sp. | reverse complement strand
CCCACAATTACTGAGTAATCTAGAGGGTTGTAAGCTGAGTCTCAGTCGCTAACGTAGAGCTAACAAAGGGAAACGCACCGAGTGTCAGCACTATTAAAGATCGTTCTACAACGCCTTGGTCTTGGCGTTGTTACACTGTTCGTCGTGTCCATCATCATCTTTGTTGCTGTCAATTTGCTCCCTGGGGATTTTGCTGAAGCAATCTTAGGTCAAGGTGCGACACCTGAAACCGTAGCTTCTATCCGGCGTGACCTCGGCCTCGATCAGCCGATGTTGTTCCGTTATTTTGAATGGCTGAAGCGGATGCTGACGCTGGATCTTGGAACCAGCTTTGCGCAGTTGAACTCCGCGAACTTTGGTGGTGCAGGGTCGGTAACGATTGCCGGACAGATTGTGCCACGTTTGTCGAATACGCTGTTTCTCGCGGCCGTGACGGCGATGATCGCGGTGCCTTTGGCGGTCACGCTGGGTATTTTGGCGGCGCTGTATCGCAACATGGCGTTCGACAAAGCAGTCAACATGGTTACTCTGACGTCAATTTCCAGCCCTGAGTTCTTCATGGCCTATGTGTTGATTTTGTTTCTTGCTGTGTTGAATCCGATCTTTCCTAGCCTGTCTAACATTTACGACGGCATGTCGTTCGGAGAACGTTTGGAAAAATCCATGCTTCCTGCACTGACGCTGACGTTGGTGGTGACAGCACATATGATGCGGATGACGCGTGCGGCGATCATCAACTTGCTTGCGTCGCCCTATATTGAAATGGCGCGGCTCAAGGGGCTGTCGCCCATGCGTGTGATTGTGAAGCACGCATTACCCAACGCACTTGCGCCGATCATCACCGTGGTCGCATTGAACCTTGCTTACCTTATCACGGGCGTTGTCGTCGTTGAGGTGGTGTTTGTATATCCCGGTATCGGGCAGTTGTTCGTAGACAGCGTTAAAATCCGTGATATTCCAGTGGTGCAGGCCTGCTGTCTAATCTTCGCGGCTGCGTATATCTTGTTAAACCTCACGGCGGACATCTTGTCGATGCTATCCAATCCACGTCTGAGGCACCCGAAATGAGCAGTTTGATTTGGTTTGCGGTTATCATCGCGGCGCTGTGTGTGGGCGCACTCGTCTTCCGGTTCTCAGGTCGAACCGTAACAGGCAATGCGCCGAAGTTTCGCGATATGTCGTTCGGTGGTGCGTTTGGATATATGCTGGGTACTGCGCTTTTGGCGTGGGCGGTGTACTATTATTTCCAACCAAAATTGCTTGAAACTGGTGCTCCGAATGCGGGCGTTGTGTTTTTCCGCTGGGCCGTCCAAGGCTTTATGATCGCATCAATTGCTGCGTTTTTGTTCCGCTTTCTGGGGCGCAGTGTCGGGACTGAGGGTACGAAAAAGCTGTTCCGCTCAATGCCGCTAACCGCGTCGTTCGGTATTCTTGTAACCCTAATTTACGCCTTTATTGCCGTGTTTGCGGGCGCAATCGCGCCTTACGGTCAGGCTGAGATTTTGGGCTCTGCGAATGTTTTGGCCGGCGGTGATCCAGATTATCCGCTGGGCACCGATCAAATTGGTCGCGATATCCTGAGCCGTCTAATCTACGGCGCGCAAAACACCATTGGTATCGCGTTTATCACAACCTGTTTGGCGTTTTTCATCGGCGGTAGCTTGGGCTTTTTGGCGGCGACATTGCAGGGCTGGCTGGACCAGTTGTTGTCGCGGTCAGTCGATGTATTGATGGCGATCCCATCGCTGATTTTCACGCTGTTGCTGATGACTATAGCCAGCGTTTGGTCGGTTGAATTGGGTATTCCCTTGACTATCTTCATGGTTTTGATCATCGCCGTGATCGACAGCACGCGTGTTTACCGTTTGGCTCGCGCTGTAGGCCTGAATATTGTTGTGATGGATTATATTGAGGTCGCAAAACTGCGGGGCGAAGGTCTGGGATATCTTGTGTTCAAGGAAATCCTGCCCAATGCAATGGCACCATTGCTGGCTGAGTTCGGGCTGCGGTTCTGCTTTGTCTTCCTGACTATTGCGGCATTGTCGTTCCTTGGGGTAGGTATCCAACCTCCGCTTGCGGACTGGGGCACGATGGTGCGCGACCTTGCATCATTCATTAACTTTGCGGCTGTCGCACCAACGGTGGCTGTCACGCCACTGCTGGCGGCAGGTGCAATTGCCATTCTGATTGTTGCGGTGAATTTCGTAGTCGACTGGATGTTGCATAAATCGTCGGGGTTGAAGGAGTGAGTGATCTTCTTAGGATCAAAGGTCTTAAAATCGAGGGCCGCTCGGACGAGAAGTGGAGTCCGATTATCAATGGTGTTGATCTGTCTTTGAAGACGGGTGAAGTGCTGGGCCTGATTGGGGAATCTGGTGCGGGAAAATCTACGCTTGGACTGGCTGCGATGGGGTATACCCGCGATGGTGTGCGTATCTCCGGAGGTTCCGTTGAATTTAGCGGTATTGATCTGGTGACAGCGCCCGCCGTGGTGAAACGGAACCTGCTTGGAAAACGCATTGCTTATGTCGCACAGTCTGCTGCTGCGGCGTTCAATCCTGCGCATAAGATCATCGATCAGTACACCGAGGCACCTGTTCAGCACGGGGTTGATAACCGCACCAATAGCGCGGCTGACGGAATGGAACTTTATCGCAAATTGCGTCTGCCGAATCCCGAAGAAATTGGCTTTCGCTATCCTCACCAAGTATCGGGTGGGCAATTGCAGCGCGCAATGACCGCTATGGCAATGTCGTGCCGCCCTGATCTAATTATCTTTGACGAACCAACGACTGCTTTGGACGTGACAACGCAGATCGAAGTCCTCGCCGCGATCCGTGAAATCGTTGAAGAATTTGATACTGCTGCGATCTACATCACCCATGATTTGGCCGTTGTGGCGCAGATGGCCGACCGGATCAAAGTGCTGCTGCGCGGCGATGAGGTCGAGGAGGCTGACACGCGCACGATGCTGTCGTCGCCCAAAGAGGATTACACGAAATCGTTGTGGGCTGTGCGCGCGTTTGAACGCCCCGCAAAGCCAGCTGTTATTAAGGGATCCCCGCCTGTTGTATCAGTGAACGGGATCACTGCCGCCTATGGCATAACTGACGTTTTGTATGATGTTAGCTTTGACATTCATGCAGGACGCACCGTGGCTGTTGTTGGGGAATCCGGCTCGGGTAAGTCGACGGCAGCGCGCTGTATCACAGGACTTTTGCCGCCGCGCATTGGGGATATCTCGTTTGATGGGGAGGTACTGCCAGGCAACTACAAAAGGCGCACCAAAGATCAGTTGCGTCAGGCGCAAATGATTTACCAAATGGCCGATACTGCGCTGAACCCGCGCAAGACGATTGGCCAGATCATTGGTCGTCCCATTCAGTTTTACAAAGGTTTGACCGGGGCTGCGCGCCGGAAGCGTGTGAACGAGCTTCTTGAACAGATCGAGCTTGAACCGGATACCTATTTCAACCGCCTCCCATCCGAATTGTCAGGTGGTCAAAAGCAACGTATCGGGATCGCCCGCGCGCTGGCGGCTGAACCGAAATTTATTATTTGTGACGAAGTAACGTCCGCACTTGACCAGCTTGTTGCAGAAGGCATTTTGCGTCTTCTGGGTGATTTACAGGATAAACTCGGTCTGTCGTACATGTTCATCACACATGATCTTGCAACTGTGAAAGCGATCGCAGATGAAGTTGTGGTAATGAAAGACGGCAAAGTGATGGAACAGGGTCCAAAGCTGGACATGTTTACCCCACCACATCACGCCTACACCGATTTGCTGCTAAGTTCGGTGCCAGAAATGGACCCCGATTGGTTGACCAATTTGTTGCAGGAACGGGGTGTCGACAATATTGGCGACGCGGCTGTTAGTAAAATGTAGACGAATCGGCGTAAAGTAATTGTTAATAACGTATAAAAACTCAGGGAGACAACGATATGTATGGAATTAGTAGACGTGGATTGCTGCAATCTGGTGTAGCGGCAGGTGTGCTCGCGGCGACAGGATTGCCGCTTAAGGCCCAGACGCGCGGCGGTAAACTTACTGCCGGCCTTAGTGGTGCCAACACGTCCGATACTTGGGATGCACGGACACACACCGACCTTTTCATGATCGCATCCGCGCAGGGCGCTGTTTTTGATTCATTGACCGAAGTGGCTGCTGATGGATCGCTTGTGGGCGAATTAGCAGAAAGCTGGGGATCTGCAGATGCTAAGACATGGACATTTATCTTGCGTCAGGGTGTGACATTCCATAACGGCAAGTCCTTTGGTGCAGATGACGTGATCGCATCATTGCAGATGCATCTTGGTGAAGAGTCAAAGTCAGCCGCAAAGCCAATTGTTTCAGCTATCGAGACTATGACAAAAGTAACTGACCATCAGGTTCAGTTTGTGCTTGCTTCTGCAAACGCCGACTTCCCGTATCTGATGTCTGACTATCATATCTTGATGTACCCAGCAGGCCAGATCGACGAGGCCATCGCAAACGGTATTGGTACAGGTCTGTATCAGGTGACATCGTTTGATCCCGGTGTCCGCATGACGGCTAGTCGATATATTGATCACTACAAAGGGGACAGCGCTGGGTTTTTCGACGAGATCGAATATATTGCGATCAATGACAACATTGCACGTATGAACGCGCTGATGACTGGACAAGTCGACACGATCAACCGGATTGATCTTAAAACCGAAAGCTTGCTGCGCGCCAACCCTGCGCTGCGTATTCAAGAAGTCACGGGCAACCAGCATTACACAATGCCGATGCTGACAAACGTTGCGCCGTACAATGATATAAATGTACGTAAAGCCCTCAAGTATGGCATCAACCGTCAGGAACTGGTCGATAAGATCCTTTTGGGGCATGGCGCAGTTGGTAACGACACGCCAATTGGCCCTGCTAACCAGTACTACCATGCCGAGATGGAGCAGCTTGAGTACGATCCGGATCAGGCTAAATTCTACCTGCAGCAAGCTGGTTTTGATTCGATAGATATCGATTTTTCTGCATCAAATGCGGCATTTGAAGGCGCCGTTGATGCAGGCCAGTTGTTTCAGGCATCAGCAGCCGCGAGCGGCATCAACATCAACGTCATTCAGGAACCAGCTGATGGATACTGGGACAACGTGTGGAGGGTCAAGCCATTCAGCGCATGTTACTATTCCGGTCGTGCTACTGAGGACTGGATGTTCTCGCTTGCGTACCAGGAGGGTGCGCCATGGAACGACACCCAGTGGGACAGCGACGATTCCGCACGTTTCCAACAACTTCTGTTGTTGGCTCGTGCTGAGATGGATAGCGACACACGTCAGGCACAATACTTCGAGATGCAGGAAATTCTGCGCGACGAAGGCGGTGTTCTGGTGCCGATGTTTGCAAACTATGTGCAGG
>JABBAI010000103.1 GCA_018608045.1 Octadecabacter sp. | reverse complement strand
GCCATAGCGTAAATGCGATGAGGATGAGCAGCATCCCGACATACATCGGGTTGCGGGTGACGCCATAAACGCCATCGGTCACAAGCGTGGTTGTTTGGCTGGGCGCTTGGGGATTCACGGTCGTTTCGTGCCTTGCGAAACTCGCCACAGCGGGCAGCAGAAATAAGCAGCCTGCCAACGTCGCAACAAAGACGGTCCAATTGGGCGTCTCAAATTGTCCGAGTGGCACATAGGCCGCAAAGGCAGCTGCCAGTGCAACGCCTGTTGCCAGTTGTAGAAGTGGAGGGACATTCATTTGCAGACTTCCAAATTTGATTCTGCATGAATATAATGTCTCTAGTAGCTATAGCTTCAAGAGGAATTTTCGATGTTCTCCATCGGCCAGCTTTCAAAGCGCACAGGCGTCAAAATCCCAACCATTCGTTACTACGAGCAGATGGGTTTGATAGATGCGCCCGAACGCTCGGAAGGGAACCAGCGCAGATACACCAAGGACGGATTGAGCCGCCTTTCCTTCATTCGACATTCCCGTGAACTTGGGTTCTCAGTCGAAGACATCAGGGGCCTTCTGAACTTGAGCCAGCATCCCGAGAAGCCCTGCCATGACGCGCACAGCATAGCCGCGCAACATCTCAAAGATGTTCAGACCAGAATTGCAAAACTGCGGCGATTAGAGCGTGAGTTAAAGCGTATCACTCAATGTGACGCTGATAATGTGGCAGACTGCGCCGTTATCGAAACACTTGCGGATCACGGGCTTTGTGAGACCGAACATTAGCGGGCGCATGTCCCAAAAAACACTGTTATTGAGTGGTTTTTGGCAGGATTTCGAATGGCCCTCACAATGTAGCGAGGGCCACTAATTTATTATGGCAACTTCATTTCGCTGTAATCCCCACGTGTCCGCAGTGTGAGCACTACTGGAGCGTCGGTGCGGTTTCGCCAAAACCACCCATGGTTGCCCGTGAAGGCAGCGACAAGCTCACCGGCTTGGTCTGCGACGCCTCGACCTTGCTCGTAAGATACTGTGCCCTGCCCACCCCCATCAGCATGTGTATCATAGTTCACAACTGCTCCATTGGCGGTCCACTCGAACACGGCGACAGCACCTTCCTCCATTACCAGTTTGACTTCTACGCCTTCTGCGGGCTCCAGCGTGTAACTGACCTCATCGCGCCAACCTGTATCAGCCGACGCAGCTGGAGTGGCTGGCTCCGGGACCAAGGCAACGACATCTGGAGAGGTCACATTTGGCTGAGTTGTAGCAACGGGCGCAGGTTGAACAACAGGCGAAGCAGGCACTGTGCCAACCACTGCCGCGATAGCGGCAATCTGCGCTTCGATGCCTGTAAGTCGTTCAAGGACCTGTTGTTCCGTGGCAGGCGAAGTCGATGATCCGATTACAACAGGTGTAGCTTGCGCAGCAGCGGCGTCATCTGCTGCAGCTTCGGCATAAAGCTGTTGCTTGATCTCGCCCATTTGGGTGAGGCCCATAACACTGCCCAAGCCCGTCGCATCAATTCCGTATTCTGCTGGAAGCCAGAACAAGGTCAAAATTGCGCCTGCCGCTAAGGTTGATCCAATCGTCGCGCGGATCAAACCACCCGAAGAAGACGGAATACCGCGGATATGACCGTCTTGTGGTGGCATTTGGCTGGAGCGTGGCTCAGCGCGAAGGGGCGGGACTGGTGCCCTGCCGATGTCAAAATCTTTGTTCATAGGTATCTCCGAGCATTAAGTGACCATGTAGCCGGCAATCTGAAACCCCATAAGGGTGAAGCCAGCGACCATCATGAGAACATTGACGCCGTAAGCCTGGCGCACGAAAGAAGGGGTTGCTCGCCAGCGGGTCATCACGACCAAAATGGCTGCTAGTGCCAGAAGCTGGCCGATTTCTACGCCAACATTGAATGCGAGTAAGTTCGGCAAAAGCCCGTCTGGCGAAATATCATAGTCGATGATCTTGGATGCCAGACCAAAGCCATGCAGGAACCCGAAGATAAGCGTTGCCATCTTGGTATTGGGTTGGACGCCAAACCATTTCTTGAACGCGCCAAGATTATCCAGCGCTTTGTAAGCAACCGAAAACCCGATGATCGCGTCAATGATGTAGCTGTTAATGCCAAAGTTGAACCAAACACCCGCCAACATTGTGGTCGAGTGGCCAACGGCAAACAACGTCACATAGATGCCGATTTCTTTCATGCCATATAGAAAGAAGATCACCCCCATGAGGAACAGGATATGGTCGTACCCCGTGACCATATGTTTGGCCCCCAGGTAAATGAACGGGATGATTTTTACTCCAGTGATTTCTTGGATATAGCCCTGATCGCCCAAGGTGACGGCATGGGCCAAGGCAGTGGTCGCTGACGCAAGGAACACCAGCAAGACCAGTGTCATAAAGATCAAGGGTTGCCGCATATGATGCGACGTGACCCTCGATCCAGAGGATCGATTGTGTATCATTTTAAATTTCCGCTTTGTGAAGTGTGAGGGTGAAAGCGCCCAAAGGCGCTGTGCTACCCTCGCGGAGGTCGATCTAGGTCAAAGTCGCCGCGTCCCGGCAAGCCGCTTTGAGCTGTCACCCAATTAGAACGGGTCGGCGAGAAAACCGCGACACTTCTGTGGGGGGGTAGGAGGGCGGAAGAATGGTCGTGGTCTAACACATCGTGCGCATGCCCGTGGTGTGCCTGCACGACATCATCGACTTTATCATGTGAATGGCCGTGCGTTTCTGTCTCTGAATGCTGTTTGGCCGCCATTTCAACAGGACTCACCGGATCATGGGAGGCAATACGCGCAGCGGACGACAGCACCATTCCGACCGTCAAGATGACGGCCAGCGTAAGTCTAAATATCGGTCCAACGTGCTGTCTCATTGCGCCCATTTCTATGGGTCTCTGCCCACTTGTCATATCCCCCTAGGGGGGTTACGGCTGTCTTATGACACAAAACCACACCCATGCAACCCATCCAGATATCGTAAAGCGGCTTAAACGTGCCAATGGTCACCTTCAGAGCGTCATTGCAATGATCGAAGGCAATAGACCCTGCACCGATATCGCTCAACAACTCCACGCTGTTGAGAAGGCCATTTTGCAGGCCAAACGCACCTTGATCCAAGATCACATAGGTAATTGCCTTGATGAGGCAGTTGCAGGAACGGGTAACACGTCCACCGTGGCGGATTTTAAGGCCATCACCAAATATCTTTAAGGGGTCAACATGCTCTCTGTGCTCGCCGACCGCACGTATCGCCATTTATTTATGGCTCAGATCGTAGCGCTGCTTGGCACCGGTCTTGCGACTATCGCGCTCGGCCTGCTGGCCTATGATCTGTCTGGCGAAAGAGCGGGTCTTATTCTGGGCACGATTTTTACGATCAAGATGGTGGCCTATGTCGGTATCGCCCCCATCGCAGGGGCCTTCGCCAACCGCTGGCCGCGCCGGACCATGCTGGTCAGCCTCGATTTGATCCGAGCCGCTGTGGCGCTGTGCCTGCCCTTCGTCACCGAGGTCTGGCAGGCCTACATCCTGATCTTTGTGCTTCAGTCTGCGTCTGCCGCCTTCACGCCCACGTTTCAGGCGACGATCCCCGACATCCTGCCCGAAGAACACAGTTACACCCGAGCCTTGTCGCTGTCGCGGCTTGCCTATGATCTTGAGAACATCATCAGCCCGATGCTGGCCGCGATCCTGCTGGCCTTTGTCAGCTATCATGTCTTGTTTGTCGGCACCGTGATCGGGTTTGTCGGATCGGCCCTGCTGGTCGTGTTGGTCATGCTGCCCCGCCCGCAGCCTACGGTTCCACGGGGCATTTACGACCGCACTACGCGGGGCATGCGGATTTACCTCGCCACACCGCGCCTCCGGGGCCTTTTGTCGCTCAACCTTGCCGCAGCAGCGGCGGGTGCGATGGTGCTGGTGAACACTGTGGTTTTGGTCCGCTCGGATCTGGGCCTTGGCGACACCCAAGTGGCATTAGCTCTTGGAGCCTTTGGCGCTGGATCGATGCTGGCTGCCCTGCTGCTGCCCCGTCTCTTGGATAAACGCCCTGATCGACCCGTAATGCTTGGTGGCGCGGCAATGCTGGTTGCATCGCTACTGGGCTTGTCTCTCATGTCACTCGTCTATCAGGTTCAATGGGTCCCGCTTCTCGCGGGGTGGTTCATCATCGGTATCGGCTATTCTGTTGTGCTGACCCCATCGGGACGACTGCTCAAACGGTCTGCCCATGCCGAGGATCGACCCGCCATATATGCCGCACAGTTTGCCTTGTCTCATGCTTGCTGGCTGGTCACGTATCCCCTTGCGGGCTGGCTGATTACAGTGGCGGGTCCGGCGATGGCATTTGCAATCTTGGCGTTGCTAGCGGGAGTTGGATTAATAAGTGGGGTCGCTTTATGGCCGCACGAGGATAACGGGTCAGTACAACACTCACATGAGGATCTCCCAAGTGATCACCCGCATGTCCAAGATGGCAGAACCCACAGTCATCCAATTGTCATAGACGACTATCACCCACATTGGCCGCGCATCCAAGAACCGGCAGTTGGCCGATAATGTGTTGCCAGAACTTATGGGCCTAAAACGCTCCTTTTTGGCGCGACTGAAAAAGAGCTCATTTCCCGCCACCACAAACCCCGTTCAAAACCCAAGTGGTTGTTGAAAGTTGTTGTCTCCACCGTGATAGCGGACTTTAGCTGCATCGCAGGAATTCGGTAAAGAGGGCTCTTTCGACACCTTCGCTGCGCAAGCCGTCTATTTTCCGGCTTGGGCCGCTCCTAAATATCCCACCCAACAGCGGTGCCAGAGTGTCAGTGCCTGATAAGATCCGACAAAACACAGCGCCGCTTGCCTAGACAATATAGCCTCGCCGCAATGGAACGCGCTCACGCTCCGGACGCTTCAGTGCTTCCGCATATTTTCTGGCATTGTCGTCGATCCCGTCATGCCAAAGCTTCGATACAAAGTCGCGGGCATCCTGCACTGTCATATCTTTGAGCATGGGAGAGAGGGCCATAAAGAGCTCGTCCTCGGTGAGGGATGCCGCCCGACACATTGCGTCTTGATAATATGATGGATCGTTCAGGACATATTCGCTTATTGGCATCAACGCGACATTCTCAACCGGGATCGCCAAGAAAATCGTGTCCTGAATCGTTTCTAAAAAGTCACGGCGAGATGTGGAAACCGGTTTGCCCTTGGTCTTCGCGTTGGCGTAGGCCTCTTTCGTTTTACCCAGCTTCGCCGCTGCATAAGAAAACACCATTTCCCGCTTTTTGTCTGGCAGCTCAAACTTGGTAAATGTCTCAATGCGCGTGATCAGCGCAGTGATTTCCACTTCAAGGTCAAAGCTTTCGAACCAAACCCGGTCTGTTTTCGGTTTTCTAGCCATCCGCCCTCTCAAAAA
>JABBAI010000028.1 GCA_018608045.1 Octadecabacter sp. | reverse complement strand
TAGCGCGGTTCGTGGACGGGCGGCATGCGCAAATGCCGGACGATACGTCCGGCGTTCATGTACTGGCGCATGGAATTGGAAATGAAAGTGGCAGCAGGCGATTAACGTCAGCGCTACGCCCTGACAGGGCAGAAGTGACACGCACCGCACACACAAATGCGGTGCTTTTCGGAGGACGATACGATGGAATCGAAAAAGAAGGATTGGGCCGAGCGGGCTCAAGCTGAACTGCGCGCCAGACCCCTTGTGGATCTGACGTGGAATACGATCGAAGGCATTGACGTCCAGCCGGTTTATGGCGCGGACGATCTGGAGGGCTTGGATCACCTAGGATCGTTCCCGGGTGAGGCGCCGTTCACGCGCGGCGTAAAGTCGACGATGTACGCGGGACGTCCTTGGACCATCCGCCAATACGCGGGATTTTCAACAGCTGAGGAATCCAACGCGTTCTATCGCAAAGCGTTGGCCGCAGGACAACAAGGTGTGTCTGTCGCCTTTGATCTGGCCACGCACCGCGGCTATGATAGCGACCACCCACGCGTCGTGGGTGATGTCGGCAAAGCAGGCGTTGCCATCGATTCAGTCGAAGACATGAAGGTTTTGTTCGACGGCATCCCTTTGGATAAAGTCAGCGTGTCGATGACGATGAATGGCGCTGTCATCCCGATTTTAGCGAACTTTATCGTCGCGGGCGAAGAACAAGGCCATGACCGCTCAGTGCTCTCGGGAACGATTCAGAACGACATTCTCAAGGAATTCATGGTGCGAAACACCTATGTCTACCCGCCAGAACCGTCGATGCAGATCGTCGCGGACATCATTGAATATACGGCGGATCATATGCCGAAATTCAATTCCATTTCGATCTCTGGCTATCACATGCAAGAGGCGGGGGCGAACCTTGTGCAGGAACTCGCGTTCACCTTGGCGGACGGGCGGGAATATGTGCGCACAGCGATTGCGCGCGGCATGGATGTGGATGCGTTTGCGCCGCGTCTGTCGTTCTTCTTTGCGATCGGGATGAACTTTTTCATGGAGGCCGCCAAATTGCGCGCCGCCCGTTTGTTGTGGTCGCGGATCATGGCGGAATTTGAACCGAAATCCGAAAAATCCAGCATGTTGCGGACCCATTGCCAGACGTCCGGCGTGTCCTTGCAAGAACAGGATCCCTACAATAACGTCGTGCGCACGGCCTATGAAGCCATGGCCGCCGTGCTGGGGGGCACGCAGTCCTTGCACACCAATGCGCTGGACGAAGCCATGTCGTTGCCGACCGAATTTGCAGCCCGCATCGCGCGCAACACCCAATTGATTTTGCAGGAAGAAACGGGTGTGACAAACGTGGTCGATCCGCTGGCTGGGTCCTATTACGTTGAAAAACTTACTGCTGATTTGGCCGATGCGGCGTGGAAAATCATTCAAGAAGTTGAAGACATGGGCGGCATGACAAAGGCCGTCGCATCCGGCATGCCCAAGCTGCGGATTGAGGAATCTGCCGCCAAACGCCAAGCGATGATTGATCGCAGGCAAGAGGTGATTGTCGGTGTGAACAAGTACCGTTTGGACAAAGAAGATCCGATTGATATCCTCGATATCGACAATGACAAGGTCCGCATTGGCCAAGTCGCTGGGTTGAAAAAGCTGCGTGCAGAACGTGATCAGGCCATCTGTGACGCCGCATTGGTCGAACTGGAACGCCGCGCCCGCGAGGGTGGCAATGTTTTGGACGCGGCTGTAGACGCCGCGCGCGCACGGGCAACAGTGGGTGAAATCAGCACAGCGATGGAAAACGTGTTTGGCCGTCACCGCGCTGAAGTGAAGACATTGGCAGGCGTTTACGGTGCCGCCTATGAAGGTGACGAAGGGTTTGCTGCAATCCAAAAAGATGTAGAAGATTTCGCCGAAACCGAAGGCCGCCGTCCGCGGATGTTGGTCGTGAAAATGGGTCAAGACGGACATGATCGTGGCGCAAAAGTCATCGCGACTGCGTTTGCCGATATTGGGTTTGACGTGGACGTCGGACCGCTGTTCCAGACCCCCGAAGAAGCGGCGCAAGATGCGGTGGACAACGACGTGCATGTCATTGGGATTTCGTCGCAGGCGGCGGGGCACAAGACGCTTGCGCCAAAGCTGATCGAGGCGCTGAATGCTGCGGATGCGGGGGATATTCTTGTCATATGTGGCGGGGTTATTCCGCAACAGGACTATGATTTCCTAATGAATGCAGGGGTTAAGGCGATATTTGGACCCGGTACGAACATCCCCGAAGCCGCGCGCGACATCTTGAAACTGATCCGGCAAACACGAGGATAGGGAAGTGCGGCTCGATCATCTGGCGATTGGTGCGCAAACCTTGCAAGAAGGTGTCGCGTGGGCCGAGGCGAAGCTGGGCGTCTCGTTTCAAGCAGGGGGGACGCATGCAAGGTTTGCGACCCACAATCGCCTGTTGGGGGTGGCGGACGGTCTGTACCTTGAGGTGATCGCCGCGGATCCTGATGCGACGTGCGAGGGCCCCCGTTGGTTCGGGTTGGACACGTTTTCTGGACCGCCGCGATTGGTGAACTGGATTTGTGAACCTGCTGACTTTGATGCTGCTTTGCGCCACGGCTTGGAAAAAGTTCCGATGCGCCGCGACGCTTTGAAATGGGACATGGGCGTGCGGCCAGACGGAACTTTGCCGCTAGGCGGGGCCTATCCAACCGTTTTGAAATGGCACACATCCTCGCCGCCGGGGCGCAGTTTGCCGAATTCGGGCATCGCGTTGCACCGTTTGGTTATTGAGCATCCGCACGCGGCGGACATCCAAGCTGAGGTGGCTGAATTGAACGATCCACGGGTTGAATTTCACGTAGCAGCGGCACCGAATTTGCGCGCCACGTTCGACACACCGACCGGACGGGTCACTCTATGATCGTGCGTAATGCGACAAAAGACGACGCCGATGCCATTTCTACGATTTGGGCACCGCAAATTTTAGACAGTGTGGTGACGTTTAATTCGGTCGTCAAAACACCGGGCGATGTGGCGGTTATGATCGAAACGCGTCCGTGTTTTATGGTGGCAGACGTGGGCGGCGCCGTTGTCGGATTTGCGACGTATGACCAGTTTCGTGGCGGCATCGGATACCAACACACCATGGAACACACGATCATCTTGGAGCCAGCGGCGCAGGGGCAGGGCGCGGGTCGGGCCTTGATGCGGGCTGTGATAGATCACGCCCGCGCGCGGCAGGTGCATGCGCTTTGGGCTGGCGTCAGTGCTGAAAATGCGGCTGGTGTCGCGTTTCACGCCAAGCTCGGTTTTGAACACGTGGCGACCCTGCCGCAAGTAGGGCGCAAATTTGATCGCTGGATGGACCTCGTTTTGATGCAAAAACGGCTCTGACATTGGCGTGAAGTTTGGCTAAAGTCCCCACATGTCGATCTGGACCCGCATCACTGACGCTTTGTCATCCCTCACCTCAGGCGATAGCCTGTCGGACGTGTTCGCAAGCCTGCGCACGCCGCCCGAACGCTCGGTTGCGTTTGCGATTGCGGTGATTGCGCTGGGGGCGAAGATGGCCAAGGCCGACGGTCAGGTCACAAAGGACGAAGTCGCCGCATTTCGCGAAGTGTTCACCATTCCCGAGGGCGAGGAAAAGAATGCGGGTCGCCTGTTCAATCTTGCACGTACCGACGTCGCCGGCTTTGAGGATTACGCCTATAAAATCAAAGCGATGTACGCTGATGATACAGCCGCCCCTTTGTGCGATTTGATGGAAGGGCTGTTTCATATCGCGTTGGCGGATGGGTATTATCACCCCAATGAGGATGCGTTCTTGCGTCGTGTGTCAGATATTTTCGGCCTTGGTGATGTGCGCTTTAAGCGATTGCGCGCGCAGTTTGTTCCTGACGCAGAACGTGATCCCTACGATGTTTTGGGCGTCACATCGGGCACGCCGATGGCCGAAATCCGCAAAGCGTGGCGTCAATTGGTGCGCGACACCCATCCTGATCGCATGATGGCGCGTGGCGTTCCCGAAGAGGCTGTCAAAATGGCGGAAAAGCGCATGATCGCGATCAATCGCGCATGGGAAGACATCAACAACGAGAAAGCTGCGTGAAAATCGCAACCTACAACGTTGAGTGGTTTTCGAACCTGTTCAACAATGACGGCGATTTGATTGACGATGACAGCTGGTCGGGGCGCTGGAACGTCACGCGGGCGCAGTAAACGGCTGCGTTGGGGGTGGTGTTTCAGGCGATGGACGCGGACGGCGTCATGATTATCGAAGGCCCCGACAGTCACGCCAAGCGCGACGGTGTTGGTGCACTAGAAGTGTTCGCCGCGCGGTTTGGCCTTCGGGCGCGCAAAGCGGTCATTGGCTATGTGAACGAAACCCAACAGGAAATTCTGTTTCTTTATGACCCTGATGTGGTGTCCGTGCGTCATGACCCCCGCGACGACGGTGCACCGCTTTTTGATCAATCTATGCTGATGGATCTGGATGTTGATGCTACGCCGGAAACGATCTGCTGGTCAAAACCACCCTTGGAACTTGAGGTGACCCATGCGTCGGGAACAGTGTTTCGTTTGATTGGTGTGCATGCCAAGTCCAAAGCACCGCACGGCGCGCGCAATGATGCGGAGGTGATGCAAATATCAATCGCCAACCGCCGCAAGCAATTGGCGCAATGTATCTGGTTGCGCCGCCGCGTTGAGGCGCATCTGAACGCGCATGAGCATGTGATTGTTATGGGTGATTTCAATGACGGGCCTGGCTTGGATGAATACGAAAAGTTGTTCGGGCGGTCAGGCGTAGAAATCGTGCTTGGTGAAGGGCAGGGGGAACAGCTGTTTGATCCACATGCGCGCATGGCGTTGGCGCAACGCATCGGGGCCATGCCCGTTACGGCTCGTTTCAAATTGCGCGGTGAAGGTCGGTATCTGTCAGCCCTTCTGGATTACATCATGGTGTCGCAAAATGTGCGGTCCATGGGGGCGCAATGGACGATTTTGCACCCTTTCGATCACGTCGAATGCTTTGAGAATAAGGATTTGTGTTCGGCACTACTGACGGCGTCCGATCACTTCCCCGTGGTGCTTGATCTCGCGCTTTGACTTGGGAAATGCGCAAGTGTCCCCTATATGAGGGGTATGAAACATTTCATTTTGATTGCCTGCCTCGCCCTTCCGTTGCCCGCCTTGTCCCAAGAAGAGGGGGACCTGGAAGAAGGTTTTTCTCTTATGGAAGAGGGGGCGAAGCTTTTGTTTCGCGGACTAATGTCTGAGATGGAGCCCGCGATAGAGGACTTTGCAGGCCTTGCGCAAGAACTGGAACCCGCGCTTGAACTGCTCGCCACGGAGATGGGCCCTGCGTTGATGGAGCTGATGCAAACGCTTGATTCCGTGCGGTATTATGAACGCCCTGAAATCCTACCAAACGGGGATATCATCATTCGGCGCAGCCCCGACGCGCCCGAATTTGCGCCGCGCAAAGACGGCGACATCATCGACCTTTAATCTGTCGCGGGGTCACCTTTTGAGCGCCGTTCCCCTTTGACGCGCACAATCCCCTTCACATCGAGAGCTGCGGCCAAAGCATCAAATCGGGCCTGCGCCACTTCGCCAAACAAGGGTGACGCGGCTTCTTTTAGGATCAGTTCTAGCGTGCCTGCATTTGCGGAATACTTAAGAGATCCTGGTTGTTCATCCGCTTTGATCCACAACATTGCGCCCAATCGCATGGCTTTTCCCAAGACTTCGGCGCTGCGTTGATCTTGCGGTGCGGCCAGCCCGAAAACGGGTTCAAATCGCGATCCTTCGCGCTTGTTGGAATAACGGTGCAGCAATGCGATCCCGAGGTACACGCGTTCGGAATGTTTCAATCCGCCCAAATTGGCGCGCGTGGCGTTGTCGAACACGACCTCGTGGCGGTAATCGGGATGGGCGCGCCAGCTGACGTCATGCAGCAGGCAAGCGGCTTTGATGATGCGTTTTCGCTGGGCTGATGCGCGACCAAACAAAGGCATGACAAAATCATAAAGTGTGCGTCCAAATCCGGGCAGTCGGGCGTCTTTGGCTTCCGCAAAGCGGCAGGCTTCGATGAGGGGGTCACGTTCGCGCAGCTCACTTGGCATCTGTTCGTACAGCATGCCTTCGCGGATACCGTAGCTGGAAATTGTGATATCTTTGGGTTTGAACCGCGCCACAACTTCGCGCAAAACGTGAACCGCATACGGGACCAGCGACATGCGGCTGTCGGATATTCCACACCGCGCCCGCAGTTCTGAAAGATCGCTTTCTTCGATGTATTTCAGTGTCTTGGCAACGCGGCGCGGGGTCATGCGATATTCGTGCAGAACCGTCAAAGGGTATCCGCGGCGTTCCATATCAATGCGTGCGATGGCCCGCCACGATCCGCCCACAAGGAACAATCGCTTGCTCGTTTCGCGGCCCATTTGTTCAAACAGATCCGCAACCGTGTCTTTGATATAGGCGCGGCGTTTTTTTTTGCTTTTGATTTCGCGCAATTTTAACGGGCCGAGGGCGGAGGTGACGCGCCGTCCGACGCGCCCTTCAAAAAGGTCCGCCAGTTCCATGGACGATCCGCCGATATCACAAACCAAACCGTAACTTCCGGGCCAACCGAGCAACACACCCTGGGCCGATAATCGCGCTTCTTCCTGCCCGTCGATCACCCAGATTTTGAGGCCGGTTTCACGCAACACGTCAGCGCGAAAATCAGCTCCGTCAGTGGTTTCGCGCACAGCGGCCGTCGCCACAGCCGTGAGAGGCCCGATGCCGAGCCCTTTGGCCAGCGCAACAAAGCGGCGGATAGCGGACAGCGCGCGCACGCGGCCTTGCGGGTTCAACATGCCGGTTTCGGCCATGCCTGCACCCAGTCCGGCCATGATTTTTTCGTTGTAGAAATACGCGGGCGAGCGCGCCGCACCATCAAAGATCACCAATCGGACAGAGTTTGATCCGACGTCAATAACACCAACGCGTGACAATCCGCGTGCTTTGGGGTCGTCAAACAATGGGCGGCCAAAGGGCCCCCAGTCTGGCGCGTCATCGGTGGTTTTTTGTCCGTCCATGGGATTTCCCGTCGCTTATGTGGACCATGATTAATGCCCCGACTTGAGTCAACAAAGCTGGCGTTAATCTTCTGTATGAGTGAGTTGCGGCACATCGCTCGCTCCGGCGGATCCACGCCCTGAAAGGGAGGGGTTTTCCATGAAAAAGCGGTGGCAATTGAAGGCAAACGTGCCCTCAGGCACGTCGGCACGTTCAAAACTTCCGTCTGGGCCCATGATCCAGCTTTGGGCCACGTCAGCCAGGTTTGCGGCCATGATTTGGCTGACGATCTGGGCTTTGACAGTGTTGTTGTTCACCTCAACTAGCGTTTCGACGCGGCGGTTCAGGTTGCGCCCCATCCAATCCGCGCTTGAGAAGAACACGCGGGATTTTTTAGCGGGGAGGCCATGGCCATTGCCAAAACACACGATGCGGGAATGTTCTAGGAACCGGCCAACAATTGATTTTACACGAATATTTTCGCTCAGGCCCTTTACGCCGGGGCGCAGGCCACAAATGCCACGGATCACGAGGCTGATCTTTACCCCCGCTTGGGACGCCGCATAAAGTGCATCAATCACGTCTTCTTCGACCAAGCTGTTCATCTTCGCCCAGATTTCGGCAGGCTTGCCGTCGCGGGCGTGATCGGCCTCTGCGGCGATCATTTCCAATAACTTCGATTTGAGGGAAATAGGAGAGATCGACAGGTTCTCAAGATTGTCGGGCTGCACATATCCTGACAGGTAATTGAACACTTTTGTGGCGTCGCGGCCCAGTGCTGCGTCGCACGTGAAGAACGAAAGATCGGTGTAAATGCGCGCCGTGATGGGGTGGTAGTTGCCCGTCCCGTAGTGCGTATAGGTCACCAATTGGTCGCCTTCGCGGCGCACGACTGTGCTGATTTTTGCGTGGGTTTTCAGATCAAGAAACCCGTACACAACATGCGCGCCTGCGCGTTCAAGGCGGCGGGATTGGCGAATGTTGGCGGCCTCATCAAAGCGCGCCTTGAGTTCAACCAAGGCGGTGACGGATTTTCCATCTTCTGCCGCTTCGCACAGGGCCTCAACAATGGGGGATCGTTTGGATGTGCGATACAGCGTCTGTTTGATCGCGACGACGTCGGGGTCCAAGGCGGCCTGTTTCAGGAACCGGACCACCATATCAAACGTCTCGTAGGGGTGATGGAGAAGCATGTCTTTTTGGCGAATGGCGGCGAACATATCGCCCTCATGGTCTTGCACACGTTCGGGCACGCGGGGCTCGAATACGGGCCACAACAAATCTGACCGTGCATCAATCACAAGTTCCTTGATGTCCGCCATGCCGATAACGCCATCGATTTCAACGACTTCAGCGTCCGTTACGTGCAGTTCACCCATGATCAGTTTGCGCAGACCTTTGGGGGCGTCTGACGAAATGCGCATGGATACGACTTCACCACGGCGGCGGCGTTTCAGGGCAGTTTCAAATTCACGAACAAGGTCTTCGGCCTCGTCCTCAACTTCAAGATCACTGTCGCGCAAAAGGCGGAATGCGCAGGACCCTTTGACTTTGTAGCCCGGAAACAGCCCGTCGAGATTGTCCATCAGCAATTCTTCGAGGGGCAAGAACCGATGCCCTTCTTCTGACGGGCACGAAATATATCGATCAATTTGCGCAGGGATCGGCAGCAGCGCGCGCAGGGCGCGTTTGTCTTTTGTGCGTTCCAGTTCCAGCGCCAAGGCGAACCCTTCATTGGGCAAAAACGGAAACGGATGCGCGGGATCAATCGCAAGCGGCGACAGGACCGGAAAGACTTGATTAAAGAATACGTCTTTCAAATGGGCGCGGTCGGATTTGGACAGGTCTGCGCGGGTCAACAAGGTGATTCCGGTCTGTTCCATCTCAGTGCGCAGGGCGGTGAACACGCGCTGCTGACTGGCCAGCAGGTTGCGCGCATCCAGATCAATCAGCGCAAGCTGTTCGGTCGGCGTCAGCCCATCGATGGACGGCGCGGTGTTGCCTTCGCGTGCCAGTTCACGCAGCCCCGCAACGCGCACGGTGTAAAATTCGTCCAGATTTGTGGCCGAGATCGACAGGAACCGCAGGCGTTCCAAAAGTGGCACACGCGGGTTCTCTGCTTCTTCCAGCACACGCCAATTGAAACCCAGCCAACTGAGTTCACGGTTAAAGAACCGCGATGGGCCGTTCATGTCGCCGTCAGGTTCAATGGCGGGCGGAAAATCGGCGGAGAGGAAATCTGCGAATGTCATCCGTGCTTTATGCCAATGCTTTGTGACGGGAAGATGTCGTTATCACCCATTGTGGGGTGCTGTGTCCAGCCACTGGTCGATGACAGACCGCACGAAGGGGCGGCTTAGGGGTTTGGATTGCGATAGGGCTTCGCGATCCAGCAATTCAACTGCCGCGCGCACAGCGTCAAAGGATCGCGGCAAGTGGCGTTGCAGGTATATTACTGCATCGGGTGCGGGGGCCAACTGGCGGTCTGCAAAGTGTTTGAGCAAGACGGCCATCAACAGCGGGTCATCGGGATTGTGGATCGTGGCCGTCGTCGCCGCAGACAGTCGGCTGGCAAGGTCGGGCAGGGTGATGTCCCAGCGGGCTGGGGGCGTTTGGCCTGTCAGCAGCAATGGCAAACCGTGTGCGCGAAGATGATTGTGGGCGTGAAACAGCCATTCGTCGCAAGTTTCAGGCAGGGTTTCCCCGTTTTCAATCACCAACGGGGTGTCCGGCAGTTCGGCGTCTGGTTGCACATCCGTTGCGTTCAAAACGCGCGCCCCTGACATGGCCACAAACAGCCGCGACAGGTGTGTCTTGCCCGATCCCGCCGGACCAACAAGGGCCAGTTTCCCGTCAGGCCAAGCTGCGGGGGTGGTGACCATCGCATACGCTTGCTCGTTCGCCTGAGAGACGAAGAAATCCTCAGGCCCGAGCCGAACATCGGCGGGTAGATCAAAGGCCAGCTGGCGCGCCATGCTAGCTGTCTTTTCCGATGTGGCCTTTGTAAAGCTGGCCGGATTTGTATTCGTTGATCAAGAAACGGGCGACAACACCGATGATTGCGGCGACGGGAACCGCAACCAACATGCCGACAAAACCAAACAAGCTGCCAAACACCGACAGGGCAAGGATCAGCCAGACGGGATGCAGACCGATGGAACTTCCCACAAGGTTGGGGGTCAGGATGTTGCCCTCAAAGAACTGACCGATGCCAAAGATGACGGCGACGCTGATGATCGCAAACCAGTTGCGCGCGACATCGACAGTTTGGCCGTCAATCACCTCTGCTCCGCCCCACCATTGGATCAGCGCAAGGCCCACGGCCAACACGCCGCCCACCACTGCGCCGACGTAGGGAATGAATGAAATCAATCCGGCGATAAACCCGACAATCAATCCGAAATTCAGCCCCGCGATCATCAATGCGATCGCATAATAGGTCCCAAGGATCAGGCAAACTGTGCCTTGGCCGCGAATGAAAGACGCGAGGGTGCGATCAATCTGGCGGCCCAGATCGCGGACAGTTTCTTGGTGGTCACGCGGCAGAAGGTCATCAATTTGGGCAACCATACGGTCCCAGTCCATCAACATGTAAAACGTCACCACGGGCACGATCACGACAAGCACCATGACATTGATAAGCCCCTGCGCAGAGCTGAGAAGGGCTGCTACCAGATCCCCGCCGCGTGCTTGAATGGCGGTGCCAATCGACGTCAGTTGCTGTTGTAAAAAATCGCCCTGAAGATCGAGGTTCGGGAAGCGGCTTTGCAGGGTTACTTTCCATCCGGCCCATGTTTCGGGCAGGTTTTCAATGAATGTCCCGATTTGGCTGATCAATTGGCCGAGTTGCCCGATCAAGGTCGGCACAACCAGTAAGAACAACAGCACAAAGATAAACACCGCCGACAGCGTGATCACGATGGTCGACATCACGCGGCTCAGCCCCCATTTTTCGAGGCGATCGGCAATGGGATCAAGACAATAGGCAACAGCGCCACCCAAGATGAACGGTGTCAGCACATCACCCAAAGCCCAAAGAAGAAAGACAACAACCGCCGTGGCGAGTGTCCAGTATTGAAACTGCTTTTGCGAAGGGAGGGCCATGGCTGCTTTCCGGTTGTTCCCTTTGTATTTGGCGCAGCACCGGGCGGTTTGCAACAAAAAGGCCCCGCGCAACATGTGCGCGGGGCCAATTTAACACTGCAACTGAACGGAAGCGGTGTTGGTCGACTGGGTTATCTTAGTGGCATGCTGGACGCGTGCCGGGCAGCAGAACTTTGTCGATCACGTGGATCACGCCGTTGTCTGCTTGGATGTTAGCGACGACCACTGTCGCCATCTCGCCTGTGCCATCTGCGATTGTCACGCTGCCGTTTGCGGAGGTGATGCACAGACGTTCACTGTCATTGATTGGCTTGAAGTAGTTGGAACCATGGGGGAAATCGGAGGCCATGAGCACGCGATCATCTACGTGGTACAACAGAATGTCTGTCAACTGGCCTTTGTTTTCTTCCGAAAGCAAAGTCTCAACCGTGCCGGCTGGCAGTGCGGCGAATGCATCGTTCAGCGGCGCGTAGACGGTGAAATTGCCCGGGCCTGCAAGCGTGTCCGCGAGGCCGGCTGCGGTGACAGCAGCAACAAGTGTTGTGAAGCGTTCATCGCCAGCGGCAATTTCGGTAATGGATTGTGCGGATACAGCGGAGCCTGCAATGGCGAGCGTGGCAGGAACAGCGAATGTTTTCAGGTTGGTCATTTCAATATTCCCTTAAGTTTGTTTTGGTTGTGATGGGAATACGGGGCGGGTGTGACTTTAGGTCACTTGCATAACAGCCATGTGATGGGCGGAAATGTTTGATCCAAAAAGGTTTGGTGTGCGTGCATCTTGCCTATGCGGGGGCGTCTGTTACATCTCCTTCAACCCTATTTGAAAGTGACCCCAATGCGCCTGAGCCGCTATTTCCTGCCCGTCCTCAAAGAAAGCCCCCGCGATGCAACCATCGTAAGCCACCAGTACATGCTGCGTGCGGGGATGATTAAACAATCCAGCGCGGGTATCTATTCTTGGCTGCCGCTCGGGTTCAAAGTTCTCAAGCGGATTGAACAGATCGTGCACGAAGAACAGGAACGCGCAGGCCACGTGGCGATGTTGATGCCGACCATTCAATCAGCTGACCTGTGGCGTGAAAGCGGGCGCTATGATGACTATGGCGATGAAATGCTGCGCATCACGGATCGCAACAAGAATGACCTGCTTTACGGCCCAACGAACGAAGAACTGATTACCGATATCTTCCGCAGCCATGTGGCGAGCTATAAATCGCTGCCCCTCACGCTCTATCATATCCAGTGGAAATTCCGTGATGAACGCCGCCCTCGGTTCGGGGTGATGCGGGGCCGTGAATTTTACATGAAAGACGGCTATAACTTTGATCTGACCAAAGAAGACGCGCTGCATGCGTATAACCGCCATTTGGTCAGCTACCTGCGCACCTATGAACGGATGGGGCTTCAGGCGATCCCGATGCGCGCGGATGGTGGCCCGATTGGGGGCGATTACACACACGAGTTTCTGGTGTTGGCCGAAACCGGTGAATCCGAGGTGTTTTATGACAGCGCCGTGACCGATCTGTCCTTCGGGGATCGTGCGATTGATTATGACGATGTGGATCAGTGCGAAGCCGTCTTGCAAGAATTCACAACCAAATACGCGCGGACCGATGAAACCCACGACGAGGCATTGTTTGCGGATGTCCCAACGGATCGCCAACGCACGGCCCGCGGTATCGAAGTCGGCCAGATTTTCTACTTCGGCACCAAGTATTCCGAAGTTATGGGCGCGACGGTGCAGGGGCCTGACGGCAAACCAACACCAGTGCACATGGGCAGCCACGGCATTGGTGTGTCCCGACTGTTGGGTGCAATCATCGAAGCGTCGCACGACGACAAAGGCATCATCTGGCCCGAAGGCGTTACACCTTTCCACGTGGGCATCGTGAACATGCGCAGTGGAGACGAGGCAGCAGATGCGGCCTGTGAGGCGCTGTATGATCAATTCGCAGCCCTTGGCCTTGAGGCGCTTTATGATGACCGTGATGAACGCGCAGGTGCGAAATTCGGCACGATGGACATGATCGGTCTGCCTTGGCGGATCACGGTCGGTCCACGTGGTTTGAAGACGGGTGTTGTCGAACTCACCTCGCGTAAAACCGGTGAAAGCGAAGAAATGACACCAGAAGTTGTGGTGGCCAAGGTTGCCAAGATTTACGCCGCGCACGGCATCGGAAAATGAAACGGAACCGCGCCCTGTCGGCCGCGCAACACTGCGTCGCCGACAGGTTTGAATTTGACCGCGACGCCCAAAGCCACGACGATGTTCTTGCGTTTGAATTCGCCGACCGCTGTCCAACATAACAGTCCTTGCTTGACCCCGCTTGGCCAAGCGGACACTTTGAGCGAAAAATCGGAGCACAGGCACCCAAATGGCAGGCAAAACCGCCCCCTTCGCGAAATTTGAATGGATGATCGCATGGCGTTATATGCGCGCCAAACGTGAAACCGGTGGCGTGTCTATCATGACATGGATTTCGCTGATTGGTGTCACGCTCGCCGTGTTTGCTTTGATCGCCGTTTTGGCGGTGCGCAGTGGATTCAGAGCAGATTTTGTCGACACCATCGTGGGGGCCAGCGCGCATTTGACCGTGCGCGAGAACTTTATGGAAACCGTGACCGTGACGCAGGGCGATCAATCCGTTGACGTTACGCGCAGGGTGCAAACGATTGCCAATGGTGACGGGCTTGCAGCCCAGCTGCGCGAGATCGAGGGCGTGACCCGTGCAGCACCCATCGTGCGCGGCGAAGGCCTCGCATCGCAAGGCGATGGCAGCAGCTTTGTGCAGGTCTACGGCATCAAGCCCGCTGATCTGATCGACATCCCGCTGGTGATGAACCCGCAAACTAAATCAGGATCGATTGAGGATTTTGAAAACGGGATCGCGCTGGGCTCTGGTGTGGCGCGCAGTTTGAACGTGCAAGTCGGGGATCGCATCAGTTTACTGTCGGCCACGGGCGTGCAGACTGCATCGGGGCGTTCCCCGCGCCGTGTGTCGTTTGAGGTCGTCTATATCTTTCAAACGGGGCGCTACATCACCGACATCAGCCGCGTTTATCTGCCGCTGGAGGATGCACAAAGCTTCTTTAGCCGCGACGGTGTGCACGACGAGATTGAGATTTACGTCGCTGATCCCGATCGCGTTCAGGACTGGATTCAGCCGCTGTACCGCGAACTCGGGCCAGAGGCGTTTTTATATTCTTGGAAGGACAATGAGGGCGCGTATTTGCGTGCTCTCACGGTTGAGGACAATGTGATGTTCATCATCATGTCGATCCTTGTGCTGATTGCGTCGATGAACATCATCAGTGGTTTGATTATGCTTGTGAAAAACAAGGGCCGTGACATCGGAATCCTACGCACCATGGGGCTGACCGAAGGGTCCGTTTTGCGGATTTTCTTTATCTGCGGGGCTGGGCTTGGCACAATCGGCACGTTGTTTGGCGTGATCTTGGGCTGCCTGTTTGCGCTTTATATCGATCAGATTTTTGCGCTTGTGAATTATGTGGCGGGGGGCGGCGTTTGGGACCCGTCCATTCGCGGCATCTACACGATCCCTTCAAAGCTTGAACTTGAAGACGTGTTGTTGGCGGTGGGGCTGTCTTTGTCATTGTCGTGGATCATCACGATCTTCCCTGCACGGCGTGCCGCGCGGATGAACCCGGTTGAGGCCCTGCGCTATGAATGATGTCACGCTCGAGCTCAACCAGCTAAAAAAGGGCTACAATCAAGGCAAACCCAACGAAGTGCAGGTGTTGCACGGCGTATCGTTGCGGGTCGGCAAGGGCGAAGTCGTCGCACTTGTGGCGCCCTCCGGTGCGGGTAAGTCGACGCTGCTTCACATCGCAGGATTGCTGGATACGCCCGACACGGGAACCGTCGCGATTGGCGGCGAAGACATGACCAAATTGGGGGATCGCAAACGCACTGCAATCCGGCGCAATGATGTGGGGTTCATCTATCAGTTCCACCATTTGTTGCCAGAATTTAGCGCCCTTGAAAACATCGTGTTGCCGCAGCTGGCCAATGGCATTGCGCAGGGCGCGGCGGAAGAACATGCCATGGGTTTGTTGGCGCGTGTTGGTGTTGAAGGGCGCGCCACGCACCGTCCTGCGGCCCTGTCGGGGGGCGAACAACAGCGCGTCGCGTTCTGTCGCGCGCTTGCAAACAAACCGAAGCTGTTGTTGGCCGATGAACCTACAGGCAACCTTGATCCTGCCACATCTGATCGCGTGTTTGATGCTTTGATGGATCTTGTGCGCGGTTCGGGTTTGTCGGCTTTGATTGCGACACACAACATGGAACTGGCCGCGCGGATGGACCACACGATCCGTCTGATAGACGGGCGCCTAGAAGCAGGATTGATCACATGAAGGTATTCGTTAGCGAAATCGAAGACGTCGCAAAATCTGCACTGATCGCCCATGGCGCGGCACCGTGGCAGGCGGGTGAAGTGGCCCGTGCCGTTGCGCGCGCAGAGGCCTTTGGCAATGTGATTTGCGGTCTGTACTACCTTGAAAGCTACTGCACACAACTGACGTCAGGCCGCGTCGACGGGCAGGTCGACCCCGTGGTGACCCGCCCCAAAGCAGGACAAGTGATTGCGGATGCACGGTTCGGGTTTGCGCAACCTGCCTTTGCACGCGGATTGCCCCAAGCCATTGAAGCCGCGCATGAAAACGGGGTGGCGACCTTGGCCGTGGCCCATGCACATACCTGCACAAGCCTAGGGTTTTTCACAGAACAGATTGCGGCTGCCGGACTTGTTGGGATCGGGTTTACCAATGCGTCCCCCGTCGTAGCACCCCCAAATGGCAACGCAGCGGTGATCGGCACCAACCCGATTTCAATGTCGCTTCCCAACGGCGGCATGCATTGGGATTTTTCAACCTCGGCCGTCGCACTTGGCAAAATCACGATGGCCAAAGCCGCGGGAGACACGATCCCATTGGGCTGGGCCGTGGACGCGCATGGTGCACCGACGACCGACCCCGAGGAGGCCCTAAAGGGCGCGTTGGTGTCTGCTGGTGGCTACAAAGGATGGGGCTTTGGCCTGATGGCCGAGGTCCTTGCTGCTGGCATGACAGGTTCGGTAAACTCATTGGATGTCTGTGGCTTAAAGCTGCCGGATGGTAAGCCGCACGACCTTGGGCAGTTCTATATGTTGATGGAACCCGGCGCTGATTTTGCGGCGCGCCTGTCGCGTGTTGCGCAAGCTGTGGCGGCACAGAATGGCGCACGCATTCCGGGACAGAACCGTGAACCAATGGGCGAAATCGACGTTCCGGACGCGCTGTGGGCCGCATCACGCCAGTTGTCGAACCCCTGACAAACGCGTGAGGTTGCAAACCTTTTGTTGAGGTCGCCCGTGCCTGTCTGGCAAGTATACCCCAACAAAATGAAAGGTTTTCTTATGCGTATTCTGTCCCTCGCTCTCCCGCTTGCCCTTGCTGTGTCCTCCGTGGCGGCTGGCCCGATCTCATTTGGGGCGGGGGCTGGTACGAACAACGCCTCCAGATTTTTAACTCCAACGATTATTCGTTCAACGGCGGTTCCATGACGCTGGTGTCTGATGGTGGCGTGTCCCTCGCGTGGACACGCACGGGCCGTGGTGATTGGGGGGCTACAGCTGCGTCGTGGAACTGGTCTGTCGATCAATCCGTGCCTGCCACAGATCTGCGCCGCAAGGGTGGGGATGATCGTAATATTTCCATTTACTTCGTGTTCCTCCCAGAGGCCGATGCGAACGCGATGGAGGGCGCGAACATCCGCCAGCTGAACAACAATCCCAACGTGCGCATCCTGCAATATGTCTGGGGCGGCAACCATGCGCGCGGCTCAATCCAGAACTCGCCCTACGCACCGGGGCAAGGCGCGAACGTCATCCTGCGCGCGGCCGGAACGGGCAGCAATTCTGAGAATGTGAACCTCGCGAACGATTTTGCAGCGGCCTTTGGTGGCGCGCCCGGTGCTTTGGTTGGCATCGCCGTATCCGGTGACAGCGACGACACGGGTACCGCGATCCGTGCGTCGATCTCTAACTTTGCGGTGCGTTAACCTAGTCGCACACTCCTTCTAAGTTTGCATCTTCATAAACGCCGAAAACCCCTGTGGCTTTCGGCGTTTGTGTTGGGTGCTGTACGGGCATGACCGCCCTTAAAGTGTCCCACAACCTTTCAGTTCGGGCGCCGTCTGGCGCGATTGTCCGAGAGCAAATAAACTCCTCAACCATGGATGCCTGTTGTTCATACCCAAGGTCTAGAAACGCAATTTGTTCATTTGGGTCAAAGAGGTAGGGATCAACGCCTGGCTTATTCTCTGCCAATCCGCGAAAGGGTGAATACCCTGTTACGTCGCGGTTTTGCCATTGCCAGATGTGCGTCATCTCATGGGCGAAAAACATCGCCCCCACGAGGTTGAATTGATCAGGAAACCCTTCTGCATAATTATCAATCGTCCAGTCGGGATTGGTTAACACGTGGGTCCACGCGACGGCCCCCGCAGTGCGCGCCTGAATGGTCGGCCCACGGGGCGGCGGATTGATTTTCTCACGGCAGGTGGTCTGGGGGCGCGCAAGGTAGGTGCGGGTTGTCATGCCGATAAATCCGGCCTCGACCATGCGGGCGGCATCGGGGTTGAACGTGTCGCCCATGATCGGGAACATCAACGCGCGCTCTGTGTCGGTCAGACCACGTCCACAGGCCGCAAGGACCAAAAGAAGAAATAGAATTCGCATGGCTAGATGGTAGGCGTCCGCGCCCCGCAAGCCAAGTGGTGCATGCGGTTGATGTGGATCAAAGCCGCACAGAACGCCGCTGCCTATACTGGGTCAAAACAGAGGAGGACGTTATGACAGGTATCAAATGGATCGCACCCCTTTTGGCCTTGGGGCTGGGCGCTGGCTGTGTGGAACAAGAACTGGACGTCAGCGCTGAGGCGGGTGCCATGTTGTTTGCAGAAAACTGCGCGGCCTGTCACGGGGCGGACGCAAAGGGCGCGGGCGAATTTGGCGTGCAACTGTTCAACATCCCGCCTGATCTGACCCGATTGTCAGAACAATACGAGGGCGTCTTCCCGCGCGACTATGTGCTTGGGGTGATTGACGGATTTCACCGCGACCCCGCGTTCAGCGCCGCCATGCCAGAATTCGGCGCGGGCGATTTGGGGCCGACGGTGATTGTGGAAGAAGACGGATTAGGAACGCCTATTCCGGCGCGGTTGTTGGCGCTGGTGACGTGGCTTGAAACGATACAAGAATAGCCGTTCTATTTCGCCTTCTTACCCGCGATCACGATGCCATCCTTGCCAGCGTTGCTGTTGGACGTGGTGAGGACTTTGACCTTCTCTTTTTTCGGCTTCTTGGTCTCGCGGTTGCCTGCTGATTTGCCTTTGGCCATGGGGAATTCTCCGTCAAATGGGTGACCGCACGGGTGATCCCGCGGGGATCGATGCAAAGCGGAGGGCAGGGTTGCCTGACGGGAGGACTATGTCAGGGCGATGCAGCCAGCAAGGCAGCGGGAGGGCGTTTTTTTTGCAACGCGGACCTGCATAAGTAACGTGGGCGTTCGGTGGGTGTTTAGCAAGGGGTGTGTTTTTGCGGTGTGAGTGCGCCATGAACCAATGCCAAAACGAAGTTTTGGCAGCGCCCGTACCTCCCTTATGAGGAGGGCGCAGCGTCACATGTAAGCCTAGCTACTGATCTCGCGGGTTTCGCTCCTTCGAAGTTCAGAGATAATGAGTGCGGGGAACACTCCAATCGTGAACAGGCCAAGCAAGGCTTGAAATGATGTCAACGCACGGCACCATTCCGTTGGGGTGAAATCGCCGTAACCTAGAGTCGTATAGGTCGTAATCGAAAAATAATAAGCGTCTTCGATTGAAGTGATGCCGCTGACACAGCTACGGGCAGGGTGAACTTCAATGATGAGATACAGGAGCGCAAAATACCCGGGCAAAATGACGCCGAGCATGACGGCGCTAAAAATTAAATGTCGAGGGATCGCTGAGTATAAAAGAAATATCGAAGAAATTAGGCTTGGGAGCATAAACCCCAAAACCTGCCATCCCACTGGATGATTGAGGAAATAAAAATGACGTTCTCGGCGGGGTTGTCCACAAAGCGTTGTGTGGATGTACTGAACACCATGATAATAACAAACCAAGGCCCGATAAATATCGGGATTATGTTGCGAAGAATGAAACTGAGGAAAGGTCCCAACAATGACTTCCAGCAAAGCATTAGCTCTCGAGTCAAACGCTCAAACATCCAACTCCTCAACAAACCGCGCGTTTTCCTGAATATACTGGAACCGCATCTCCGGCTTCTTCCCCATCAAACGCTCTACCAGATCGGCGGTTTCTCCGGCCTCGTCGGCGTCCTCGTCGATTGACACGCGGATCAGTTTGCGGGTTTTCACGTTCATCGTGGTTTCTTTCAAATCCTTCGCGTCCATTTCGCCCAGACCCTTGAAGCGGCTGACGTCCATTTTGCCGCTGCCGCCCAAACCACGGGCGAGGACCTCGTTCTTTTCGGCCTCATCCAGACAATATTCGCGCCGCGCGCCTTGGGTGACGCGGAACAGGGGCGGGCACGCCAAATATAAATGCCCGGCATCGATCATCGGGCGCATCTGGCTGAAGAAAAACGTCATCAACAATGCGGCAATATGCGCGCCGTCCACGTCCGCATCCGTCATGATGATGACCTTGTCATAGCGCAGATCATCGACGTTGAATTTTGCGCCCAGTTGCACGCCAAGCGCTTGTGTTAAATCGCTAATTTCTGCATTTGAACCCAGCTTGGAAGATGCAGCGCCCAACACGTTCAGGATTTTACCACGCAACGGCAGCAGTGCTTGGGTCTTGCGATCCCGCGCCATTTTCGCAGATCCACCCGCTGAATCGCCCTCAACGATAAACAGCTCCGTACCTTCGCGGGTTTTGGACGAACAATCGGTCAGCTTTCCGGGCAAACGCAGCTTTTGTGTGGCCGTTTTGCGCGATGTTTCTTTTTCCTGCTTGCGGCGCAGACGTTCCTCGGCGCGCAGTACGAGGAAGTCGAGTATCGCGCCCGCCGATTTGGTATCTGCCGCCAACCAGTTGTCGAAATGGTCCGCCACAGCGAGGTTCACCATGCGCTGCGCGTCCGTCGTGGCAAGGCGGTCTTTGGTCTGGCCGACAAATTCGGGATCGCGGATGAAACAGGACACGAGCGCGCCTGCACCCGTGGTCAAATCCTCGCGGGTGATGGTCGTGGCCTTCTTGTTGTTGACGCGTTCGCCGTAGGATTTGATGCCCTTAAGGACCGCGTTCCAGAACCCCTGTTCGTGCGTGCCGCCCTCTGGCGTGGGCACGGTGTTACAGTAGGATTGGATGAAACCGTCGCGGGTCGGGGTCCAGTTGATGGCCCATTCGACCTTGCCGGGGACGTTGAATTTGTCCGTAAAATCAACGGTGCCCGCAAAAGGTTTTTCGCTATAGGTCGTCGCACCCGCCAGCGTTTCATTGAGGTAATCAGCCAAACCACCCGGGAATTTGAAGGTCGCTTCAAGCGGTGTCTCGCCGTCGTTGATCTCAGTCTTCCAGCGGATTTCAACGCCGCTGAACAGATAGGCCTTTGATCGTGCCATCTTGAACAGGCGGGAGGGTTTGAATTCAAGCGAGCCGAAAATATCCGCGTCGGGGTGGAAGGTCACGGCGGTGCCACGACGGTTGGGGGCCGCCCCGATCTTGGCCAAAGGCGCCTGTGGCACGCCGCGCGAAAATTCCATCATATGGAGTTCTTTGTTGATCGCCACTTCTACCCGAAGGTGATCGGACAGGGCGTTGACCACAGATGAACCCACACCATGCAAACCACCCGATGTCTGATAGCTATCGCCCGAAAATTTGCCGCCTGCGTTCAGGGTACAAAAGATGACTTCGAGCGCTGATTTATTCGGGAGCTTCGGGTGCATTCCGATCGGAATACCCCGCCCGTTGTCGCGCACGGTGACGTGGCCGTTCGCGTGCAGTTCAACTTCAATCCAAGTGGCATGGCCTGCAACTGCTTCGTCCATGGAGTTGTCGACGATTTCGGCAACCATATGGTGCAGCGCGCGGTCGTCCTTGCCGCCGATATACATGCCCGGGCGGAGGCGGACGTGTTCCATATCCTCAAGGACTTCAATCGAGGAGGCATCATAGTAGGACGACGTTTGCCCGCTGAGAAGATCGTTTGCCATTGTGCTACCGCGCCTGTTTTAGTTTTGGTTTTGCGCAGTATGCCATGGGGCTGAGGGCGGGGAAAGTGCGGGTGTGCGTTAACCCTTTGCGCCCAGTCCAAGCCGCATCAGCGTTTTACGCAATGGGGCAAGACCATAAAGCGCCTCAACCCCTTTGGCGCGCAGATCACGCAGCAGCGGATTTTCGGCTTGCGATGCGCGATTGAGGAGGTCCACGCCTTTCACCCGAACGCTGATATCACGGTGGCGGGTGGCGTGGTATTTTTCAAGCATCTGGGCATCACCCAATGTGTCGGGCTTCGCTGCCGCAAGATCAAGAAGACAGGCCAAATCAGCGAGCGACATGTTCAGCCCCTGCGCACCAATCGGGGGCACGACATGGGCGGCTTCAGCGACAAGTGCCGTGCGTTCGCCTGACATTTTATCGGCAATCTGGCTGATGATGGGCCAAACCATGCGGCGGCTAGCGAGGATCAAGGGGCCATAGGTGTTGGCAGAGCGCGCGGTGGCTTCGGCGTTGAAATCATCCTCGGGCAGGGCGGCAAGGCGCGTGGCCTCTGCGCCGTCTTCCATCCAGACCACGGCCGAACAGGGTTTGCCGTCGTGATCGGGGAGGGGAACGAGCGTGAACGGCCCGCCTGTGCGGTGCACCTCCGTGGAAATATTGTCGTGCGGGGCGTCGTGTGTGACGGCGAAGGTTACGGCCTTTTGCCCGTAGCGCGTTGTTTTGACGTCGATGTTTGCCGCATGGCGCACAGGGGACGCGCGCCCGTCTGCCCCGATGACCAATTTGGCGGTCACGCGACTGCCGTCCGTCAAGGTCACACGCGCGTTTGCGGTGCGGGTCAGCATGGACGCAAATCCCACCCCGGATCGAAAGTCGACATTGGGCAAATCTGCCATCCGCGCCACCATTTCACGGCGCAACAACCAATTGGGAAGGTTCCAGCCAAACGGCAGGTCTGAAATATCGGCAGCATCAAAATCGCGGGTTACACGCGGGATCGGCTCCGCGCCACCTGCGTCCACAATGCGCATAATCTGAAGCGGGGTCGCGTGGGGCGCTAGGCGGTCCCAAAGACCCGCAGCGTCCAGAAAATCACGGGCAGGTTGCAAGAACGCGGTCGTGCGCAGGTCCGCACCGATCACCGCTTTGTCGGTGATTGGCGGCACGGGGTCTGCGATTACAACAGAAAAACCCGCCGTGCCAAAGGCCGCAGCGGCAGTTAAACCAGCTACCCCGCCGCCAGAGATGAAGAGGTCAGTTTGTTTCATACTCTAGACATAGGCCTGCGTGCGCTGTCAGGAAAGGCGCGTTAGACCAGCTGCGACAAGAAAGCCGTCAAATCATCCGTGTGGTGGTGAATATGGTCGTGATGATCCGCCTTCGGGGCAACGTGAACTGTGCGCATGCCCATGGCGTGGGGCGCTTGAAGGTTGCGAATGTCGTCCTCAAACATCGCACCCTGTTCAGGCGGCAGCTTGTCCAGCGTGAAGACCGCTTCAAACGCGGCTTGTTCGGGCTTGGGGCGGTAATTTGCGTGTTCAACACCATAAACGGCATCAAAAACACCATCCAATGCGCGCGCTTTAAGCACGTTTCGCGCATAGGGCGCTGTACCGTTTGTATAGACAATTTTACGCCCCGGAAGCGCACGGATCGCGGCGGCCAGATCGGGCGCGGGCGGCAAAACGCTGAAATCGATGTCATGGACCGCGATCAAAAAGGGATCGGGTTCAATGTTATGTTCCGCCATCAGCCCCGCCAACGTGGTGCCATAGCCGCGCCAGTAGTGGTCCCGCAGGCGGTTTGCCTCTTGTCGGTCGACGTTCAAAATGCCGGACACATAATCGGTCATTAACACTTCGATCTGATCAAACAGCGCCACCTTGGGCGGATACAACGTGTGATCAAGATCAAAGACCCAAGCGCGCACGTGCGAAAAAGATGATTTTACCATATCGATGGTCTAGTTCTGTTTGAACCCGAATGCGAGAGGGTTGATACAATGAAATACCATGGTATGCATTTGGTATTCAGAGGATACGTTATGAGACAACCAAAAGCCCCACACAAAGATGCCTATGAGATGATCCTCGATGCGATCGACACAGGCACCTATAAACCCGGAAGTCGCCTTGTCGAAAGCGAATTGGCGGACAGGTTTGGCGTGTCACGCACCCCAATTCGTGAGGCATTACAACGTCTGGAAACCCAAAGCCTGCTGACGCGGGACGGGCGGTCGTTGATTGTCGCGTCACTGGATCACAGCCAGTTGAGCGAACTTTACGTTGTGCGCGGTGCCCTTGAGGGGTTGGCCGCCCGTCTTGCCGCGCGCCATTCGACCCCCGAAGAACTGGCGGTTCTGCGCGATATGTTGGAAGCTGACCGAAAGTTGATCAACGATCCTGACGCGATGAGCCGCGCAAACAGGCGGTTTCACAAGCAAATTCACTTGGCCAGCCACAACCGGTTTTTGGTCCAACAGCTCGACCTTGTGCATCGGTCCATGGCGCTGTTGGCATCGACTTCGATTGCGGTTGAAGGGCGCCCTACCGATACGCTGGAAGAACATGAACGCATCGTGAAAGCGATTGAAAACGGGGATGGCGACGCGGCGGACAAGGCACTGCGCGATCACATTTCACAGGCGTTTATCATTCGGCTGCGATTGGACGCAGAAGCGGTTGAGGCGTCGCGCTGACCTTTTCTGGTTCAGGATCAATCGCGCCCGTCGCCGCAAATATCCCGTGGGATGTTTTGTCCCAATAAAACGGTTTTGTGGCCAGCTCGAAGATGCCCTTATACGCGGCCAGTGCGGCGAGCGGGAAATACAAATGAAGCGTTGGCGTCCACTTTACCAAATCACGTTTGCCCGCTGAAATAACGGCGATGGCCGACACCGTGATCCCGACGATTTCCGACAGTAGAAAGATCACCGCAAAGGTCATGGCGACAGGTTGGGTGAGGACGCCATCAAGGGGATGGGGCACGCCGATCAGCATCAGCCAGAACGACCACAATAGCGGTGCCAGAAGGAATTGGCTGATCGTCCCCGCAAACAAAAGCTGCACCCCGAAGAACCGCCATGCCCCAAGGTCTTTCCATAGTTTCAACGGGTTGCGCATATGAACGCCGTACGTGATTGCATATCCCTTTAGCCAGCGGGACCGCTGTTTGACCCAAGGCCATGCGCGTGCGTTTGCTTCTTCTTGGGTGACGGTGTCGATGATCTCGGTGCGGTATCCGTGGCGCGCCAAGCGGATGCCAAGGTCTGCGTCTTCAGTCACATTATGGGCATCCCAGCCGCCCAGTTCCTCCAGCGTTTTGCATCGGAAAAACAAGGTCGTGCCGCCGAGAGGAATGGCGAGTTTCAGCCGTTCTAGCCCCGGTAAAATGATGCGAAACCATATTGCATATTCGACGGTGAAACACCGCGCGAGCCAGTTTGAATGCGAGTTGTAAAAGTCCAAACGCCCTTGCAAACATGCCACCTCGGGTGCGGCATGGGCGAAGCGGTTGACCACAACATGGAGCTGGTCGGCTGCGGGCGCGTCCTCAGCGTCGTAAACGCCAATGATCGATCCTTTGGCGAAGTTTAACGCGTAGTTCAACGCGCGTGGTTTGGTTTGCAGCGTGCCAAGGGGAACGCGGATGGCCCGCATCCAGAAGGGCAGTTGCGTTTTGGCCAATGCGTCTTGGGTGGTGCCGTCATCTGCTTCAGGCACCAGACACACATCAAGGCGCTCGGACGGGTAATCAAGTTTTGACAGCCTCTGCACCAACGCACCCGCGACGTCGCGTTCGCGAAACAACGGCACAAGCAACGTGACGATTGGTAAATCGTCAGGATCAAGCGGTGCTGCAACGTGCCTGGGCGGTTTGGGGAAGATGTGAAACACAGCCGCCGCGATCTTAAGGATTGTGTTCATGATCAAGATGAACACGGCCCAACCGCACAGAATAAGAAAGCTAGCCGAGTGCCACAGGACCATACAGGCGATCATCGAAAAGGATGGCCGCTGTGCCCCATCGGAATGCTTTTCCGGCATTCCAGTTGCGGCAGGATTCGGCATCCATGGTTCGATGTTCCGAGTTTAACATCAATGTGTTGTGGCACATTTTACTAAGCGCAATATCGAGGTCGTCGCTGGTGATGATGGCCAAATGAACAGGGCCAAAAATGACTGTAAGCGCGTCGCGCACCTGTAGGAAATGGGCAGGGGATGCCGCCAGAATAGTGACGCGGCCTGCGGTTGATCGCCACGGAAGAACGCGATGTTTCAGGCACAGGTTTGATCCGAATTTGGCGATCAGGCGCGGGTCTGCCGGCTGTGTCACAGGATCAACGAGACTGGTGCCCACAAGCCCTGCTTGATGGTGTGCGTCGTCCAACATGGGTCGGGTGCCGAGGGCGCATTGGTCACGTTTTGCCCTGTCAGTCGCGGCATGTCGGCGCGCGGCTGCGGTGCCTGCTGGCGTCAAAACATCCGCCACCGAAAACGGTTGTGTCAATCGTTTCGCCAAAATGTTTGTGCCGCCAACGTTCCGTCGGCGACATGTGCTAAATATCAAAGCCATTGAAAGCCCCGTTAACCTGTCCCGAGGTCACCTTGGACCACGAACGGTTAACGGCGCGTTAAGGACAACGCTGCCCGTCTTAAACAGTCGCGCTGGCGCGCTCTGCCATGGCCGCTGCGAAGCGTTCGAACAGGTAATAACTGTCCATCGGGCCGGGGGATGCTTCGGGGTGGTATTGAACGGAAAAAACGGGCTTTCCGTTCACCGCGATGCCGCAATTTGATCCGTCAAACAGGGACACATGTGTTTCACGCACACCTGTCGGCAGGGACTGCGCATCAACCGTAAAGCCATGATTCATTGACGTAATTTCAACCTTGCCCGTATCATTATCTTTTACAGGATGATTGGCGCCGTGGTGGCCGTGGTTCATCTTGATGGTCTTAGCCCCCAGCGCAAGCGCGAGCATCTGGTGACCCAAACAAATGCCAAATACCGGCAAATCTCGCGCCAGAATATCTTTGATCATGGGCACGGCATACCCGCCCGTTGCTGCCGGATCACCGGGGCCATTGGACAGGAAAACGCCATCCGGGTTCAGGGCCATCACGTCTGCGGTGGTGGCAGATGCGGGCAACACCGTCACATCACAGCCCGCAGATGCAAGGCAGCGTAGGATATTGCGTTTCGCGCCGTAATCGATCGCCACGACTTTGTGCTTTGCGTCTGATTGCTTTGGAAAGCCATCAGGCCATGCCCACCGCATTTCATCCCAGCGATAAGATTGCGCACAGGTCACGTCTTTGGCGAGGTCCACACCTTCGAGGCCTGCAAAACCGCGTGCGGCGGCGACCATGGCTTCAATATCGAACGTGCCATCAGGATTATGCGCCAAGGTAACGTGTGGTGCACCTTGTTGGCGGATCGCGCGGGTCAGACGGCGTGTGTCGATACCGCCAATACCAATGCGGCCCCGCTTTTCGAGCCAGGGTTCAAGTTGCTCCATAGAACGCCAGTTGCTAGGCGTTGTTGGATCCCATTTGACCACCATGCCAGACGCCACAGGATCACTGGATTCATCATCTTCAACCGTAACGCCCGTATTGCCGATGTGGGGGAAGGTGAAGGTCACGATCTGGCCCGCATAGGACGGGTCGGTCATGATTTCCTGATATCCGGTCATCGCGGTGTTGAAGCACAGCTCAGCCACCTTTTCGCCAGTTGCCCCAAACCCTTTGCCGTAAAATACGGTGCCATCGGCGAGAACAAGACATGCTGTTGGTTTTACGCTGTTGACCATCGTTCAAATCCCCCGATTTTGAAGGCCCCGCCTTGCGGAAACGACGCCAAACTTGTCGCTGTCTAAGGGGTGCGTTTGGGCGGGTCAAGACTGGTTCGCCAGCCTCAAATGACTTCGCGCCACTTGGCCGACTGGGTGCTTGTTTTTGGGGTGAATTTCAGAGTAGTGTCCGCGTCTGTTACCGCTCACATTCGGGCGAAACCTATCAGGGATGATAAAATGGAATTGCGCGCGCGGGTGAGTACGGCTCTCAAAGAGGCGATGAAAGCCAAGGATTCGACACGTTTGTCTACGTTGCGGCTGATAAACGCTGCGATAAAGGACCGTGATATCGAAGCACGCGGTGAGGGCAAGGATGAGGGCGTTGGTGACGACGTCGTGCTTGCGATCATGGGCAAGATGGTCAAGCAGCGCCAAGAAAGCGCGAAGGTCTATGAAGAAGGTGGTCGTCTTGAACTGGCTGAAAAAGAGCTCTCTGAGATCAAGATCATCGAAGATTTTCTGCCACGTCAATTGAGCGATGACGAAGCTGCCGCCGCGATTGATGCCGCAATTGCGCAGGTCGGTGCCGAAAGTATTCGTGACATGGGCAAGGTCATGGGTGTGCTGAAGGGCAAATACACGGGTCAGATGGATTTCGGTAAGACAGGTCCGATGGTCAAAGATAAGCTGGGTTAACGGCGCAAACGCGCTAACAGGCGGCCATCCAGAATTGTCAGGCCCAGTGCCAGAAACGCAAGGCCGACATAGACATTCGTCGATAGTGTTTCGTCTAGCACGAGCGCACCTAACATGATCGAAATGGGCGGCATCAGCAGGGTCACAACCATCAGATTCGCAGACCCTGCTGCCGCCAGAATACGATAATACAACAGATAAGCGCCCGCTGTGGCGAAGATGACGTAGTAGGCAATTGCGCCGAGCGCCGTCGCGCTGAGGTCGAAGGACGGCACGCCGTCGATTACAAAAGCCGCGGGCACCATTACGATGGATGATCCCGTCAACATGCCTGCGGCGGCGACTTGTGGTGTGAGTGCTGACAGGTTGATGCGGGCCCAAACACCAGCAAAGCCATATGATATCGTGCCCGCAACCACGGCGAGCTGGGCCAGTGATGTGATGTCAAAATTGCGCAAACTCTCAAGCCCGATGGCGGTGGCGACGCCGAAAAACCCGATCAATGATCCGACGACTTTGCGCATGGTCAGGCGTTCATCCGCGAGGATAAG
Organism: Octadecabacter sp.; assembly: GCA_018608045.1. GTDB lineage: Bacteria > Pseudomonadota > Alphaproteobacteria > Rhodobacterales > Rhodobacteraceae > Octadecabacter. The sequence continues at coordinate 5,367 of JABBAI010000028.1, read as the reverse complement.
GGCGGCGATGATCACCCCGAAAATCGCAGTGGCGGAATTGAACACAGATGCGAGGCCGGATTCGATGTGCAACTGCCCCCATGCCATGAGCGAAAACGGGATGACGTTGTTAAGGCACCCCATCACCAACAGCGCGATCCATGTGCGGCGGTCCCGCGGAACTGACAAACCGCGCAGCCAGACGTAAATCCACAATATGATCGCCGCCCAAAACACGCGGTGCGCGACGGATGTCACGAACGGCACTTCGTCCAGCGCCAGCCGAACGGCAAGAAACACGCCGCCCCAAATGAGCGCCAGCACGAATAGCTCTGCCCAGGTGCGCGATGATATGATGCGTTGCGGTGTCATGCGTTAGGTCTATGGCGAACGCGGAGGGCATGCGACCCGAAAGGTGCGCCTAAGCGCGCCGCTGTCCCACCCAAAGCGCGATAAGGGCGATGAGCGCGGGAACCGATTGCACAACAGCGATGCGAGGGCTGATCGTGACGGCCCCGAACACGCCAGCGACAAACACAAACAAAAGAAAACAGGTCGCTACGTTAGCATGCCAGCGGGCATCGCGGATGAACAACGACCAGATCAAACCTGCCGCTAGAAATGCGTTATAGATGCCTTGATTGGCCGCCAGCGTGATCGTCGGTTCAAATAGGTCGGCGGGGAAGGTAGAAAAGACCACAGGTCCACGGGTTGTCCATGCAAAAATCTCAAACCACGCGATGTAGAGGTGCAGGGCTGCGATCAAGGAGATCAGGACTTTGGCGAGAATGTGCATGGCGTAGCCTTTCGGGGCTGGTTTGGGCCAGCCTAGTCCATGGACGCGTTTTGCACCATTCGCAGTTTGTCCTGAAGCTCTGTGAACAGCACGGCGCGTTCGTCTTCAGACAGAAACGCACCTAGTTCCACCTCGCGGTCCGCGCCTTTCAGGGTGATATAATTAGTGACGCGCTCGTGTTTGGGATCAATCTTCAACTGAACCCAATAAGGATTGCCCTCCCAGAATTTGTGACCACGGCGCGGGTGCATGTGATCTAGCGTCATCCGGTCCGGCCAGATGCGCAATTCTTCTAGGATTTCACCGCTTCGGTAGCTGTGATTGATCGCGTACCAAACGCCGCCCACGGCAATGGCAAAGAATGGCAACAACGCCCACAGCACAGGAGAGCCAAGCAAGACCAGAAGCGGCAGCGACACGATCAAACAGGTGCCACCGATAAACAGCACAAAATCTTTGCGCAGCAGGGACCGGTAGGGCCACAGGTGCAGTTCGACCTGTGGCGTATCGGCACCTTTGGGGTCTATCCATTCATAGGGCATCAGCTGGCACGCCTTTTTATCCACCAAGACCGTAGCGGGCGCAGCGCGGCGATGATGGCGAGGATAATCGTGATGAGCGATGCGATCTGACTGACCAAATAGACGTGCTGCACCTCATCATAGTCGACATAACAACGCCATAGTGCGCAATTAGTGCAAACGCGACGGCGCCCCAGAACAACACAATATCGGTCACGGCACGGCGCGGATGGGCCGCGATCAACAGCAGCGGCCCGATGATCAGCGCTGTTTGACAGAAGAAGCGTTTTAAACAGCGGATCCGTATTCCCTTGACCGAACTGGTAGATCACATATTTAACCAGTCCGAACATCAACGCGAGGCTTGCGACCAGAGACAGCCATAGCCATGCAGACCGCCCACCGAACACCGTCACGGTGAGCGGTGGCAGCAATGTCAGGATAGGCCAGAGGTTGGTCATTCAAGTGCCTTCTCAAAGGTGAACAGTCTCGTCTTCTACGATATAGATTTCCGCTGAGGCAGGGCCACAAAAAAGGCCCCGGCGTTTCCGCCGGGGCCTGTATTCTTTAAACTTCGTCGGGCTAAGTTTCCCAACTTAGTGGGACGGCTGCTTGTCCCAATCGGACTGCTTTGGAAGCGTCTCGAAGGTGTGCTCTGGTGGAGGAGACGGCAATGTCCATTCCAGCGTATCAGCGTATTCACCCCATGGGTTCGGCTCTGTTGCGTTCTTTGGTGACAGCAATGTCTTGAACAAGATCACGATGAAGAACACGAATGATCCGAACGAGATGAAAGCACCGATAGAGGACACGTAGTTCCAAAGCGCGAAGGCTTCGTTGTAGTCGATGTAGCGGCGCGGCATGCCGTTACGACCCAAGAAGTGCTGTGGGAAGAACGTGACGTTTGCGCCGATAAACATGGCCCAGAAATGCAGTTTACCCGCCCATTCAGGGATCATGCGACCCGACATTTTCGGCAGATAGAAATAGATACCCGCGAAGATACCAAACACCGCACCAAGTGACATCACGTAGTGGAAGTGGGCCACAACATAGTAGGTGTCATGATACGCGCGGTCCACGCCCGCTTGAGACAGAACGATGCCTGTGACGCCGCCAACGGTGAACAAGAACAAGAAGCCCATCGCCCACAGCATTGGTGTTTTGAACTCAATCGAACCACCCCACATCGTCGCGATCCATGAGAAGATCTTAACACCCGTGGGCACCGCGATCACCATGGTCGCCAGCATGAAGTAAGACTGCTGTGTCAAGGACATGCCTACTGTGTACATGTGGTGCGCCCACACGACAAAGCCCAGCGCGCCAATTGCGACCATCGCGTAAACCATCGGCAGGTAACCGAATATCGGCTTCTTTGAGAAGGTCGAGATAATGTGGCTAATGATACCGAAGGCAGGCACAACGATGATGTAGACTTCGGGGTGACCGAAGAACCACAAGATATGCTGGTACAGGATCGGGTCGCCGCCGCCAGCAGGATCAAAGAAGGTCGTGCCGAAGTTACGGTCCATAAGTAGCATTGTGATCGCGCCAGCCAGAACGGGCAGAGCGAGAAGGATCAACCAAGCAGTTACAAAGATCGACCATGCGAACAACGGCACCTTGTGCATTGTCATGCCCGGCGCACGCATGTTCAAGAATGTCGTGATCATGTTGATTGCGCCAAGGATGGACGACGCGCCGGACACGTGAATCGCAAAAATCGCGAGGTCCATCGAGATACCAGCTTCGGATGTGGACAGCGGCGGATACAGAACCCAGCCAACGCCAGATCCCATTTGACCGTTACCACCGGGGGCAAGGATTGAGCAGATACCGAGGGCAACACCCGTACAGAACAGCCAGAAAGACAGGTTGTTCAGGCGCGGGAATGCCATGTCTGGGGCACCGATTTGCAGCGGCATGAAGTAGTTGCCGAAACCACCAAAAAGTGCGGGAATAACAACAAAGAACATCATCAACACACCGTGGTACGTGATCATCACGTTCCACAGGTGGCCGTTTGGCGTACATTGATCGAGAGCCGCTGGGAACAGACGCGCGCCCTCAAGGCACATGTACTGAACACCGGGGTTCATCAGCTCCATCCGCATGTAAACGGTGAAGGCGACGGACAAGAATCCGACAAATCCAGACACGAACAGGTACAAAATACCGATGTCTTTGTGGTTTGTTGACATGAACCAGCGTGTAAAGAAAGACCGGTTGTCTTCGTGTCCTTGGTCGTGGACGGCTGCGTCTACCATGTGGCGCTCCCTCGAAATGGTAAAATCTGTGGGGTAAGCGGACTCACCCCTTGGCTTGCAGGTGTTTTAGGTTGTGGTGCGGGGCCGCGCAACCGTTCATGTCGGTGTTTGCATGGGTAAAATTGGCGCAGGGGGCTGTTTGGGGACGGCAAAACAACGCGCTTTGGGTTTGGCGCGGATAAATGGCTGCTTTTTGAGGAATTTCGCTATTTCAACGGTGTCACGTTGGCGTCAAACGTGTGGCGCAGTGCGACATCCAAGTCTTCCATCGTGACAGGCAGGCCCAGATCGACAAGCGATGTCACCCCGTGGTCTGTAATTCCACAGGGCACGATGCCGTCAAAGTGGGTCAAATCAGGTTCGACGTTGATGCTGATACCGTGAAAACTGACCCATTTGCGCAGCCGAATCCCCAGCGCAGCGATCTTGTCTTCAGCAGGACCGAGCCCAGTCAATGGTTTGTCATCGCGTTGCACCCAAACGCCAACACGCCCGTCGCGGATTTCACCTTTGACGTTGAACTGGTCCAGCGTCGCAATCACCCAATGTTCTAGGTCTTGCACAAACTTGCGCACGTCATGGCCGCGCCGCCCAACGTTGAGCATGACATACGCGACACGCTGGCCGGGTCCGTGGTAGGTGTATTGCCCGCCGCGTTTTGTATCAAACACAGGGAAGCGATCCGGATCGACGAGGTCTTCAATCTTGGAGGATGTCCCCGCAGTATAAAGCGGCGAATGTTCGACGAGCCAGATACATTCCTCAGCCTGTCCCGCATAAATCGCATCAGCACGGGCCTCCATAAAGGCTACGGCCTTTGCGTAATCGGTCAATCCGTTTGTGGTGATCCATTCAACCATTCTTAGGTTCGGGGCAAAAGCCCAGCCTCCCTGATCGCGGTGATGTTTGCGCGGCTGACGGGGATGTCCGGCCCGTGTGTCAGGATTAAAAGCGCGCCGTCACCTTTGCGGGTTGCTGCGCGCGTCGGATGGGACAGATGATCCCGCCATTCACAAAACGCAGACTGCGGTACGATGTTATTCACGGCGTAAATCCTTAAGTCACGTAAGCGGCGTTGGTCATGCGCAGGGCATTTCTAAGACATAGGCAATCGAAACCCAACTGCCAAACCGAAAGGTCCAGACCATGTCCCTGACCCCGCGTTCAGTCGCGCTGCTGATTATTCCACTTCATTTTCTGTCCGCAATGCCCGCCTTGATCGTCGGCCCCTTTTCAATTTGGGGGCGAACCAGCCGCAGAACGCACAAGTGGCTGGGTTACACATGGGTCATAGCGATGACAGTCTTGGCGATAACGGGGCTGTTTATCCCGTCCAACGGCTTGGCGGTTATTGGCCATTTTGCACCGATCCATTTGTTCAGTGTGTTCGCGCTCTGGGGCATCTCGCGCGATGTTTGGCTGGCGCGCGCACGGCGGTTTGCCGATCATCAATTGGCTATGCGATCAACATGGTTCGGGGCGATGGGCATTGCGGGGCTTCTAAATTTCCTACTGGGGCGCACGGTGAACCAGATGGTGTTTGGTGGGCCGTCCGATTTCGGTTGGGTCTTGATTGGCTTGGGGGTCGTGGCGTTGTTTTTCATCGGCAAAAGCCCTGCATACCCCTTTGCGCGCCCGTCCTGAACGCAGCGGCGTGGGACTGTATAAAATAGTTTGCGCTGCGCAGATGCATTTAACGCTTGAGGTAATGGTGGGTCTTGGCTAAACGCCTCTCACGCTTGGATCTTGCGGTCGTGGCGGAATTGGTAGACGCGCAGCGTTGAGGTCGCTGTGAGGTAAC
>JABBAI010000050.1:1737-5498 GCA_018608045.1 Octadecabacter sp. | reverse complement strand
TCCGGATGCGTTTAAGGTCGGGTCGGAAAACGGGATCGTGGCATGGGAGTTGGCGCGTGCCGGCCTTGGGATTTGTCCGATGGACGACATTGTGGGCGGGCGCACGGCGGGGATGGAAGTGGTGTTGAAGGACGACCTGCAAGTGACCTTCCCCATCTGGCTTGTCACCCACCGAGAGGTCCACACAAGCCTGCGGATTCGACTGGTGTTCGATATAGTGGCCGACGCAATTGCAACACCTTAGGCCGCCTTTCAGCCGCCATATTACTGTCGTCATAAAGTCAGCGTTCACGTTTACCTTAATGTAAATCAATGACGCAAACATTGGACCGGAAAGTTAATATGACACGTTTTATCAGTAAATTCCGCGCAGACGAATGCGGTGCAGTAACAGTAGATTGGGTCGTCCTGACCGCCGGCATCGTAGGCTTATCGATTGCCGTATTGGCGTCGGTCGGCGGAAGTACTGCTGACAGCGGCGACGACATAGCCCTGTGTCAAAAACGGATGGGCAACATCATGGCGCGCGACCACCGCACCTACCAACAAAACATGCGGGCAGTGCAGCGTCGGTGTGCACAAATTTAGCGTCTAGCCGCGCAGTACACCGCCCGTTGCTTTGCTCACTTTTTCAATAATCTTGGCGCTGATCGCTTCGATGTCTGCCTCTTTCAAGGTGGCATCGATGGGTTGAAGCCGCACGGTCATCGCGAGGGACTTTTTACCCTCGCCCAGATTGCCGCCAATAAATTCATCGAAAATGCGCACATCTTGGATCAAGGCCTTATCAGCACCCGCCGCCGCGTTGACCGCTGTCAGAGCATCCACGGACGTGTCGACGACAAAGGCAAAGTCACGATCAACCGCTTGCAAATCAGGTAGGGATGCCGCACCGCGATTGACGCTGGAATTCTTCGGCATCGGGATTTCGCCCGGGAACAAAACGAAGCCGACAACGGGCCCTTTGACATCAAGTGCTGCCAGAATTTTGGGGTGGATTTCACCAAAGGTGCCAAGCACCTTTTTAGGACCCAGACAGATCATACCGTGACGACCGGAGTGCCATGCATCCCCTGCCCCGCGCAGAATTTGCACCTTGGTCGGCGCACCCATGGCAGACAGGATAGTCTCAGCGTCGGCCTTGGCGTCATAGATATCAACATCACGCGATGCCCCATGCACGTCCTTAGGGCCCGTTTTTCCCACGAGGATTCCTGTGACGCGGCTGTGTTGTTCACCCGGCTCACCGCCGTGGAACACATCACCCGCTTCGAACAGTGCCATGTTGGTCTGGCCACGCGACTGGTTGCGTGCCGCAGCTTGCAACAGTCCGGGCAAAAGCGCGGGACGCATATGCGACATTTCACTTGAAATCGGATTGGCCAGCATCGTGGCATCTGTTCCACCACCAAACAGCGCCGCTGCCTTTTGATCGATAAAGGAATAAGTCACGCATTCATTGTAGCCCAAGCTGGCGGTGGTGCGACGCGCCATGCGCAGACGGTTCTGCATCGGCGTCAAAACAGGGGTCGGAACGCCAGCGCTCATCCGCGGCATAGGAACGGGCACGAGGTTCGTCAGCGACGCAATACGCGCGACTTCTTCAACCAGATCAGCCTCACCCTGCACGTCGGGACGCCAGCTGGGCACATGAGCCATGTCACCTGCCATGGTGAACCCTAGTGCGGTCAGCGTGCCCCGTTGGGTACCAGCCGGAATATCCATCCCAACCAACGAAGAACAGCGGTCCGTGTCGAGCTTATAGGCACGCGCAACATCAGGAATTTCACCCGCTTGCACGACCTCAGACGCTTCGCCACCTGCGTGATCGACGATCATGCGCACAGCATGTTCCAGACCGATTGGCGTAAAGGCTGGATCAATCCCACGCTCAAACCGGTAGCGCGCATCTGAATTTATCTTCAGCGCGCGACCCGTATAGGCGGTGCGGATGGGATCAAAATACGCGGCCTCAACAAAGACATTCACAGTGTCGTCTGTGCAGCCCGTGCGCAGACCACCCATGACGCCACCGATGGATTCAGGGCCCTCGGCGTCCGCGATCACAGTCGCACCGTCGCAGAAGGTGTATTCTTTTTCGTCCAGCCCAATAAGTGTTTCATCACCCTTTGCGCGGTGCATGCGCAGGGCGTTTCCGGTGATTTTATCCGCATCAAACACGTGCAGCGGGCGGTTAAGATCGTAGGTAAACCAGTTGGTGACATCCACAAGGAACGAAATCGGGCGCAGGCCAATGGCACGCAGTTGCTGTTGCAACCAGTCCGGGCTGGGTCCGTTTTTCACGCCTTTGATCACGCGGCCAAAGAAAACAGGCGCCTGTTCAATTGTGTCGGCGTCAATCGTCACAGTCACGGGGTTCGGGAAGGTCGCGGCGACGGGTTCGATGTCGTTGGGCTTCAACGTGCCAAGGCCGCGTGCCGCCAAATCACGGGCCACGCCGCGCACGCCCAACGCATCGGGACGGTTCGGGGTGATGGCAATTTCAATCACAGGATCAACGCGGGACGGATCATGTTCGGCCAGATAATCTGCGAAGCTTTGGCCGATCTCACCCGCTGGCAGTTCAATGATGCCATCGTGTTCTTCGGACAGTTCCAGCTCACGCTCGGACGCCATCATGCCGAAGCTTTCGATCCCACGAATTTTGCCAACAGAAATCGTGATATCGAGGCCGGGGATATAGGTGCCGGGCTTGGCGACGACGACGGTGATCCCCTCGCGCGCGTTGGGCGCACCACAAATGATCTGCGTAGGGCCCTCCCCCGCATCAACCGTACACACCCGCAGCTTGTCCGCATCGGGATGCTTTTCAGCCGCCGTCACTTTACCGATCACAAAATCTGCCAACTTCGCAGCAGGGTTTTCGATGCCCTCAACCTCAAGACCAAGATCAGTAAGAGTATCTGCAATCTCGTCAACGGACGCATCCGTATCGAGGTGAGATTTAAGCCAAGAGAGGGAGAATTTCATCGCGTCGGTCCTGCCATATCAGTGTTGCGCTGGGTTTAGCGGATCAGATCAGCGGGGGCTAGTCCTTGCGGGTTTTGACCTTGAGCAGTTGATTGACCGCAAACACCGGCAGGACGATCACGGCCCACGCAAGGGTGTTAACCAGGGTCCAGTTTCGTTTGGCTTCAAACGTCATGTCTGGATCGCGCCACATGCCGACATGGGCCACGATGATGAGGACCAGCGGGACCGCAAGGGGAGTTTCAGGCGCGTCGGCATCTACGACTTTGGTTCGATTTGCCGCCCGTCGAGGTCTTCGACCAATGAGAAGAATTCGAACAACAACAACATGGCAGGGTCGTGATTGCCGTTGCGGCTGATGCTGGCTTTGGTGGCCTTGCGCCATGCCAGCAGGTCCTTGAACCCGTCTGATTTCGCCATGTTTTCGGTGACGTCGCAAAAGCGGACTTCGTCCACACGGACAGTTTTGACGACGAAGGTCGGGTTGCCATCCCAATCCGCGGCGATATCGGCACGCCCCACGACGGGCATGGAGGCTGGATCGTCTTTGAAATCGCGCAAAGGCGCACAAATCGCGCGTTTGTTACTTTTGCGCACGAGGCGGATGTTCTCGGCGCAGGTTTCCTCACTATCGCCAAACTTGAAGGTTCCAGCGCCGGGATAGGTTTCTTGTAGGTCTTCGATGTTGTCGGTCATTGGGAAGCCTCATCATCAATTGAGAGCTGAGACACAAACGAACTTCCAGATCGTATCGCCCTCATCTTTTCCGT
>JABBAI010000050.1:0-1637 GCA_018608045.1 Octadecabacter sp. | reverse complement strand
GGTTGCAATCCACAGCGCACAAATAGATGCAATTGTTGTAGCTACTAGAGTTGCGATTGGTCCGATTAGTTGAACCCACGTTACATTACTAAACATCACAATTACCCCCCATGCACCGTCGGCACCTGCAAGGCGCTGAAGCCGTAGTGGCGCAGCCAGCGCAAATCGCTCTCGAAGAATGCCCGCAAATCGGGGATGCCGTATTTCAGCATGGCGATCCGGTCGATCCCCATACCGAAGGCGAAGCCTTGGTACTCATTGGGGTCGATGCCGCCCGCTTGTAGGACTTTGGGGTGGACCATGCCGCTTCCCAACACCTCAAGCCAATCATCGCCCTCGCCTACCTTCACCGTGCCGCCAGAAAACGAACACTGGATATCAACCTCGGCTGATGGTTCCGTGAATGGGAAGTGGGAGGCGCGGAAGCGGGTTTTGACCGATGTGCCGAAGTAGGCGGTGAAGAATTCCTCAAGCACCCATTTCAGGTTCGCCATGGACAGGTTTTTATCAATCGCCAGCCCCTCGACCTGATGGAACATCGGCGTGTGCGTTTGATCGTAGTCAGCGCGGTACACGCGGCCGGGGCAAATAATGCGGATCGGCGCGCCCTGCTTTTCCATTTCGCGGATTTGCACGGGACTGGTGTGCGTGCGCAAGACGTGCGGCGGGCGATCATCGCCATCCGCGCGGTGCGTGTAAAACGTGTCCATTTCCGCGCGCGCGGGGTGGTGACCGGGGATGTTGAGCGCGTCGAAGTTATACCAATCAGATTCGATCTGCGGGCCCTCAGCAGTGGCGAACCCCATGTCAGCGAAAATCGCGGTGCATTCTTCCCAGACTTGGCTAACAGGGTGGATCGTGCCAACGCGGCGGTCGCGCGCGGGCAGCGACACGTCAAGCCACTCAGCCTTGAGGCGCGCATCCAATGCGGCATCTCCCAGCGCCATTTTCTTGGCCGTGAGGGCTGAGTTAATCTCATCCTTCAACGCATTCAGGGCGGGGCCAGCAACCTGACGTTCCTCTGGTGACATTTTGCCCAAAGACCGCATCTGAAGGCTGATTTCACCCTTTTTGCCAACGGCCTGCACGCGCAGGTCTTCTAGCGTGGCTTCATCCGCTGCATTGCCGATGAGGTCGAGGTATTTTAATTTCAGATCGTCCATGAACGCGGCCCTTTGCTGTTGGTTTTGGAGGTAGCGAAAGGGACGTTTGGATGCAAGGTTTAGGTGTGTTTTGACGGCAGTGCGCTGTCAGCTCGGGCGGTCATTATAGGGTGAAACATCATCCTCAAACGGGACGTGCCCGCGGCGAAACTGCGTTCCCTCGATGCAGTCCGGTGTACTGATCCGATCCATGCGGAAATGTCGAAATCCGTCGCGCGCAGGGTCCCACGCCACGAGGTACCACAACGGCTGTAGGATCAGCATGGCCTGTGGTTCGACCATTCGGCTGGTCTTCGCACCCTTTGCATCGCGGTAGTCAAACGTCAGATGAAGCTGGCCCAGGAATGCTTTTTCAAACGCCGGAAGCAACGCGGGATCAATCTGCCCCACGTCCGACAAGTCTTGCTTTGGCGACAGTTGACCAATGTGCAGGCAATCCAGAAACCGGCGCAGATCCCGCACCTTGTCGGAGGG
>JABBAI010000052.1:5172-5534 GCA_018608045.1 Octadecabacter sp. | reverse complement strand
CATGGTGCGCTCCGGCACCGTTCCGGCCGGCAGCAATATCCTGCTGAGGGATGGCACCTCGCTTAACGGTGTAAAGCGGCTTTACATTCTCGATTGGTCCGGTTCGTCGGATGGCAGTGACGATGCGTGGGTGGGTCAGACCATCAGCGTTTTCGACGCAGGGGACACCGATCAGAGCACTCCGACCGCCGCTGGGGTGGTGACCGAGATTGCGGATGGGCGCATCGCGGTTCAGGTTAGCAGCGGCACGATCAAGGCCACCGACCAGTTGGTGCGGGACGGCACCGCGATCGAGGCCGTTGCCGGCCTGGTGCATGGCGTCGGTATCCTGCCGCTCGAGATGGTGGATGAGTTCGGCACCC
>JABBAI010000052.1:4494-5162 GCA_018608045.1 Octadecabacter sp. | reverse complement strand
GCTCAAGATGGACGATGGCTTGCCCGATTTCGAAGGGATCGTGCCGGCCTTTGAGCCCTCGCGCCTGAAGCCTGTGTCGGCCATCGCCTACCATTCGGATGCAGCATTGAATGTGCAGGCTGACATTGATTTCCCCAGCCTAGGAACAACGACGCTGAACCTTGGCACCGCAACGCTGTCGGCCACGCTGAAAGACGGGCAGTTGACCACACCGCGGATCGGTTTTGCCACGGGCGACCTGATCGAGGCGATGCGCGCCCAGCTGACCAATGCATCCACGCTGACCGCGCAATGGGCCACGATCGACAGTTTCGCAACGGGGTTCGAGACCTTCGTCGAAACGATGCTTGGGGATCTCGACAGCGGGACCGGCCTGATCGACCTGACCATTCCAGGCGTCGGCCAAACGCTTGACGAGATCACGGGCCTTAAGGCGTCGTTGCGTCTGGCCCAGCAGGCATTGCGTGATGCAAGTGACGAAAGCCTCGATTACGCGGCGGCGATCATCCACAGCGCGTTGACCGATGCGGAAAACCCACTGCGCTTTGCCCCCGATGAGCTGCGCGTCGCGGTGATGGCCGGGACGCAACCCGACAGCGTCACGTCAATTAAAAGCTCGGTCATTCTCGACCTGCAGGGCAGCCGGGTGATCGAGGGCGAGATCGTCC
>JABBAI010000052.1:0-4484 GCA_018608045.1 Octadecabacter sp. | reverse complement strand
CGACCTGGGTTTCGATCTCGGTGCCTTTGGCATGACGGATGCAAATGCTGTCGCGCTCGCGGCAAGGCTTGGCCTCGACCCGAGCCGTTTGAGCATCACGGCGCTGGACGGCAGTACGCTGCGCTATGCGCTGTCGGTCGATCTGAAAACCGCGGTCGAGTTCCTTGCCGGCGGTAGCCTGCGCTTTGTCGAACAGGACCTGGACACGGGCGCTTATGGGGCGGTGAGTGCTGGCACCGTCACGCCGCTGTCTGTGCGCGTGCTGGCCGATCTAGGGCCGACCGATATCTCCTTTGCCATCGACGCGGGCAGCCTCGGCCGGTTCGGTCTCGTGGCCGAAAACTCGCGTTTCGTCTTCGGCTTGGCCGAGGATACGCGCACGGATGCCACCAAACCGCTGGCGGATCAGTTGCGCACGAAGGGCGCGCAGCTTGATTTCACGGTGAACACGACCAATGGAGCCCTGACACCAACCGTGCAGGGCGGGTTCGGCATGGGGCTGGCGCTGTCGCGGGCCTTTGGTGAAAGCCTGCAGGCGATCCCGGAATTTGCACAGACGCGTATCCAGGGCAGCCTGAGTGTGGATCAGGGCGATCTGACCAACGGGGTCACGCTGCCCAAGGTTGCGATGGATTTCCCGCAATTCCCCGAAGATGTCAGCCTGCGCAGCCTGCTCATGCCGCAGCTTGACGACTTCGCCACCTTCAGCGTCGACAACATCATCGCGATGGTCGATCAGGCCTATGAATGGGTCTTTGGGGTTGCCTATACCGGCACCGCACCCGCCAATTTGGACATCACTTCAGAGCTGCCCTTCGTCGGGCAAAGCCTGAATGACCTCTTGCCGCTGCATCAGGTCTTCAAGGTGGCGCGGGATGCGCTGACAGCGCTCGACGATCCCACCAAGGCGATGCAGGAAACGCTTCTGTTGCTCGAGGCGGCTGTGAACGAGGCGCTGGCCGGCGTCGTCGGCTGGGACACGCCGCCTGTCTTCGGGCTCAGCTTCTCGACCCTTCCGGGTAATGTCTGGACCAGCGGCGTGCCGCACCGGGCGCTTGAGATATCGCTGAACTTCGACAACGCCGTGGCAACCGAACGCGCGCTGTCGCTCGATCTGCTGCAGGCGCTTGGGCTTGCGGGCGTGTCCGGCGTTTCCAACCTGACCTCCGAGGTTTCCGCAAAGGTCGGCGCATCGGTTGGGGCCAGCGGAAAGCTCGTCTTCGGCGGCGCGCTGCGCGAGGATGCGTCGCTCGACAATCTCGGCTCGCTCGAGGCGGACACCGGCCTGCTGACGCCGTTCCTCTATATCGACACCTCGTCGGAACTGGGCCTGTCCTTCGGGATCGAGGCCACGGATGTGGATGTGACGCTTGGCTTCACCGCCAACGGGATCGACGTTTCAGGCGGGATCGAGGATGGGTTCATCGGCTTGACGAACAAGGCCGGCGATGCGCCTGCCTCGCTCAGCTTTGCCCTGACCGAGGAAGGGGCAGACGTCGATGGCCCGCGCTTCTTCGTAATCGGCACCCCGGGCTACAGCGCGGCGGCGAATTCAAGCGAGGTTGTCTCCATCGAGCGGGTCACCACCGCACCCACCGACACCCATCTTGCGCGCCTGACGCTGGACAGTGTCGCGGTGCCGGGCGGATCGGCGCAGCTGGTGAACATCACGCGTGCAGATGCGATTTCCAACGATCCCGATGCGGTTGACGCGGATTACGAGGCGCTCGCCCGCACGCAGATCGGCATCGTCGTCTCGGGCGCGACGCAGTTCCTTGTTCAGGAAACCGGCGTGCCGAGCACGGCGACATCCTCGCTGTCCGAGGGGGACACGCTGCAGCGGGTCGTAAGCGGTGCGGAATACGCGGTGGCCTCGATCGTACGCAGCGCCAATCTGGCCGAGCTAACCTTTGATGCGGTGTCCGGCCAACAGCCCAAGGCTGCATGGTTCGACGGAATGTCACATGTGCTGCTGGACATCCCCGACGGTGCAGGTGGGCTTCTGCACCTGCCGCTGATGCTGGTGCTTCCCGAGGATTTGGAGAGCACGTCGATCAGCGTGGTGCTGCCGGATGAAATCCTCGATCGCAATTGGGGCACCGACGTCGTAGTGCATGCTCTTGCACCGCTGGCCAGCCTCGTCGATGCGCCCGAGGTGCGGAACTATGACGAGGTTGGCTATATCTACAAGGTCAAGCTCGCCTCTGCCGATGGCGATTTCACCGAGGTTGCGAAGGCCGACGATCTGGAAAATGCCAGCCTGACCTTCGGGGCCGGCAAGGTTAGCGCGCGTGTGATCGACGTTGAGAGCGCTTCGGGTGGCGATATCTTGACGCTGGTTCTGGATTCCTCGGATCCGGCGATGCAGGCGGTGCTTGGGGCAGGCGACGCCACTGCCGTGGGGCCGCTTCTGAACGGTCTGTCCGTTGTCCAGGGCACCGCGCCTGTCTTTGACGCCTCGGCCATCCGGCCCACGCTGGATGCCGCGCTGATTGTGGACATGGCCGCGCGCGCTGATCTAGTGGGCCTCGACCTCGGCCGTATGACCAGCACCGTCGAACTGCCGAGTTTCGACATGCTCGCGCTCGTTTCGGGCACGAATGAAATCGACGACCTGTTTATCCTGCTCAAGGACGCCACGGATGCCGAATTGTCAGGCATCTTTACGGGCACCGACGGTTTTGACTTCACCCCGTTTTTCAATGCCCGCGCGGACGCCATTTCGGCGGCGCTGGGTCGGCTCAACACGCTGACACCTGCCGAACTGGTCAGCTATTTGCGCACGGGGATCGAGGCGCTGCTGAACGGGCAGGGCGCTGGCGCCTCGGTGCTAAACGCCGATATCCCCTTTGTCGGTCAGTCGCTGGACGATTTGACAGGGCTTTCGACGCTCTTGAAGAAGGTGCTGGACGCGCTGCCCTCCACGGACGGTGTAGACCTGCAGGACTGGCTGGACGGTGTCGCCGCCTCGGCCGATCTTCCGGCTGGGTTCCTGCAGCTGGCCTATCGCGAAAGCCCCGCCATCCCCGGGCGCTGGTTCGTGGATGTGAGCGTCAATTTCGCGCGTATCCTGAGCAAGGAAATGGACGTCGATATTTCGCTAGGCGATTTTGGCGATCTCGGGCCGATTTCTGGTAGTGCGCTTGACGGGTTCCAGATGGATCTGCGCGTGGATGGCGCGGCCCGGCTGAACCTTGATCTGCAGCTGGTGGGCAGCGGCATGACGCCGGTGGAATTGCGCGTGCTCGACAGTTCCGGCCTGTCGGTTGGGGCAGGTCTGCGCTTGGCGCAGAAGCAGGCTGAAGACCTCGAACTGAGCGACGACGCACAGACCCTGCTGGCCGCGCTGCAGGGTGGCAGCAATAGCTTTGATCCGACCATCACGCTGGCGGGCGGCACGATGTGGCTGTCCTCGGATGCCGGGGCGCAGACGCAGACCGTCACACTGCCGCGCAGCGCAAGCCTGACCCCGACTAGCTTCCGCGCCGGCGATATCGTGACGACCGGCGGGTCCGATGACACCTTCACCGCGAGCGCGGCCCAATTCGGGATCGTGACTGGCTGGGATCACACCACGGGTGTTCTGACCCTTTTCGCGCCGTCTGGCAGCATCGCGGGCGGCACGATCAATGTCTTCGACGCGGATCGCGACCTAGCCAAGGTGAACTCCGCAACAGGCGTAGTGGACGCACCCGGTGCCTGGTTCGATATCATCGCGGTCTCTGCGCCGCAGAACCAGCTGCAACTGATCGAAACCACTGTCATTCCGACCGGTCTCGACATCACGCGCATCCTTGGCCCGGACGACCGGATCACCGCCTATGAAAGCGGCACGCGCATCTGGACAGGCGATGTGACCGTGGCTGACATGGCGCGTGACACGGTTGCGGGTGATGCCGTCCTGACCGCCAGCACCGTTTCGGGCGGCTTCGGTGACGCGGCTGAAAACAGCACCATCACCTTCGACCGCGTCGTGGTGTTTGAGGACGGCACCAACGCCACCATGGGCGCGCTGGGGCGATTGGCCGGTTCGGTGGCGGAGAGCATCACCATCAGGGCCGTGCCTAAGTCCGCCCAGCAGCCCGATCTGAGCACGCGGTATCAGATCACCTTTGACAATGATCCGCTGGCCGGTGCGGTGGGGGGGCACCTGCTTGACGATCAGGGCCGCTGGTTCCGGGTGGACCGTGCGGAAAGTGGGTCTGCATGGATCACCCCCGTGGGGCATTCAGCGGCCCCCGTGGCAGGCGGCGCGCTTCATACGCCGGTCTTCGATGTGACGTCGTACACGACCGTCGACCTAGGGTTCAACGGTAGCGTCGAGCGCGTGACCGTCACCGGCGGGCCGGTTGGCCCGTGGCTCGAGGCGCTGCGCCTGATCAAGAATCACGGCAACTGGTTCGAAATCCGGGGCTTCGATCCCGTGGCGAACACCATCGATCTGGTCGCGTTGGATGGTACGGCGACGGCAGTCAATATGGCCG
>JABBAI010000078.1 GCA_018608045.1 Octadecabacter sp. | reverse complement strand
CAGGCGTTTCAGCGGCAAGTGTCGCGTAATCCAGATCAATGTGCATATTGGTCAGCACGGCGCGTTTTGGGGCGACCCGATCGATCCACTCCAGCGTTTTGGCAAGATGTGCATGGGTCGGGTGCGGATCACGGCGCAGGGCATCCACGATCCAAAGATCAAGGTTTTGCAAATGCGGCCAGACATCATCGGGGATATCAGACACATCCGGCAAATAGGCCGCATTACCGATGCGAAAGCCAAGGGCGTCGATGCTGCCGTGTTCAACCTCAAACGGGGTGAGGGTGATCGCACCACCAGCGCCGTCAATCACTACATCCCCATCGATGGTGTTGAGGTCGCAAATCGGCGGGTAACTTGACCCTTTTGGCTGTACGAAGGCATAGCCGAACCGCGCCAGCAATTGATTGCCCGTGTCGCCATCCGCCCAAACCTGCAAGCGCTGGCGCATATTGTAAACAACCATACGAATATCATCGAGGCCGTGAACGTGATCCGCGTGGGCATGGGTGTAAACCACCGCGTCAAGCTCCCCCACTTCGGCGTCCAAAAGCTGTTGGCGCAGATCGGGCGAGGTGTCGATCAGGACCCGCGTGGTCCCATTGTCGCCCGTCTTTGTGACCAGCATCGAACAGCGGGTGCGGACGTTCTTGGGGTTGGTGGGGTCACAATCGCCCCAATGCCCGCCAAGACGCGGCACGCCACCTGATGATCCACAGCCCAGAATGCGCAGAGTTGTTGTCATGGTGTCCAACCTGCTGCCTTGGCAAACAAGCGATCAAAGTTGGCCGTCGTTTGGGCCGCAAAGTCAGCGTAGTCCATGCCGAACGTCTTTGCGCCAATCTTGGCTGTATGGGCCGTAAAGGCGGGTTCGTTGCGCCGTCCGCGATGGGGCGGCGGCGCGAGGTATGGGCTGTCGGTTTCCACCAATATGCGATCCACAGGCGCGCTCGCGAAAATATCGCGCAGGTCTTGGGATTTGGGGAAGGCGGCGATGCCGGACATGGACAGATAAAACCCCAGATCAATCGCGACGCGGGCCAGTTCGGGGCTGCTGGAAAAACAATGCATGACGCAAGCGTAGGGTTTGTCGTTGTAGGCCATCGCAAGGATGCGTGTCATGTCATCATCGGACGCACGGTTGTGGATGATCAGTGGCAATCCGGTTTCTTGCGCGGCTTGGATATGAATGCGCAGGGATTGTTTTTGCACGTCGGCGGTTTCTGACGTGTAGTGATAATCCAGCCCGCTTTCACCGATGCCAACAAACTTTGGATGCGCCGACATGGCGATCAATTCATCCACTGTGGCCATCGGTTCATCGGCGGCAGACATGGGATGTGTGCCAGCGGCATAAAACACAGGGGCGAAATCCTCTGCAATTTTGCGCACGGCGGGTTCGTTTTTCAGCTTGGTGCAGATCGTCACCATGCGGGTCACGCCCGCTGCGACGGCGCGGTCGATCACATCGGCGCGCTCGGCGTCGAAATCAGGAAAATCAAGGTGGCAATGGCTGTCGACAATGTGCGGCACGGACATGAGGGAGACCTTAGGTTGCGGCCACGTCCAACGCGACCTGTTCGATCTTAAACAGCGTATCAAGGATCAGTGCGGCAGGGTCAAGATTGACAGCCTTGCCGTGGCGTGTGCGATCGGACACATCTTGCGCCAAAGCGGCCCATTTGCGTGCGGCATAATCATTGGGGGACAGTTTGGACAGCAACACGGCCTCCCCCTTGGCGGCTTGGATGTCGGGCGGGCCTTGAAGGCCCGCGCGCGCGGTTCGGGATAGGAACTTGTCAATTAAATCAAGGGTAAGCGCAAACCGTGTGGACCCTGCTTTGCCTGTACAGCTGTCCGCAATGCGCAATGCGCGGGGGCGATCAAACCGTGGCAGACCGCCAAACAAGAACACCAGCTCATCATAAAGCGCGAGGCCATCCATATTAGTCAACCGGATCGCTTCCCCCACCGATCCACCTGAAAGCGCTGTTAGGGCGGCGCCTGTGTCGGTGTGAATGTCAGCTTGTGCGAGGGCTGCGGTGACATCGACCTCGTTCAAAAGGCCGCAGCGCAAAATGCGACAGCGCGACCGGATCGTCGGCAAAAGCCGCGACGGTTGATGCGACACCAGCAGGAAAAACGTGTCCTTGGGCGGTTCTTCGAGGACTTTGAGGATCGAGTTTGCAACCGAAGGGTTCATATCATCCGCCGCATCGATGATGACAACACGGCGGCCCCCGTCAGCCGCACTTTGGTGCAGGAAATCCATGAGCTTGTTGGACCCACCTTTGTGGCCGCGCAGGGCCGCCATGGTGATCTGGTCTTGCAAGGCGCTGTCTGTGGCGTTCATGGCGCGGCGCACGATAAACAGGCGCGGGTGTGCGCCCGCATGCAACAAGGCGACATCGCCGTTGTCGGGCGACACATCCAAGCTTGTGGGGGGCGGCGGCGCGCCAAACATATCATCCGCCGCGTCCATCGGGTGGGACAGCAAAAACGCGGCCATCCGCCAGGCCAGCGTTGCTTTGCCCACACCTTGGGGGCCCGTGATCAACCAGCCGGAATGAAGGCGGCCTGTGGTGAAGGCGTCCAGAAAATCAGCCTCGGCGCGGGATTGCCCGAACAATGTGGCCGTTTGTGACGGATGCGGCGCACCCTCAATCTGGTCAGGAAGGGGGTGATCTTCTGGGGCGGTGGCCATCAGGCGGGTTCCATCCGGCCAGCCACATGCGCCCATATTTCGGCAGCAACGGCGGCTGGATCGCGGTTGCCGTCAATCAAAACACATCGGTTCGGATGGACCTTGGCGAGGGCGAGGAACCCATGGCGCAAAGTTTCCTGAAACCCAAGGCCCATGTCCTCGAACCGATCCTCACCGGACCCACGCGCCAATCCACGCGCCAATGCGGTCGCGGGGTCCATATCGATAATGATCGTCAGGTCGGGTTCGCGCCCGATCATGGCGGTGTGCAGCGTATCAACCGTCGCGCGCAGATCCCCGCGCGTGGCACCTTGATAGACCCGAGTGCTGTCTGCGAAACGGTCACAAATAACGGTGCGCCCGGCAGAAAGGGCGGGTTGGATCGTCGTTTCAAGGTGATCGCGACGTGCGGCGGTGAACAGCAAGATTTCCGTTTCTGCCGACCAGCGGTCCGTGTCGCCCGTCAGCAAAAGTGCGCGAATTTCCTCAGCGCCGGGGCTGCCGCCCGGTTCGCGGGTTATGACGGGATCTGTGAACTTTTCCGCAAGCAGTTTGACTTGAGTGGATTTACCAGAGCCGTCGATCCCCTCAAACGAGATAAAAAGTCCGGTCTTCGCATCGTTATTCATGTGATTATTCCGCAAGCGGCGCGGGATCGGCGTCGCTCATCCGCGTGACCAAAATATCCGCGGCAGTGCGTAGGCGTGAATTGAAACCACCCGCTGCAATGGTCGCATCGGCTACTAAGGGAACGCGTGTTTCGGGCAGATTTTCAAGGCGGATCACAAGCTCTGCAATTTCGTCACCTTCCGTGATGGGGGCGGAAATCGGACCGTTGTAAACCACTTCGGCGTCAATGCGGTTGGCACCTGCGGCGGGCACCAGAAGGGACAGGTCTTCGCGCAAGGCCAGCCCGACGAGGGGCTGTTCGCCCATCCAGACTTCGGCCTCGGCGATACGTGTGCCGCCACGGGCAATGTCGCGCTGGGAAAACTGACGGAAGGCCCAGTTGATGATGCGCTCAGCTTCTTCAGCGCGCGCCGCTGCACTGTCGAGACCGGTCAGCACAAAAATCACGCGGCGGTCGCCCTGTTTGGCCGATCCGACCAGACCATATCCAGCCTCGGACGTGTGGCCTGTCTTTAGACCATCGGCACCGATGCCAAGGCCCAGCAACGGGTTGCGGTTGCGCGTGTTGGCGGGATGTTCACCGTCATAGTCAAATTCTGTTTCGGCAAAGAGAGGATAAAATGTCGGATAATCCGTGATCAATCGATCCGCGAGGATACCAAGGTCGCGCATGGACATCCGTTGCCCCGCAGCAGGCCAGCCGTTGGAATTGGCAAAGCTGGAATTCATCATGCCAAGTTCTTGGGCACGCACTGTCATCTGTTGGGCAAAACCCGCCTCGGACCCATTGCGCGACAGACCTTCGGCAATCACGCAAGATGCGTCATTTCCCGACAACACAATAATGCCGCGCAGCAAATCTTCGACGCTCACGCGGTCAGTCGTGTCCAGAAACATGGTTGAACCAGTGTAATCCATGCAGTGCTGAGACACCGGCAGAACGTCATCCACGGTCAGTATCGGATTTTGTCCGTTCAACGGGTTGATCGCCTCAAACGCCATGAAAAGCGTCATCAGTTTGGACATAGACGCAGGCGGCAAAGGATCGTCAGCGTTCTTTTCAAGCAGAACGGTTCCAGTCGTGTGATCAATCACATACGCGGCTGCAGCACGTGTATCAAAGGACTGCGCAGCCAAGGGGGCAGCAGTCGCAAGTAGCAAAAACAAGGCAGCGAGGGGACGGATCATAGGGCCTCGTTCATGATCAGTTGGTAACAAAATAGGCGTCGGCAAAACCCTGCGCTTTGACTTGGCGCAACAGCTCAGCCCGCTCAGATTCAGAGGATGCAGGGCCGACAATGACACGCCAGAACGTGCGGCCTTGGCTTGTTTGTTCTAGAACAGTGGGTACGATACCCGTGGCGCGCATGCGATCCGCCGTGCCGTTTGCGTTCGCTTCGATCGAGAAGATCCCGATTTGGATAAACGGCTTGGACAGGTTTGACGTAACAGGCGCAGGTGTTGGTGCCGCGCTCGGGGCAGGATACGCGCTTGGTGCTGCTGCCTCTGCGACATCAATCGCTGCGGCTGCAGCCGCGATCGTGTCAACCGAAGGCGTGCTTGGCGCATCCAGTGGCGTGCTGGCGATTGGCGCGGCGGCAATATCGCTTGGGGGCTCAAATTCGGCGGTAGGCTGTGCCTCTGGCGTTTGTGCAACTTCCTCACGACGCAAAGCCGTCACTTGCAGTTGCGCGGGAGAACCCGCCAGCATCTGGAGCGCGGACGCCGCGTCTGAGGACACTTGCAAAGATGGACCTGGATTGTCGCGCTCGCGGCGGAACAAGGCACCGATCACAAACGCACCGTTGGCTTGGTTTCTGATGATGACGCGTTCTGGTTCTGTCACGTCAGGGTGCGCAACCCAAACCCCGCCAAGGGACGGGCGACCATCCCAAAGACCGGATTCCGTGACTTGAAACGCGTCGGGCGCTTCGACGTCACGTTCAACCAATTGGACGCTTGGCGTGCCTGTCGGGGCATCCGATGTCTCTGTGCGGTCGGTGGATTGGCCCAGTACGGGGATTGCGAATTCCCCGTTTTCATCACAGGCTAACAAAGCCAGCGTGGATACAACGGTCAGCGAAAGTCCGATTTTATTAAATGGTACCAAAGACTTGCCTGACATATTGTACCCTTATTTGTGCGCCGGATTTGCGGTCGCGATGCCCTTTTCGGGCTTTTTGCTCAGTGTAGTGCGAACGCAGCAGGTCTGACGATAATGGGACACTAGCCTTGGTTTCTCTACTTTGGAAGGCTTGGTTGAGGTTTTCGGCGGATTTCCCCTCCTGTTGATG
>JABBAI010000055.1 GCA_018608045.1 Octadecabacter sp. | reverse complement strand
TTGGTTGTTTTTTACAATGTGAAGGAACGCGGCCCAGTCCTCAAGTAGCGAAGCGGTAGGAAATACGGGTATCCTCAAGTCGCGAAGCTATGGGACGTCAGAAGATGGAGCGGGTAACGAGAATCGAACTCGTAACTAAAGCTTGGGAAGCTGCCGTGATACCTTTTCACCATACCCGCCGCGCGTTTTGGATACGCGCGACATGAAACGTCGTCAAGCGGGACCGTTCAATCAGCGCGCACGTCTGCGGCGCCGTCCGCCGTCCTCTCCGCTACCGGCTGTGTTGAACAATTCATCTGGCAACGGGGTGTTTGAGCGCAGGATCGTAAAAGGGTCTGTTGCGTGGGGGATCGCGTTGGCGTTAACGAAGTGTTCCTGAAATTTGGGCTCGATCGCGGTTTCGACTTTGGTGATCTCGCGCACTGTCTTTTCGATGCTGTTGCGGGCTGCCACAGAACACAGCGCCATGCGCGCGCCCGTACCAGCCGCGTTGCCAGCCGACGTCACCTTGTCGAGGGGCACATCAGGAATCATCCCCAGCACCATCGCGTGTTTAGGGGAAATATGGGCCCCAAACGCGCCCGCAAGGACAACACGATCTACGGTGTCGGTGTTCATTTCATCCATCAACAGGCGTGCACCGGCATACAGCGCGGATTTCGCCAGCTGGATGGCTCGGATGTCGGTTTGGGTCACAGTGATCAGCGGGCCACCATCGGCCGTGCCGTCATAGATCACATAAGAATGGGTGCGCCCCTCAAGGATACAGCGCGGCGTGCCGGTTTGTTCGGGTGATCCGATCAATCCTTTGGAATCCAGCAATCCAGCCATGCGCATTTCAGCGACAGCTTCGATGATGCCGGACCCACAGATACCTGTGACACCCGTTGTGGCGATCGCGGCCTCAAAACCGGGCTCATTCGACCAGATGCCAAGTCCGATGACTTGAAAACGTGGTTCTTTGGTGACGGGATCAATTTCAAGGCGTTCAATCGCACCAGGGGCTGCGCGTTGACCGCTGCTGATTTGCGCCCCTTCAAAGGCGGGGCCAGTGGGGGACGAACATGCGAGGACTTGTGTCTTATTGCCAAGCAAGATTTCAGCGTTGGTGCCGACGTCCACAACAAGCGTAAGCTCGTCTTGTTCATTCGGGGCCTCTGACAATGCAACGGCCGCCGCATCAGCACCCACATGGCCCGCGATGCAGGGCAGGATGAACACACGCGCGGCGTTGTTCATTGTATCGAGTTCAAGATCACCCGCATGCAAGGACAAGGAATTGGACGTGGCCAGCGCAAACGGCGCCTGACCGAGTTCAACAGGATCGATCCCAAGCAGCAGGTGGTGCATCACCGGATTGCACACAAACACGGCTTCCATGATTTGTTGGGGAACGATGCCAGCCTCTGCCTGAAGGGTTCCTATCAGCGCGTTGAGGGCCGTCCGCACGGCTGTGGTCATTTCGACGTCGCCACCGGGGTTCATCATCGCGTAGGACACGCGGCTCATCAGGTCTTCGCCAAAGCGGATTTGCGGGTTCATGATGCCGGACGATGCAGCGACTTCGCCCGTGCGCAGATCGGTAAGGTGCGCGGCGATTGTGGTTGATCCAAGATCAATCGCGAGGCCATACAGCGGGCGGTCAAAATATCCCGGTGCGATGTCCAGCAGGCGGTGTTTAGTGTCTTGATGACCTTTATGAACCACGACTGTCGCGGTCCATTTGCCTTTGCGCAGCATCGGCTGGAGCTTTCGCAGGAATGAAATCCCAGCAGTAACCTCTTCGATGCCCCATTGATCCTTTAACGCTTGTGCAAGCCGTTCCAGATCGCCGGTGGGCGTGTGCATGTCGGGTTCGGCGACTTCAACGTAGTAGGGGCGCACGGCGGGGTCCATAACCATGGCGCGCGCGCTGGCTTCTTTGCGCACGACTTGGCGGTGCACTTGGGATTCGGGGGGCACATCGATGACGATATCGTCTTGCACGGTCGCCTGACACCCAAGGCGGCGGCCATCAATCAGGCCGCGCTTGTCTTTATAGCGTTGTTCAACCGAATTCCATTCCGACAAGGCATCATCGCGCACTGTGACACCGTGTTTGGAAAACTCACCATAGCTTGGCTGGATCTGGCATTTGGAACAAATTCCACGTCCACCACAGACCGAATCCAGATCAACACCAAGTTGACGTGCCGCTGTAAGAATTGGTGTCCCTTCGGGGAAATGCCCGCGTTTACCAGAGGGTGTAAAAATGACGAGGGGATCGGTGGTCATGTGCATAGCCCTTATTGTTGTCCCCAAGATAACCGCACGGTGTTTGGGATACATCCACTTCGCGTCGTCTTAATGCTCATGTGCGTCATGAGGAGGATTTGAATTGCTCGATACCCCCTTTGATTTCCCCATTGCCCCCTTTCCACCAACGGCAATCCATGCGAAAGGACCATGCCTAACGACGCCATGATCAGGAGAGATGTAATGGAGATTCGCGAGGCCCTCACATTTGATGATGTTCTATTGGTTCCAGGTGCGTCCAGCGTCCTGCCCAGTACCGCTGATACCCGCACGCGCGTGACACGGTTGATCGATCTGAATATCCCGTTACTTAGCTCTGCGATGGACACGGTCACCGAAGCACGCATGGCGATTGCCATGGCCCAAGCGGGCGGCATGGGCGTGATCCACAAAAACCTCAGCGTGGATGAACAGGCCCGTGAAGTGCGCCGCGTCAAACGCTTCGAGAGCGGGATTGTCTATAACCCTGTCACCTTGCGCCCTGATCAAACCTTGGCTGACGCAAAGGCGCTTATTGAACGCTATAATTTCACAGGCTTTCCCGTTGTTGATGATGCGGGTCGCGTGATGGGCATTGTGACCAACCGTGACATGCGGTTTGCCACATCAGAAGACCAGCCGGTATCGACGATGATGACCATGGATGACCTCGCCGTGCTGCGTGAACCTGCTGATCGAGAAGAGGCGATATCCTTGATGAAATCGCGCCGCATCGAAAAGCTGTTGATCACGGACGGGAAGGGCGTGTTGACGGGTCTTTTGACGTTGAAGGACACCGAACAGGCTGTGCTGAACCCGACGGCCTGCAAAGACGACCTTGGCCGTTTGCGCGTTGCAGCTGCGACGTCTGTCGGTGATGCAGGGTTTGAACGCACAGAAGCCTTGATTGATGCAGGCGTTGATATCGTTGTGATTGATACAGCGCATGGGCATTCCGCAGGGGTGATTGCCGCTGTGGAACGCGCAAAAAAGTTTGCGGGTGACGTTCAAATCATCGCGGGCAATGTGGCGACGGGCGAAGCCACCAAAGCTCTGATTGGCGCGGGCGCGGATGCCGTTAAGGTTGGCATTGGTCCAGGTTCCATTTGCACGACGCGCATGGTGGCTGGTGTTGGCGTACCCCAGCTGACCGCGATTTCGGATTGTGCGATTGCGGCTGACGATATGCCTGTGATTGCTGATGGCGGGATCAAGTTCTCGGGCGATTTCGCCAAGGCGATTGCAACGGGTGCATCCTGCGCGATGGTTGGCAGCATGATTGCCGGAACAGATGAATCCCCCGGAGAAGTCATTTTGTATCAAGGCCGTAGCTTCAAAAGCTACCGTGGTATGGGATCACTTGGCGCAATGGCCAGCGGGTCTGCGGATCGTTATTTCCAGAAAGACGCAGCCAGCGACAAGCTGGTGCCGGAAGGCATCGAAGGGCAGGTCGCCTATAAAGGATCAGCGGCGGCTGTCGTGCATCAAATGGTCGGCGGTCTGCGCGCGGCGATGGGCTACACCGGATGCGCCACCGTGGCTGAGATGCGCAAGAACTGTAAGTTCGTGAAAATCACGGGCGCGGGCCTCAAAGAAAGCCACGTCCATGATGTTCAGATCACGCGCGAGTCGCCCAATTACAGGGTGATGTAGGTGCAACTTGCCGCCCGCGTCGCCGCTGCGATCGAAATTCTGGACATGATCCTTGACGGGTCGAGCGCGGAGCAAGCGTTAACAGGGTGGGGGCGCACGCACCGCTTTGCGGGTTCCAAAGACCGCGCCGCGATCCGCGATCATGTGTTTAGCGCGCTTCGGTGTCAGGCGTCGTTTGCTTGGCGCGGCGGGGCGATGACGGGGCGCGGTATCATGCTTGGTGTGACGGCCGCGGACGGAACCCAAGACGATATTTTCACTGGATTCGGCCACGCGCCACGCCCGCGCGGCGCGGACGAGACGGGCCATAACATTGGTGATGCAACGCGCGACGTTCGGCTAGATATGCCCGATTGGCTGTTGCCGCATTTTGACAGCAGCCTTGGCGCGCAAACAGACGCAGTATTAACCACGTTGCAACACCGTGCTGGCGTATTCTTACGGGTCAATACTGCCAAATGCAGTCGCGAAGATGCAGCAGCTGTTTTGGCGCAAGATGGTATTATCACCCAGCCCTTAGATCATGTGAAGACCGCCCTTCAAGTCACTGAAAACGAACGACGTGTTGCCCTGTCGACAGCGTATTTGGATGGCATGGTTGAATTGCAAGATCCGTCCTCACAGGCCGCAATGGAAACTTTGGCTGTGTCTGCGGGCCAACGGGTTTTGGACCTCTGTGCGGGCGGTGGCGGTAAATCATTGGCGCTCGCGGCATGTGGTGCGGACGTCTTCGCCCACGACATTGATGCAAAACGCATGATTGATTTAGCCCCGCGCGCGCAGCGGGCCGGCGTTGAAATTACGACTTTAACGACCGAAGATTTACCCTCTCACGCGCCGTTTGACGTAGTGTTGTGTGACGCGCCTTGTTCGGGCAGCGGGACTTGGCGGCGCACACCGTCAGCCAAATGGGCCCTCACGCCGGAAAGACTGGCTGAATTAACCCAAATTCAGGATGGCGTTCTATCGACTGCCGCGGATTTAGTGCGGGTCGGAGGAACGCTCGCATATGCCACGTGTTCGGTCTTTCAAGTGGAAAATGAAGCGCGTATTCAAGCGTTTATGGTGGAACAGGCTGGATTCACTCTGGTTTCAATGCATCCGACTGCGCCACATCATCTTGGCGATGGATTTTTTCTTTCGCGTCTTACGCGCACAACCTAGCAACCCAAGGCTGCGTTTGCGTTAATTTTCCCTAGGCTGAACCGACGAACTTAAGTGTCGGTTCAGGTTTATGACGTTCACTGCTCCCAACGAATCAAATCCGAAAGAGGCGTCGTGACAGATCAGATTTCGATGGGGGGCGATCCGCAGCCTAGTTTGAGGGCACTCAAACCAGCGCGTCGATCTTTGCCGCTGGCGTTGGTCGCTGTTCCGGGCGTGGGCTCGCTCATCGCATCACTGTTTCTTGCTGATCAAGCGATAAAGCTAGCGGCATTGGCCTTTGGTGCAGCTTTAGTCGTATTTGCGATCTTTGCAGCGATTTTGCGCGTCCCGCATGCGCGAAAACAAAGCTTTGCGACCCAAGCTCTCGTTTCACTGGTTGTTAATGACGCACCCCCCGTTTTTTAGCAGATTTTGAAGGCCGCATTTCGTTTAGAAACGAAGCAGCAACAGAACGATTTCGCGATCGCGCGGTGGAAACGCTGGGCCGTGCGTTTACCGAGTTGTTCGCAAGCCCGGGGGCCGTTTTGTACCGCCTTCAAAGCAAAGCGCAGGCCTTAGGCAGCGCGCGTGAGGATATAGTTACCCGCAAAGGGCATGTT
>JABBAI010000145.1 GCA_018608045.1 Octadecabacter sp. | reverse complement strand
TGTTCTGGCTTGCGATCCTCGGCGTGACAGTGATCGGTTCGCTCGACTCTGCCTCTGTCGTCAAAGGGTTGCTTTCAGGCTGTATAGGTCTGTGGCTTGCGACGATTGGTTTTGATGACATCATGGGAGCACAGCGTTTCATATTCCATCCATCTTTGGGTGGCGGCATTAACATCATCGCTGCATTGATCGGGTTGTTTGCGATACCTCAAGTGATCACCATGTTCGCCAAGGGCCGCAAAAACGATGGCACCGAGGCTATCCAAGTGCAGAAGCATCCGATCAAGAGCGCGGTCTCGGAACTGTTTCGCTATAAGCGCGCAATGGGCATTGGCACGATAACAGGTTCGATCATCGGGCTTATTCCTGGTGTTGGCGGTCAGATTGCGGGCCTTGTGGCCTACGATCAATCTAAGAAATTCAGCCCTGACAAAGACAAATTTGGCACAGGCCATCCTGAGGGGTTGATCGCTGCAGAATCTGCAAACAACGCGATGGTTGGGCCATCTCTGGTGCCGCTGCTCACGCTCTCAATTCCGGGCTCGCCCACGGCGGCAGTTCTACTTGGTGGACTTTTGATCCATGGCATTTTTCCAGGTACCGATTTGTTCGATAATCACCCTGACGTGGCGTGGACGTTCATCAACTCCATGCTGATCGGTCAGATCCTGATGTGTATTTTTGGTCTCTATGTGGCTGGAATGGCGGCACGGGTTGCTCAAGTGCCGCAGTCGGTGATGGCGGCGATCGTACTGGGCCTTGCCGTTTTCGGCAGCTACTCGGTCCAGGCGAGCATGGGAGATGTCTATGTCATGGCCTCCCTTGGGGTGATGATGTATTTTCTTGAACGGTTTGGTTTTTCTGCCGCCCCCTTGGTGCTTGGTTTGATTCTTGGGCCAATAGCAGAATCCAACTTCATCCAAGGCAGTATGATTGCCACTGCTACAGACGGCTTGGCACCCTACTTCCTTACCGGTGCGCTGAACCTGTTCTTGATCGTGGTTGTGGTCTTGTCGGTGCTTTATTCGGGGTACATGGAACTGCGCACGCGGCGCTACACCTCGAAAGAGGAGATTATGGGATGAGCAACTCGTCATTGCCCCGCGTCCAGCATATCATCGGGTCCGGCGCTGTCGCCGTCGTTGGCGCAACGGTCTGCTATATAAGCTATACGCAGCAGCCTTCGGAGGCATTCTTGTTTCCGCGCCTCATCGCGACTGTGTTTGTGGTTCTGGCGCTTTGGACATTCGTAAAAGCCTGTCTTGGCTGGACCAAGGTTGGGAATGGACTATCCTTGACGCAGTTCTCAAACCTTGCACCCGGCCTGATCATCGCCCTGATCTATATTTTCTGGGCGGCCAAGGGGCTGGGGTTCTACACTGCGACATCAATCTCATTCTTTATTCTGCTCAGCCTGTATGATCCAGCCCCCCACGGGGTGCTGAAATCATGGGTTAAGCGCATCATCACAACGGTCTGCTTCATGGCCGTTATGTACGGTCTCTTCGCACTACTGCTGAAAGTTTACACACCGCGAGAGATATTTTTCTGAACCGCTGTGGCGGCAGAATTCACTTAAGGGAGGAACTAAAATGAAAAATCTATTTGCAGGGGCAGCGATTGCCCTCATGGGTCTGACCCAGACAGCAACAGCTGACGGTCATGCCAATTATCCAGAGCGCCCCATCATGATGATGGTCAGCTATGGTGCCGGTGGTGCCACTGATTTTCAGGCACGCATCGTGACTATGACATCTGGCAACGAGGATGCCTTGGGTATGCCCATCGCAATTCTAAACAAACCAGGTGCCGGTGGGCGTGTCGGCTGGAACTGGCTTGCAGGCCAAGCCGAGGCTGACGGCTATACACTGGGGGCGTACAACGTCCCTCACTTCATCGCGCAGTCGATCAAGGGCGGCGTCGAGTATAGCGCCGCATCTTTTGAGCCGATTGCAAACTGGGGTGCTGACCCTGCTGTTCTGGTTGTTGGCAAAGACAGTGAGTTCAACACACTTCAGGACGTGGTGGATTTTGCCAAGGCGAACCCCGGCAAGCTTACGACATCGGGTGCTGGTCTGTTTGTAGGCCACCACATCGCAGCACTCCAGATGGAGAAAGCGGGCGGTATGAAGATGGCCTATATCCCCACCAAAGGCGGCGGTGCCGCTGCAATGAAAGCAGTCATTGCAGGTGACGTTATGGCGGGCATCAACAACCTGTCCGACGGATTCCGTGCAGCACAGGCAGGTAACGTCAAAATCCTCGCTGTAGCTGATCTGGAACGGAACGAGTTCTTGCCTGACGTGCCAACAATGATGGAAAGCGGTCTGGCCGTGGACAATGCATCCGTGAACTTTCGCGGTGTAATGGTGCCAAAGGGTACGCCACAGGGCATCATCGACAAGCTGGCAGCGACTGTGCCGACCATGTTCGAGAACAGCCGCGTTGCGGGCAAGATGAAAGCTGGCGGATCGCCAATGCATGTGATGAATCGCGACGAAGTCCTTGCGATGTGGGCAGCGCGTGAAGAAACCTTGAAAGAGCTTCTCGCAGGCCTCTGATATCTCGCAAATAAACTTGATCTCCACCTGTGACATCGGGTGGAGATCATCCCTAAATCAATAGGATACCGACCAACATGACTGTTCTTGATGATATCGCCGAAGTAGAAGCCACCGTTGCAAGTGCGCGTGCCGCACAGTTGCGTTTTGAGGCCCACGGCTCCCAAATCAAGTACGATCGTGCTGCTCAGGCTGCTGCTTGGGCGATTATGGAACCTAGTCGAAATACTCACCTTGCTGAGTTAGCGGTGCAGACAACTGGCCTCGGCAATGTTCCCGATAAGATCACCAAAAACCACCGCAAAACCCTCGGTCTGATGCGCGATATAGCAACCGCTAAAACATACGGCATTATCAGCGAAGACGCCGAGACCGGGATCACGCAGATCGCGCGCCCCATCGGCGTGATCGGTGCTGTAGTGCCCTCGACCAACCCTGCTGCAACGCCTGCAAACAACATCATCAACGCGCTCAAATGCGGCAATGCAATCGTGTTGTCGCCTTCCCCCAAAGGCGTTCCGGCCTGTGAAGTCCTGATCAGCTATATCCATGCAGAATTCGACAAGATAGGTGAGGACCGGGATCTGGTGCAGATGGTCCGTGGCAAGGGCAGCAAAGAGAAAACCCAACGCCTGCTTGAGATCAGCGATCTGATCGTCGTTACCGGATCCCAAAATAACGTCAAACGGGCTTATACCTCCGGCACACCTGCCTTGGCCGTGGGGGCGGGCAACGTGACGGTCATTGTGGACGAGACCTGTGATCTGGATGATGCCGCCCAGAAAATTACAGCATCCAAAACATTCGATAATGCAACGTCTTGCTCGTCCGAGAACTCGATCGTTGTTGTTGACGCCGTCTACGATGAATTTATGGTGGCACTGTCAAAGGCGGGCGGTGCGCGGATCACAGATGAGGCCGCAATTGTCGCCAAGCTTTGGCCCGACGGGCATCTGAACCGCTCCGTTATTGCACAAGACGCCGACAAAATGCTGCAAGCGCTGGAAATGGAGGGCACGGTACCTTCGGACACCAAGTTCCTTGCCGTCGAGACAACGGGGATAGGGCCGGATCATCCATTGTCAGGTGAGAAGTTGTCGCGTGTCGCAGCACTTTACCGCGCAGCCGACTTCGGTGCCGCAGTGGATATCACCCTGCGCATCATGGCGTTTCAAGGGGCCGGTCACTCAGTTGGCATCCATACGGCAAATGCGGACCGCCCCTTAGAGATCGGCAAGCGTATTCCCACTTGCCGTGTCATCGTTAATCAGGCCCACACCTTTGCCACAGGTGGATCATTCACCAATGGCATGCCGTTCTCCCTCTCAATGGGATGCGGATCATGGGGTGGTAATTCGATTGATGATAACGTGCATTGGAAACACTTCATGCAGACCGTCAAAATCATTCGCGAAATCCCCGCACGCGAGCCAAAGGTTGAGGATATCTTTTCCGAATATTGGAAGGCTTCTGGTCAATGAACTTCTCATATGAAACGCCACCTCTAGGCACGGTGCGCGATTGGCTTGATTTCCGCGCAAAAGACAACAGAACTGCGTTTTTCTTTACCGATGGAAGTGAGCCACTCACTTGGAAGGATCTGCGCACTGGTGCGATGGAAATCGCGCAGGCCCTTACCGCGCATGGCATAGCCAAGGGCGAAAGCGTAGCGATCCTTCAGCCGAATGGGCGCGAAGGCGTTTTAGCTTTTTACGGCGCGGTCTATGGCGGGTTTCGTGCGACGATGGTTAATCTTGCGGCAGGACGCGATGCAATTGCCTACGCGCTAGAGCATTCCGAGGCGCGCATTGCCTTGGTGCATGACAGCGTTAACGAGATGTATCAGAATGCCCGACCAGATCAGATGCAGCGCCTCGCATCCTTTCAGAGCAAAGAAATGCTGCTCCACCAGATCAACGCCGCTGATCACGCTCTACTTATGTACACCTCTGGGACAACTGGTCGGCCAAAGGGTGTCGTACATACACATTCCAGCCTTTTAGCGGGGGGCTGGACACCTGCAATCGCACACCACTTAACTGATCAGGATCGTGCGCTTTGTGTTCTGCCCATCTGTCATATTAACGGCTTGTGTGTCTCGATCATGGGGGCATTGGTGTCTGGCGGTACTGTGGTAATGGCACAAAAATTCTCTGCCAGTCAGTTTTGGAACCAGATCAGCACACATGAGGTGTCATGGTTCTCGGTGGTTCCGACCATCATTTCACACTTGCTGCACAGTGACAAAAACCCTGATGCAAAAAGCAAAGCACGCCTTCGGTTTGGACGCTCGGCATCATCACCCCTATCCCCCGATGTTCAAACGGCCTTCGAGGCGCGCTTTGATATGCCTATAATTGAGACGATGGGCTTGACTGAAACAGCAGCCCAAATTTTGTCCAATCCTCTACCTCCTGGAACTCGCAAGATAGGCTCACCTGGAATTGCCTTTGGAAACGAAGTGACAATCCTCACATCTGACCTGAGCGAATGTGCAGTCAATGTTGAGGGTGAAATCGCCGTTCGTGGGCCGAATGTGATGTTGGAATATCTCAGAAATCCAGACGCCACGAAATCGACGTTTCATGGTGACTGGCTGCTTACCGGTGATTTGGGACGCAAGGATGCTGATGGATACCTGTTCGTGACAGGACGCCTCAAAGAGCTGATCATCAAAGGCGGTGAGAATATCGCTCCTCGCGAGATTGACGAAGCGCTTTATTCCCACAGTGACGTGGTTGAGGCTGCAGCCTTTTCCCGCCCTTGCAAAACATATGGTGAGCGCATTGAGGCAGCAGTAAGCGTCTGTGAAGGATCGACCCTGACAGAACCCGATTTGATCTCAATCTGCATCGAAAAACTTGGAAAGTTCAAATCTCCTGACGCCGTTCATTTTCTAAGTGATCTACCCAAGGGGCCTTCGGGTAAGATCCAGCGGCTCAAACTGCAAGAAACTCTATAAAGTTCACGATATGACAACCGCAGAAAAACCGACTAAAAATCAGCCCAACACAAGTGCAGCCCCAATGAACTGCAATTGGCATTGGCACCCCGACCTACCCGTCAAATATGCACCCTATTGGCTGTGGCCCGCCGCCCACGAAATTCGGCCTTTGTATTTCGCCTAAGCGATCACCTTGAACCGAGGCGTCAGAGATAACAAGAGATTGCCCTGTCTGTAAAACACCACCACCAAAACCAGATGTTGAATGTGTTGCCTGACTCTCAGCCAATTCCTAGACTTGAGCGTGCCTGCAAATGCCAAATAGGCTCAGCTTCCTGCCTTACCGGCACATATTACAAGTCGTTCACCCTTGCGTAGGGTCAGGAACGTCCAGGACGTTGTCTTTTGATCCGC
>JABBAI010000063.1 GCA_018608045.1 Octadecabacter sp. | reverse complement strand
CGCGCACCGTTGATATTTCCGCGACCTACCTCAAAGATCCGGAAAACCCAGGCTACGCATTTATCCTGCGCGATGCGTCCCGTGCCGATGCCATGCGTGTCGCCCCTGCCCGCGCAGGCGAAGAAAATGAGAAGTCAGTGATGGAACTTGTCGGTTCTGCTACGTTGAAGGAAATCGTTGCCGAAACCACGGATGTGGTCGAACGCATGTGTATTGAGACCGCGATTGAACTGACGTCCAACAATCGCGTTGCTGCGGCTGAAATGCTCGGCCTGTCGCGCCAGTCGCTTTATGTGAAACTGCGCAAATATACTCTTCTCAACAAGAACGACTGATCTGTTTTTTGCAGATCGGCGCAAACAGCAGCGCAATTCTATAAACATATATCTGTAAACTTAAATTTACACTTGCCGACTCGCATACTGTAACTCTATCTTGACAGTATGAGTGTTAGCCCCACCATACATGCAGGGAAATATCCTGAACCCTCCGCGATGCTCCGCCTGATCAAACCGATCACGTGGTTCCCGCCGATGTGGGCGTATCTGTGTGGCACGGTCTCTTCTGGCGTTGCGATGTCAGGCAATTGGGCGCTTGTTCTTCTTGGCATCATCCTTGCGGGTCCAATCGTATGCGGTATGTCGCAGGCGGCAAATGATTGGTGTGACCGCCATGTAGATGCCATCAATGAACCTGATCGCCCCATCCCTTCGGGCCGCATTCCGGGCAGTTGGGGATTGTGGATCGCGGTCGCGATGTCTGTGCTGTCTTTGATGGTTGGTGCAATGCTCGGCTTTTGGGGGTTCATCGCGACGGTTGTCGGCGTGCTGGCCGCATGGGCCTATTCCGTTGAACCCATCCGTCTAAAGCGATCCGGCTGGTGGGGTCCCGGTCTTGTTGGTCTGTCTTATGAAACACTGCCGTGGATCACGGGTGCCGTCGTGCTGTCTGCTGGCGCACCAGATTGGCGCATCGTCTTGATCGCCGTTCTGTATGGCATAGGCGCACATGGCATCATGACCCTCAACGATTTCAAAGCGCTTGAGGGCGACCGCCAGATGGGTGTCAATTCCCTCCCCGTAACGCTTGGCCCAAAGATGGCGGCGACCGTAGCGTGCTGGATCATGGCCATCCCACAGGTTGTCGTTATCTTCCTTCTTGTTCAGTGGGATCGCCCCGTTCAGGGCCTGATCATCGCCGGCCTGTTACTTGCGCAATTCTGGGCCATGTCAGTCATGATGCGCGACCCCAAAGGCAAAGCCCCTTGGTACAATGGCACGGGCGTGTTGTTCTATATATCTGGAATGATGGTTGCCGCCGTCGCACTGCGCGGGTTGGTCACATGAAGCTGACTTGGTTCCAAATCGTCCGCCTCGGCCTTGTGCAAATGTGCCTCGGTGCGATTGTCGTTCTGACCACTTCGACCTTAAACCGCCTGATGGTTGTTGAGCTTGCCCTTCCGGCCGTTCTTCCGGGTCTTCTGGTGGCACTGCATTATTCCATTCAGCTAAGTCGGCCAAGCTGGGGCCATAAATCAGATACAGGCGGCAAGCGTACTCGCTGGATCATTGGCGGTATGGCAATCCTTGGACTGGGTGGTTTTCTAGCGGCTGTGGGTGTTCCACTGCTTGTCGCAAATTATTGGATCGGCCTCACGGTTTCTATCCTCGCATATACTCTGATCGGGGTGGGTGTTGGCGCGTCTGGGACATCACTGTTGGCGCTTTTGGCGACAGCAACAGCGCACCATCACCGCGCGGCAGCCGCTACCATCACGTGGCTGATGATGATCTTCGGCATCGCTGTCACAGCTACAGTTGTGGGCAATATGCTCGACCCATATTCGCCGGCTCTTTTGTTAAAACTGGTCGGTGCAGTCTGCCTCATTGCAACCGCCCTCACTATTCTTGCTGTTTGGGGGATCGAATGCTCCGTGAACGCTGAGCGTGAACCCGACCCGACCCCGTTCCGCCAAGGCCTGGCTGAAGTTTGGGCCGACCCACGCGCACGCAGGTTTACCATTTTTGTCTTCCTGTCGATGACCGCCTATTTCATGCAAGAACTCATCTTGGAACCGTACGCAGGTTTGGTGTTCAACCTGACACCCGGTGAAACTACGTCCCTATCAGGTGCCCAAAACGGTGGGGTGTTCTTGGGGATGCTTGTCGTCGGGATCGCGGCAACGGGTCTTAAAATCGGATCGCTACGAAATTGGGTAATCGCAGGGTGCCTCGGCTCTGCGCTTTCGCTCGCGGCGCTGTCGTTCATCGGAACGGCCGCCCTTGCCACCCTTTTACAACCCGTCGTCATCACGCTGGGCTTTTTCAACGGCATGTTCGCCGTCGCCGCTATTGGATCGATGATGTCCCTGGCAGGCGAAGGTCGCCAACGCCGCGAAGGTACACGCATGGGTCTTTGGGGTGCGGCACAAGCCATCGCCGCTGGGTTCGGCGGATTGATGGGCGCGGCCATGGTCGACATCGCCCGTACCGTCACGACCGACGCCACCGCTTTTGGTGCCGTGTTTATTATTGAAAGTGCAGTGTTCGTTTGCGCTGCCATCCTCGCCATAAAAGTCATGGACCGCACACCAATTGCGGCCACCCTCGTTCCAGGAGAATGAATATGTATGATGTCGTAATCGTAGGCGGCGGACCGTCAGGTGCCACCGCAGCTATGGACCTTGCCACACAAGGTAAGAAGGTCGCGATGATTGATCGTGACGGCCGTATCAAACCCTGTGGCGGCGCTGTCCCGCCGCGTTTGATCGCTGACTTCGACATTCCAGATGAACAGATTGTCTGCCGTGTGAACACCGCGCGGATGATTTCACCGACCCAACGCCACGTCGATATTCCGATTGAGAACGGATATGTCGGCATGGTGGATCGCGAACATTTTGACGAATTCCTGCGTACACGTGCCAAGGCCGCTGGCGCGCACCGTTATACCGGAACTTTTGTTCGAATTGATCGCGACGCCAACGGCACCTACGTCGTGTACCGCGACAAGATCAGCGGTAACGAAATGGCATTGGAGACAAAGCTCATTATTGGTGCAGACGGCGCCCGCTCCAAGGTCGGCACACAAGAGGTTCCTGGCGGGGACAAAATCCCTTACGTGATCGCCTACCACGAAATTATTGAAGCCCCAGCCGCAAACGAAAACTACGATCCTATGCGGTGCGATGTTATCTATGATGGCGCAATCAGTCCCGATTTTTACGGTTGGGTGTTCCCGCATGGCGCGCAATGCAGCGTCGGCATGGGCACCGAAGTTGACGGCGTTGACCTCAAAGTTGCGACCGCAAAATTGCGTGAGGCGTCTGGCCTGACGGGATGCAAAACCATCCGCAAGGAAGGCGCGCCCATTCCATTGAAACCGCTTGATCGTTGGGACAATGGCCGCGACGTTGTTCTGGCGGGTGATGCCGCTGGCGTCGTTGCCCCGTCTTCAGGTGAAGGAATCTATTATGCGATGGTCGGTGGCCGCGTCGCCGCTGAGGCGTGTTTGGCCTGTCTTGCGTCATCAAACGCCAAAGACCTCAAGCTCGCGCGCAAGGCATTCATGAAGGAACACAAGATGGTCTTCCGCGTCCTGCGTTCCATGCAGGATGCCTATTATAAATCGGATGAGAGGCGCGAACGATTCGTGTCACTGTGCCACGATGTAGATGTTCAAAAGCTGACGTTTGAGGCGTATATGAACAAAAAACTCGTAAAGGCCCGCCCTATGGCACACCTCAAAATCGGCATCAAAAACATCAGCCATCTGTGGGGCCTTGTGCGCCCGCAACACGTCTGATGACAATGATCCCGGCCTGGGTGAACGGCACGCTCACGCCCGTCGAAAAGATGGAGGCGCACGTCAAAGGCATCAAGCACAAGGCCGTGTCTGTCTTTGTGATGGATGGGAAGAACGTACTCATACAGCGCCGCGCACTGTCAAAATATCACACGCCCGGTCTGTGGGCGAACACTTGCTGCACCCACCCCCATTGGAACGAAGATCCCGCCACGTGTGCGGTGCGTCGTCTTGAAGATGAGCTGGGGATCAAAGGCGTTTATCCGGTTTACCGAGACCAGCTGGAATACCGCGCCGATGTCGGTGGCGGCATGATCGAACACGAGGTTGTTGATCTGTTCGTCGCCCCCGCATCCGCGCGCACACTACAGATGAAATTGAATCCCGATGAAGTGATGGAGACCCGTTGGGTCGATATCTATGACCTCGCGGCTGAGGTCACACGCCATCCGGATATGTACACCGCTTGGCTGCAAATCTATCTGCGCGACCACCTTGATTTGGTAATCGCCGACCACGCCAATATTGCGCAGGCCGGCGAATAACAGTTTCTGTTACACCTTATTTTTGGTTTTTGATACATCGATGCCAGCGGCTTCTAATGCAGTCGCAGCGATATCAACGGCTGACAATCCACCATCCGCATACATTGCATCCGGTGCCGCTTGATCGATAAAGCGATCCGGCAATGTCATGGTGCGGACCTGGGTTTGCGTCAACAAACCTTCATTGGCTAGGGCGTGCAGAACCATCGCGCCAAACCCTCCAACAGCCCCCTGTTCGATGGTGATCACGGCCTTATGGGTTTTCACCAACTTGCGGATCATCGTCATATCCAACGGCTTGGCGAACCGCGCATCGGCAATCGTTACGGACACACCCTGCGCTTCTAACAATCGCGCGGCGCGTCGCGTTTCACCAAGGTGAGTCCCAAACGAGAGCAAAGCGACATCAGTGCCGTCCTGCACAATGCGCCCCTTGCCAATCTCAAGAACCTCGCCACGTTCTGGCATGTCCATGCCTTCACCTTCACCACGTGGGTAGCGGAATGCGATTGGCCCGTCGTCGTAGGCCGCAGCGGTGGCGACCATATGCATCAACTCAACCTCATCTGCGGCGGCCATAACAACCATATTCGGCAATGCGGCAAGGTACCCGATATCAAATGCACCCGCATGGGTCGGACCATCAGCCCCCACCAACCCAGCGCGGTCCACGGCAAAACGGACAGGCAGGTTTTGCAACGCAACATCATGAACAATCTGGTCATATCCGCGCTGAAGAAAGCTCGAATAAATCGCGACGAAGGGCTTTGATCCAGACGCCGCCAAACCAGCGGCAAACGTCACAGCATGCTGCTCAGCGATGCCAACATCAAACATTCGTTTCGGGAAGGCCTTGCCGAAAATATCCATGCCCGTGCCGGACGGCATCGCAGCGGTGATACCAACGATACTTGCATCCAACTCCGCCTCTTTGACCAAAGCCTCTCCGAACACTTTTGTATAGCTCGGCGCGTTGGGGCGTTTTTTGGCCTGCTGGCCTGTTGCAACGTCAAACTTGGCTACACCGTGGTATTTGTCATCCGACCCTTCGGCGGGGGCATAACCCTTGCCTTTAACAGTACATGCATGGATCAAAACAGGGCCCGTCGCGCGTACTTTTGCGGTCCGCAACACAGTCAAAAGCTGGTCCATGTCGTGACCATCGATCGGGCCGATATATTGAAACCCGAGCTCTTCAAACAGCGTACCAGATCCGCCAGACAGACCCGTCACCAGTTGGCGGGCGCGGCGGGCATGGTCGCGCAACGGACCGGGCAATGCGGATTCAAATCCCTCGGCCATCGTCGCGGCTGGGCTGGAATAGAGGCTACTCAGATATTTGCTCATCGCGCCAACGGGCGGTGCGATCGACATTTCATTATCATTCAAAATCACAAACATGCGGCGCCCTTCGGAGCCCGCGTTGTTCATTGCTTCATAGGCCATACCTGCACTGATCGACCCATCGCCAATCACGGCAATTGCGTCGCCTGTGTTCTGGCCAAGATCGCGCGCCGTGGCAAAACCCAGCGCGGCAGAAATGGATGTGGATGAATGGGCGGCACCAAAGGGGTCATATTCAGACTCCGCGCGTTTGGTGAAACCAGACAACCCGCCTTCTTGGCGCAAAGTGCGGATACGGTCGCGACGACCTGTTAAAATTTTGTGCGGGTAACACTGATGGCCCACGTCCCAAACGATCTTGTCGTGGGGTGTATTGAACACCGCATGCAACGCGACAGTCATTTCAACGACACCCAAGGACGATCCTAAATGACCGCCCGTTTCAGATACAGCTGACACGACTTCGGACCGCAATTCATCCGCGACCAATTTCAATTCAGCGTCTGTCAAACCCTTGAGGTCTGAAGGAATGTGAACACGGTCCAGCGTGGGGGTTTTGGGGCGGTCGGTCATGGCATTTCTCCTCGTGGGATTCCCTAGAAATTGTCCCCTAAAATGAGTGATGCCGTGGAAGCCTAAACTCCCACGGCATCGATTTCCTGTAGCCAACAGGAAGGGAACCAGAATGCCTGCCTAGGCTGACATCCTGACGCTTGGACCCAGGGAACAGGGCCCAAACTCCGGTCGAGGGGGGCGGGAGGCGATCCTGCCACAACCCTCAGATCTGTGTGCGCCCCGCTTTAGGCAAAAAAGCGGGTGTCTTCGATAATCATCGAAGTCGGCGTTGGATCGGGTGCGAACTTGCTGTCTTCGGGCAAGATGCTCGAAATTCCGATCAACACCGCATAGGCAAGGCCGATGACCAGACAGAAGATCGCGGCATAACCCGCCCCCTTCAACATCAGGGCCGTCACGTCCGCGGTTACGCGGAAGTCGCCATTGCTTGTGCGCAGATAGTCGTTTTGGTTTTCGTCGCTCATGAAACTATCCTTTCAATTACATTGGTGCGTAGCCGTGGAGCTGTGCCCACACGTACCAATTGTCGACAACCGTGCCGGTCAGCAAAATTCCGATACCGCCAGTCAGCGTTGTCAGAACTGCGAACCACCACGCCCAACGGTGGATACCTTCCATCGTCGCGTTAAAGCCCATCGTCCAGCGCCAGAAAAGGGCGGCACGTTCGGATGCTGTTCCACGATCCACGATCTGTTCAATCTCACGTTCACCACCAAAGCGGGAAACAGCGAGGATCGTCGCACCGTGCATCGCAAACAGCAGGGCAGATCCATAGAGGAACACAATGCTAAGTGCGTGGAACGGGTTGTAGAACAGGTTGCCGTAGGTGATCGAAAACAGGTTCGTCCAATCAAGGTGCGAGAACACGCCGTATGGCACTGCTTCACTCCAGGACCCCATTAGGATGGGACGGAACAGACCCAAAACAAGGACCAGCCAGATCGCTGAGGCGAATGCCCAAGCAACGTGTTTGCCCATGCCCAGTTCTTCGGCCCGCAAGTAGGTGCGAATCCACCAGCACGAGAGGCTGACGAGGAAGAAGAAGCTAGCGATCAACCACCAACCACCTTCGGCAAGCGGCGCAAAGCCAAGACCGTAAGACGGGGACGGCGGCTCAAGCGAGAACCAGAACAAGTCACGGGCAAAGACACCCGGAGACCAGCCAGCCTGCGCCCAGAAGTTGAAGCCAATGATGACGAACCAGATCAGGCCCGTGATCATCGAAATCACACCGAACATACCGAGGTGGATTGGCCCGAGCTGTGCGTTGCCAAGAAGGCCCGCCAACTTGGACATTGTTACACCACTTGAGCGTCCGAGCTCTGGATTGCCCTTACCGGACATTCCCATCTCAGGCGGTCCAGCGACCTGAACCTGAGTGAAGATATTTTGATACTCAGCCATTGACGCCTCCTTCAAGGTCTACCCAGATCGGAAGATCGACCCAGCCATACCACCACACGATCCATTCATCGAACCAGATGGTGCCCGAAATCACGATACAGATCGCGCTCCAGAATCCTGCGCTCAGCGCTAGGAACAGGCCAAGACGGTGAATGCCCAATGGTCCGATCGAATAGCCGATCAGGTCACGGAAATACGTGTCTTCGTGGTCCGGTGATTTTACTTCTTCGCCCTTGGCCGGATTGACCGCGGACAAAACAAGTGAGCCGTGCAAAGCGAGGGCAAAACACGTCGTAAAGAAGAACGTGATCGCGATCATATGCGCGGGGTTGTAGTGGAAGTTACCGTAGGC
Organism: Octadecabacter sp.; assembly: GCA_018608045.1. Lineage (GTDB taxonomy): Bacteria > Pseudomonadota > Alphaproteobacteria > Rhodobacterales > Rhodobacteraceae > Octadecabacter. The sequence goes on along the minus strand of JABBAI010000063.1, from coordinate 28,086 downwards.
ATAGCCCACGTTGTTCACCCAATCGAGGTGGGAGAAGATCCCGTAAGGAAATCCGTGACCCCATGCGCCCATCAGGACAGGGCGGATAACCACGAGAGTGACGTATGCGAAAATCGCGACGCCGAACGCTGCGGGAACATGGTATCCCATGCCCAGTTTGCGGCAAATCTCTACCTCGCGAAGGGCCCAACTTACGAAGGCTCCGATCGCGCAGATTGTGATGATCTGCCAAAGACCCCCTTCGGCCAGTGGCGCCATGCCAAGACCGACCTCAAGCGAGGGTGGATCGATTGAAATCAACCAAGGGTTCCACGTGTCGCCCAAGGCAGCGCCGTAGAAAATCAGTATCGTGCCTAGGGCAGCGAAGAAAAATGTCGTGACCCCGAAGAAGCCCACATAAAATGGCCCCACCCAGAAGTCGAACAGATCACCGCCGACCAGCGTCCCGCCTCGGACGCGGTATTTTCTTTCGAAGGTGAGCATTGCCATCTTCAAACTCCTTATATTGCGGCATGGACGCGAGCGTACTCATGTCGCCGGTTCTGTCGTTTAGGTTTGCCACGGGCGGAACGAATTCCGGCCCGCCCGTGACTATCATTAGTCAGCTGAAACAGCTGGCTTACATCGCGCCGAACGCTTGTGTGAACCAGTTGGTTTCTGGGTTACTAAGCAGGACGAGGTGAATCATCGCAGCCAGCAAAAACAGAAAAACGCCCTGTGCCACGAAAACGCGACGCGGATCGAAGATCAGCCAGATTTTGTAAAATTGTGCCATTGCTAAGGTGCTCCTTTACCAAGCAAACCAAGGAAGCTTGATATACGTGAGTACGTGAGCGACGACGGCTACGATTGTGAAAACCGTTAACCCGCTCATGTACACCGAATGCAGCTCCTGGGCTTGCTCGTCAGTGAGACCTGTGAAGGACAGATCAGTTTTGTCAGCCATGTAAATAACTCCTACAAAAACTAACGTCGCGTGTTCCCCGCGACAGGGATGACGGAAGCTAATCCTCCGCCCGTTGATCACCTTCCCCGGAAAGGGTTAGCGAACTTGTAGGATGGTCTTCAGGCGTTGAAGATCATCGGCGTGATGATGCCGGCCTGCGACCATGCGGCTTGCACCGGGTCTTTCTCAGGCAGACGGAAATTGCGGGCTGTGAACAAAATCCACGTGAAGAGCGCCAAAGGCAGGCACGCCATAAAGATGATCGCAAAGTATGCGCCATATTCACGTTTTGCAGCATTAGTGCTGCGCGTTTCTACGTGGGTGTTATTTGTAAAATCAGTCATGATTTAGCTCCTCCCGAAGCAGGTTGTAATCTGCGCACTGTTTCAAGAATGACGCGCTCGGCGCCGCCCTCCAGTGCAGATTTTTCCGCCGCATCGCGCAGTGTTTTGGCTGCTGAAATACGGGTCAGAATGGGGTGTGTCGCGACGATCTCATCAAGGGCGCGCGCGGCGTCCTCATCCCAAGGGAAATCACGTCGCAGGTTGGTTGGTGTGGCTTCGGCGGCATCCATGTCCGTGCCAAGCGGCAGGATGTGGAACAGCGCATCAAACAAACCGTTGCAGACTTCTTGCAACATGTAGGTCGCACCAGCGTAGCCCATGAACGGTGTGCCCGTCGCGCGACGGATCGCGGCGCCGGGGAAGCTGGCGGGGATAAACGTTGGCGATGGGCCAAAGCCCGCTTTCATCTCAGCCAGATACATCTTTTCGTTGATGGATCCGAACACGATCAAAGGACGTTTTGTGTGCAGCATTTCGCGCACATGATCGTTGTCTGTTTTCTTGCCGCGAGTCCGCGAAACCGCCAGCGCACAGGGCAAACCAAGATCATCTTCGAGGAATTTGCGCATGCCACGTGTGTAAGTTTCATTCGCAACAACAGCAAAAGACGCAGTCGCAAAGAAATCCTGCGTTACAGACCGCCACAAATCCCAAACAGGTTTGATAGTAGAATGCTTTTCACGCTCGATGAACGGTTCGGGATCAAGGCCCAGCATCTCGCCCAACGTGCGCAGAAATTTTGTTGTGGATTCGATTCCGATTGGCGCTTGCAAATAGGGTTTGTCGAGGACTTCACACAGCCCGCGACCAAATTCACGATACATGCAGATGTTCACATCCGCATTCACTAGATTGCGCATTTCCGCAACGTGCGCACCAAGCGGCATCACCATGTTCACTTCAGCGCCGATGCCTTCGACAAGGCGGCGAATTTCGGCCAAATCAGACGGCATATTGAACGTGCCGTACATTGGCCCAAGGATATTGACGCGGGGGGCATCCCCCTCAATCCGCTTTACCTCTTTCGGCATCCGACCCTTGGTCATACCAAATTCGGTAAAAATCCATGTCATCGCGCGGTCAGCCGCTTCCCATTGGTCTTCATCAATGGTGCGCGGCAAAAAGCGTTGAATGTTGGTGCCTGCTGGCGTGACACCACCACCGATCATTTCGGCAATGGAACCCGTCACAACAACCGCAGGCAAGGCAGGATCAAGAGTCTGCCAAGCGCGTTTCATGGCTTCTTCAGTGCCTGAACCCATTTCGTCTTCGCCCAAGCCCGTCACAACGATCGGCAATTCATGAGGCGGCAGCGCATCGGTGTAATGCAACACAGATGTCACGGGCAGGTTTTCACAACCCACGGGTCCATCAATGACTACCTGCAAACCCTTAACGGCGCAGAACGCATACACAGCGCCCCAATACCCGCCAGCGCGATCATGATCTTGAACTAACATCAGATCATCTCCGCCGCTTTGGCAGCTTTCGCAGCGCGTTCGAGTTTTTTGGCATTCGTGGCGCGGAAGTCATCGCGCACATTCGGGGAACCTTCCCAGACACCAGCCGCATCGCCAGCGCCAACACCTTCAAAGAATTCCCGCATGTGATCCATACGGGCCTTGTTGCCCATGGCCGCGTTTACGACTTCTTGCAAAGACCCAGCACCAGCAGGGCCCATAAGTGGACGAGCGGAAATCAGGTTTGTGAAATACAAGCTAGGAATGCCCAGCTCTTTGCCCTTTTGGACGACGGGCGTGGTGCCAATCGCAAGGTCAGGTTTGATCGCTTCCATCGCGGCGCAGTCATCTTCAAGCGACGCGCGGAATTTAACCTTCACGCCTTTGGCTTCAAGCCATTCGGTGTCAGCAGTATTCCAAGGTGTTTTCGGACAGGCGGTACCGACATAAGGAACATTCGCACCGCTTTCGATAAGCAACCGGGCAACCAATAGTTCGGAACCTTCATAGCCGGACACCGTGATCGTCCCATTCACGCGGGCACCTTGCAGTGCGCCGTCAATCGCGGGAAGGAATGCGTTTTGTGCGGCCGCAATTTGGTCAGCGGGAACATTGTAAGCTTCACCGATATTGGCCAGCCAAGACATCGTACCATCGCGGCCAACCGGCGCTGACCCAACGACTTTGCGGCCAGCAGATTGAAATTCACGCACGGATGCCGTGTAAAACGGGTGGATCGCCGCGACGACACCACAGTCCAAAGCCGCATATAATTCACGCCATTCACGGCACGGAACAACAGGACCAGCGGCCAGCCCCATAGGGGCCAGCATCGCGCCAATCATCATCGGATCAGCGGGGAACATTTCGCCAAGCAATGCCACTTGTGGACGGTCGGCTTTGCCTGATGCAGGCGCTTGAACGGGGCCTGCTTCGGCTTCTTGGCGGGCGTAATTCAGCATCGCGCCAGCAAGGACATCTTTGGCTTCGGCGTGGGTCGGAATACCGAAACCCGGAACGTCGATACCAACAATGCGCACGCCGTTGATTTCAGGTGGCAACAGGCGCAAAGGAACGCCCGAAGCGGTTGGAACGCACAGGTTCGTCACAACGATGGCGTCGTATTTTTCAGGATCAGCCATATCGTGAACACTCTCGCGGATGTCCTCAAACAGCTTACCAGTCACCAATGTTTCGGAATTGAATGGAACATAGCCAACCGAACGACGCGCACCGTAGAAATGGGACACAAACGTCAGGCCGTAAACGCAACAGGCCGACCCGGACAGAACAGTCGCCGTGCGGCGCATCCGCAAGCCAACGCGCAAGCTGCCGAAGGCAGGGCACATGGATTGGGGCTGGTCGTGCGGACCCATTGGATAATCTTTGGCGTATTGATCCAGAATTTCGGACTGACCAGCAGCACGCGCCGCATCTGCCATTTCCGATCCAGAATGACAGCCCAGCTTTTCGCTAGCCGCATCCTGCGAAGGAACCGTCGTGCTTTGATCGCCATTGGTCACTTCAACAGCGCCATTGGCATCAAAACCGACTTCATATCCTTCAAGATCAGACATTGTCGTAAACCACCTCGAGGGATTCTTTGACGACGGCGTTTTTGCCGCGCATGTCAGTGTCGGTCGCAGGAACGAGCGTGTAACCAGCACCCGTTTCGGACCCGTCAAACAGTTCAAGCAGTTCGTCTTGGTTCAACGCCTTTGGACGTGCCGGTGGCGCAATGCCAACCGCGTCGCCAAGGGCCGCAAACATCGAGCCCCATTCAGATTCGGCTGTACCAACGATCTGGTAGTTCGCGGATTTCTTACGAAGGTCGTCGTTCTGCGGGATCGACGCGAGGACAGGAATGCCGACAACTTTGGCAAACGCCTGCGCCTCACCTGATCCGTCGTCTTTGTTGATCACGAGACCCGCAACACCGACATTACCGCCCAGCTTGCGGAAATATTCAACGGCAGAACACACGTTGTTCGCGACGTACAAAGACTGCAAATCGTTGGACGCTACAAGGATTACCTTCTGCGCCATATCGCGGGCAATCGGCAGGCCGAAACCGCCACAAACCACATCGCCTAGGAAGTCGAGAAGGACATAGTCGAAATCCCAATCATGGAAGCCTAGTTTCTCAAGCAATTCAAAACCGTGGATGATGCCACGTCCGCCGCAACCGCGACCGACCTCTGGCCCGCCAAGTTCCATCGCGAAAACACCGCCGCGCTTAAAGCAAACGTCGCCGATTTTCACTTCTTCACCAGCGAGCTTTTTCTTTGAGGACGTTTCAATGATCGTCGGGCAGGCTTTGCCGCCGAACAACAAGGACGTCGTATCTGATTTAGGGTCACACCCGATCAACAGCACGCGCTTGCCTTGTTCGGCCATCATGTGGCTGAGGTTCGCGAGCGTGAAGGATTTGCCGATGCCACCTTTACCATAGATCGCAATGATCTGTGTCTTGGATGTCGGCTCACCTTGTGGAACCTCAAGATTTGGCTCTTCGTTGGCCTCGTCGCGCAAGCGCTGGTCGAAGTCCTTGAGGTTTGGGATATCGTTCATTGAATAGCACTCCAGTCGAGGATCATTTTGAGACATGCGGGGTCAGTAAACGCCTGTTCGTAGGCGTCCGACGCATCCACTGCGTTACGTTCGTGTGTTATAAGGCCGTCCAGTGACAACCCGCCGCCTTCGACCAATGCGCGCGTGGCGATCAGGTCGTCTGCGTTCCATTCAGCCGTTACCCGAAACCGTGCTTCTTTCATGAAGGCGGGCGGGAAGGCGAAATTCAAAGGTTGGGTGTAAAAACCGGCAAGAACGATTTCGCCACCCTTAACGATACGACCAATCAGGTCGTTCAAAAGCGCACCATTGCCAGACGCATCATAGATGCACTGATAATCGCGGCGTTCATCATTTTCGGGATGGATTACGTCGTATCCGACAGCACCTGCCTGACGCGTCGGGTCAATTTCCCAAACGGTCGGCGCCGGCGCACCTGCGGCAACTGTCAATCGCGCCAATAGACGCCCAAGGACACCGTGGCCAACAATCAAATCAGGAACAGTTTTGCCCTGCCCTGCCATCGCGTGACGGGCGGTTGCGGCCAACGCCAACAAAGCACCCTGCGCACCAAGTCCGGCGTCGATACGTGAAACACGATCTGGCGCTGTGATCAGGCGGGATGAAGACCCGCCAAACAAACCAAACGCACCGTCGTAGCAATTTGCGCCGGGTACAAAAACATGATCGCCAACTTTGAAACCGGATGCGGCAGATGCCTCAACGACTTCGCCAGCGGCTTCATAGCCGGGAACAAGCGGATATCCCATTCCGGGGAATGGAGGCATCTCGCCCGTGTAAAACAATTTTTCTGTGCCAGTAGAGATGCCGGAGTGTTTGATCTCAACAACCAAGTCATCGACGCTTGGATCGACAAGCCGGACATCGCAAAGCGAAAGCTTACGTGGTCCTTCCAGCATGACGGCGGTTGATTTCATCGTGGCTCCCTGGCGTGTCGCTGTCTGAATGGCTCAGACTCACTTGCGACATTCTGTCATGTGTAAGTTTAACCTTACACATTCGTCTGTCAACCAAATTAGACATTTAGTTAGGTGTGGGGCTTTGCCGCGGTCACGACCGACGTGACGTAGGCGCGCAATGGCTTGATTGCGGCCAAATCTGTGAACCCAGCCTCTACCAAAAACTGGGAAATTTCGGCGGCCGACCGCGTTCGACCAGTTCGCATCGCCAGTGTATACAGGGCGAAGTAGGCGTCGGTTGCTTTGTTAGGGGTCGCGCCACCACTCATCGGTTCAGAAACGATCAACCGCCCACCACCGGGCAATGCAGTGTAAACTTTTGCCAACAGTTCGCGCACGGTATCATCGGAATGATCGAACAATACGCGGATCAGGCTGATGGCATCCGCACCTTTAGGGAGGTCATCGGTGCGAAACGAACCCAAGAAGATGTCAGTTCTTTCGGACAGTCCTGCTTGAGCGAATCGAGATTCGGCATCTGGCGCGACTGCGGGAAGATCAAATAGCCGAAGCTGTAAGTCACGATTGGTCTGCGAAACCGCTTCCAGAAACGCACCAGTTCCGCCGCCGACATCCATCAGCGTCTGAACATTCGAAAAGTTCACCATCCGCAAAGTGTCTTCGGCAACCAAGGCTTGGCTTTGGGCCATAAGGTCTGAATAAACGGTCGCGGTTTTGGGGTCGATGCTGGATGTATCGCCGAACACATAGGGCCAGACTTCGGCCAATTCGGTCGTTGTGTCCCCGCGAAAGAACGCGACCGGATCCTCGAGGTCGCGATAAAAGGCGCGGTGATGGCACACCATCGCGGACAACCCCGGGACAGTTGCAAAAGCTACCCCTCTTTGGGTCAACGACACCTTACCTTTGCGCAACCGAAGCATCCCAATTGATGCACCGCCTTGCAGCAAAACCTGCAAACGTTCGGGTGGGATATTCGTTTGATTTGAAATTTGATCCGGCGTCATCGGTTTACCCAACAAAGCCTCAGGGATCTGGAGCTCAGCGAGCGCCATAAGGATTTGCGAATGGCAAAACCCTGCCATTAAATCAAACAATGCATCGCCTTCTTGGCGTACAAATCGACGGGTCAGGGGAAACCGCGCGGCCCAACTTTGGAATTTGCGCGACGCCATCATCTTGTTTCGAAGACCGACTGGCTTGGCGGGCGTCAGGGACGCCCCGAAACGCGCTCCGTCTGCCACGTCACTCACCCGGAACGTGGCTGAGCTTACTGGACGGGATCAATTTCTTCGCCGTCGCCTGCACAAGCTTTGCGAGGGACGCTTCGCCTGGGCAGGACGGAATCGACGAAATTGCACCGCCAAGGATATCTTTCAAGCGGTTCACTGCACCATCGACACCCAATTCTGTCACGGCGTTAGGACGGTTGTGAATTTCATCTTGGCCGACGGGTTTGCCTAGTTCTACCTCGTCATAAAGGGCGTCACGCAGATCGTCGGCGACTTGAAAAGCTTCTCCAATTCGTGCGCCAAGTTCTTCCCAAGGTTCGGGATCTTGACCCGCAGCAATCGCGCCCATCTGGGTTGCGGCAATAAAAAGCGCCCCTGTCTTGGCACGGTGGTAGGCGGACAGATTGATGTTGCTTTCGCTTTCCCAACCCTGTCCAGCGCAGATGCCAAATGGCGTGCCGGTGCGGGTCGCAAGGTGGCGGATCAGCGGCAAAGCACGATCAGGCGATTGGCGCGCCAACAGGTCAAACCCTAACACAATCAGGCTATCGCCCGTCAATAAGGCCAGCGGTTCGGAATATGCGATGTGAACAGTCGGCTTGCCACGACGCACGTCAGCGTCATCAAAACACGGCATATCATCATGAACCAAGCTGGCGCAGTGGATCAGCTCAAGCGCGGCGGCGGCGGCGTCGGTGACTTCTGGTTGATCGTCACCGCATGCCATCGCGACGCTCAACAAAATTGTCGGCCGGATGCGTGCACCACCGGGGGCGGCCGCATATTGAACCGCGCTTGTAAGTTGTGCAGGCGGCGTTCCAGACTGGGTCAGCCCTACGGCCCTGCTCATCGCGGCTTCGATTCGATTGCTAAAAACACTTAGAGGCATGACGGCTCCGACCAATATCAAAATAATACTGTCTCGATTTTCTGACAGTATATGTGTAAACTATACTGGACACTTTAATGAAACGAGTCAACGTACCTCATGAACAACAAAAAACATGTCATCGTCGTTGGCGCGGGGATCGCAGGATTGGCGAGCGCATTGCGCTTGTTGGCGACCGGTGCGCGCGTATCCGTTTTTGAGGCCGCATCAGCACCAGGTGGCAAAATGCGAACGGTCCCGTCCACAGCGGGCCCAGTCGATGCAGGTCCGACAGTTTTGACAATGCGCTGGGTATTTGAAGACCTGTTTGCAGCAGTGGGTGAAACACTGAATGATCATGTAACGCTTACCAAAGCAGATACGATCGCGCGGCATTTCTGGCCTGATGGAACGGCGATGGATCTGTGCGCCGACCCGCTCCAAAGCCATGCCAATGTGCGCAACACCTTCGGGACCGCGGCAGCGCGGGAATTCGATGCCTTCTCGGCCCGTGCCAAGCGCTTGTTTACGGCTTTTGATGCGCCAATGATGCAGGCAAGCACGCCATCATCTTTAGGTCTTGCCAAAACAGTGTTGCGCGATCCGGCACTTCTGTTGGCAATGGCGCCACATAAAACCCTTTCTGGCCTCTTGAAATCATCGTTCACGGAACCGAAACTACGGCAATTATTCGGCCGCTATGCGACCTACGTCGGTGGATCCCCCTACGAGTCCCCCGCGCTGCTATCACTGATCTGGCATGCAGAAAGCACAGGGGTTTGGGCCGTTAAAGGCGGGATGCATCAACTTGCAACGGCAATGACAGACCTGATCCACGCCAAAGGTGGCAGCATTCATTTTGGCTGTCCTGTTTCATTGATCGAACCTGCGCCGATTGGCCTTGTGGTCAAAACCGTTGATCGCGAAGTGAACGCCGATGCCGTCGTATTCAACGGTGATCCACGCGCTCTTACGGAAGGGGCGCTGGGAGATGAAATCCGGAACTGTGTTCCTGTCGCTGGGGTAGATCCGCGCAGCCTTTCGGCGAATGTCATGGCGTTTGCGGCCACCCCTAAGGGTCATGCGCTATCGCATCACAACGTGTTCTTTGGGGATGATCCGCTAAACGAATTCGGCCCGCTGTCCAAAGGCAAAAATCCGACCAACCCGACGCTGTATGTCTGTGCACAAGATCGCGGTGGGGGGCTGAAGCCAGCCGGCCCCGAACGGTTCGAAATCATCATGAACGCCCCACCTTGCCAATCAAATGACCAACGAAATGAACAGGACGCCACAAGATGCCAGAAACTGATCTTCAACCGACTGGCGCAAATGGGACTGACGTTCGCCCCGAAACCGGACGCAACGATGCTGACAACGCCAGCGGATTTCCACGCGATGTTTCCCCACAGCCTCGGATCCCTTTACGGGCGATCCCCGCATGGGATGACGGCAGGGCTGAAACGTCCGACAGCGCGCACGGCAGTGAAGGGCCTCTACCTCGCGGGGGGCGGAGCACATCCGGGGGCGGGGGTACCAATGGCGACCTTCTCCGCGAAGCACGCGGTCGAGGCGATAAAGACGGACCTCGGTTTGACTTAGACGTTCCCGCCAACGGGTATGCGTGGTGGTACATCGACGGAATTTCAGACGACGGCAAACGCGCCGTATCCGTGATCGCATTTATCGGGTCCGTGTTTTCCCCATGGTACAAATGGTCTGGTCGTAAGGACCCAAACAATCATGTGTGTATCAACGTCGCGACCTATGGACCTGGTGGACGGTTTACCATGACGGATCGGGGGCGATCTGCGCTGAAGCAGACAGAAGATTCCTTTACCGTGGGGCCATCTTCGCTACATTGGAATGGTGATGAGCTAATCATCGATATTGATGAGATTTCAGCGCCACCCATCATCAGCCGCGTGCGCGGAAAAATCCGCCTCAAGCCCAAAGCGATGACCTCAAAAGAACTTTTGCTCACTCAAGACGGTGCTCATGTTTGGCGGCCCTTTGCCCCGATTTCAGACATCTCAGTCGAACTGAATGCACCGGGGTGGCAATGGTCGGGGCACGGCTATTTCGACAGCAATTTCGGGACCCGCGCCTTGGAAGAGGATTTCAGTTTCTGGACGTGGGGGCGTTATCCGACGTCAAACGGTGCTGTCTGTATTTACGACGCAGAACGCCGCGATGGAACGGCCCTGGACAGTGCAATTGCCTTCACCTCAGACGGCGGGATGGACTACACCGACGCCCCACCACGCACGTCTTTCAAACGGTCGCTTTGGCAAGTACGCCGCGAAACCCGAGCAGACATAGGGACGACCCCAAAACAGGTTTTACCCATGCTCGACGCGCCGTTTTATTCACGCTCTGCCGTGGAAACGACGCTCAATGGTGAAAGGGTGACAGGTGTGCACGAAGCCCTCGATCTCAACCGGTTTGCGTCGCCATTCTTGAAACCCATGTTGGCAGTCCGTGTGCCACGCCGCGCAAAGTGGACATTCTAAAGTTTGACCATGTCGATCACGTCAACATCAGGGTTCAAGCGCGCCACCGATACATTCAGCGCGCCAGCAACCGTGACCCAAATAAGGTATGGCACAAACGCTAGGCCAGCCCACATATCTATTGCCCAATGCGTCACCAGACATCCCGCGACCGCGACCCACAAAAGGGCCATAACAGGTATAGCTTGTTTCAGGCGGCGCAGCCCGAAGAAAACAGGTGTCCACAGTGCGTTCAACGCGATTTGCCACGCCCAAAATGCCATCGCATACCCACTACCGGCTTCGCCCGCCACGCGCGCGCCGGCGAATGACATCAGCAGATAAAGCGTGGTCCATGCGACAGGAAACATCCAGTTTGGCGGCGTAAACCACGGCTTCTGCAATTTTTCATACCAAAGACCCGGTGGAAATAGGGCACCAGTCGCGCCTGCTGAAAAACAGGCGGCGAGAAAGATCAAAAAGAGGATAATATCCATTGCGCGGGCTCCTTGCGGACGTCCATCAATCTAGATGCGGGGCGACCTTTGTTCAATATCCGCCTCGCGTTGCTGCAATTGGGCAAGCACATCCAATAACGCGGCGGTCCGCCCAAGAGGAAGGCTTTCACAAGACGCTGAATCCACGAGGAACGCAACTTCACTAAGAGGGCGAGCATGTAATACAGGAGAGCGTGGCGTGACCATGCTGAGCCCTGATCGCAACATCGCACGCCCAACCCAGCCGAGTTTTTGAACTTTTGACGTATGCGCGCGCTGGGTGATGTTATCGAAGTTTGCCCGCCGCAGCTGCGTACCAATGCCGTCATAAATAAAACGCGCCGCGTAGATGCCCGTGCGGGCATCGCGTGGCAACGCAGGGACACCTGCCTCTGAGCGCAAGTAAAGTCGGTGGGCCTCTGCCAACAGACGCGATGTCATACGACGTGTGGCGACACTCGGTTCAGGGCTTCGCAGGAACGCATCGACATCCAACCCGACCTCATCAAACCAATTTAGCGGCAGATAAACGCGCCCCGCCCGCGCATCTTCACCAACATCTCGCGCAATGTTTGTCAGCTGCATCGCCACACCAAGATCGCAAGCGCGTGCCAAGGCATTGCCATCGCGTGCGCGCATAAGCACGCACATCATCACGCCAACCGCAGACGCCACACGAGCTGAGTAACTGCGAACGCCGGATAGATCGTTGTAGCGGCGTTCCTGTGCGTCCCATGCCAATCCTTCGAGTAAGGCATCCGGCAACGCCTTAGGCATTTCAAATTCTTCGACGATTGCTGCAAAAGCACGGTCTTCTGGCGCGTTGCGAGGCTGGCCCGCATATATCGCATCAAGGCGCTGCTGGAGATCTAGAACTGCGCGGCGTTTTTGATCGCCTTCATCCACCTCATCATCTGCCAAGCGACAAAAGGCATAAAGCGCGAGAGCGGGATCACGCACATTCGCGGGCAACAATTTAGACGCGGCGTGGAATGAATAGGACCCCGTCCGGATCACCTCGCGGCAGTGTTCAAGATCATCAGGACGGATCATTCTGCAGCCACTTTCAATGTCTGTTCGGGCACAATAGGCGCATCAGGGATCAATTGAGACACCACATCAGCGCTGCCGACGACACCCGGAACGCCAGCGCCAGGGTGGGTTCCCGCCCCGACCAAGAACAGCCCCTTAGCTTCCTCAGAAATGTTATGCGGACGGAAATACGCGCTTTGCAGAATCCGCGGTTCAATCGAGAACCCTGAGCCGTTTGGCGACAAGTATCGATCCCGGAATGTTTCAGGCGTAAAGACTGTTTCGGTAACGATATGATCACGAAATCCGGGCATCAATCGTTCAAGATTCGCCGCAACTTTTTCACGATAGATTGGTTCTTCTTTTTCCCAATCGACCGATGTATCCCATCCGAGGTGCGGCACAGGTGAAAGAACATAAAACGTGTCATCTCCGTCCGGCGCAACACTGGGGTCAGTTAGGGACGGGCGATGGATATACAGGCTCATATCATCGGCGAGCTTGCCCTTCATAAAGATGTCATTCAGCAGCCCGTTGTACCGCGGACCCGCCGCAATCGTATGATGCCCAAGGTCAGACCATTTTCCCTTGGTCCCTTTGGTGCCGAAATACCAAACATAAAGCCCCATGGACCATCTCGACTTTTTGAGGCGACGATCCGTCCACCGCTTTTTCACATGATTGCGCAGAAGGTGGGTATATGTGTGGCCCGCATCTGCGTTGCTGACGATCAAGGGGCATTCCACAGTTTCGCCTGACGTTAAACGCACACCAGTTGCAGCACCGTTGTGCACCAAAATTTCATCGACCTCAGCGTTGTGATGAATTGTTCCGCCCTGTTCGCGAACGACGTTGGCCATCGCATCCGATATCGCCTGCACGCCACCCATGGCATAATGCACTCCGAATTGTTTTTCGAGGTAACCAACAAGCGCATACATCGACGTCACATGCATCGGATCACCGCCAATAAACAGAGGGTGAAACGACAGAGCCATACGCAGCTTTTCGTCCTTTACACAGGTCTTGGCATATCCGTAAATCGACTTGTCCGCGCGCAGCCATGCGAACTGTGGAAGCACTTTGATCGTTTCCCACAGCTTGTGCATTGGCAACGTCATCAAGCCCTCATAGCCGACCTTGTATCGCGCTTTGCTGCCGCGCAGGAATTTTTCATATCCCTTCACATCCGCGGGGTTTATCTTCGCTACCTCGGCCTTCATCGCGTCCGTGTCAGACGTTGCCTTAAAAGATGTGCCATCCGGCCAGCGGATTTCGTAAAAAGGAAGCACGGGCTTCAGTTCGACATCTGAATGAAAATCGCGACCGCAAGCGGCCCACAGATCTTCATACAATTGGGGCACAGTGATGATCGTCGGTCCAAGATCAAAGCGGTGCCCGTCTTGAGTAATTGAACTCCCGCGCCCACCAGTGCGATCTAACCGGTCAAACACTTGCACACGGTATCCTTTGGCCCCAAGGCGCATCGCAGATGCCAATCCCCCAAGCCCAGCGCCGATCACAATCGCCGTACTATCCGATTCGGTTGTTCGCTTTTCTGTCAACATGGCTTTACACTAACGCACATGGCGTTCCTGTATCAATGGTGGCTAAAATTCCCGTAAACACAGTCTATTCCTATTTGGCTTCCCAAATCCAGCACAATGTGTCAGTCTAAGTTGACACCGCCAAGGGAAATTCGCGCGTGAGCCAAATAGTCAGCCTTAGCCTTTTCCGGTTTGACCGGACACAGGACCGCCTTTGGGCGTTCGCAATGATGGGTTTTGCGCGTCTTTTGCTCCCTCGCACCCCTGACATCGGGTTTTGGAAATTATGTGGATCGGGCACAGGCGAAGGATTTACACCTGTCCCCAACTTCGGCGTCTACGCGATTTTAGCCACATGGCCGGATCACGACACAGCCCGCACGCGCATCGCATCAGCACCCATCTTTGAACGGTATCGCAGTCATGCAGCTGAAGATTGGACCGTCTTTTTGTCCCCGACGTCTGTCAAAGGTGAATGGGCCGGCGTTGAACCGTTTCACACCGGCGCTGACGAAACTGGGCCCCTCGCAGCCCTCACGCGGGCGACCGTTAAGCCCTCAATCGCCGCGCAATTCTGGAAACGCGTCCCTGATATTTCTTCTGTCATCGGGCAGGATCAAAACGTCGCCTTCAAGATTGGCATCGGTGAAGTTCCGCTGCTGCATCAAGTGACATTTTCCATCTGGCCAGACGCAAAACGCATGGCCAATTTCGCCCGCACAGGCCACCATGCAGACGCCATTCGCGCCGTGCGTGACAATGACTGGTTCCGCGAAGAACTCTATGCTCGGTTTGCGGTAAAATCTGACTACGGCACTTGGAACGGTGCCTCACCCCTCGCCTCACTGGATATGCCATGAAACAACCATTCCCGTTTTCCGCCATCGTTGGTCAGGAAGAAATGAAACTCTCCATGATTTTGACAGCCATTGATCCGTCCATCGGCGGCGTTCTGGTGTTTGGGGATCGCGGTACAGGCAAATCAACAGCTGTTCGCGCACTGGCGGCGCTCCTGCCCCAAATCACGCGGGTCGAAGGCTGCCCCGTCAATTCCGAGAAATCCGAAGATGTGCCAGACTGGGCTAAGTTAGACACTAAAACGACTTCGCTGGGACCAACCCCAGTCGTCGATCTGCCGCTTGGCGTAACCGAAGACCGCGTGACAGGCGCGCTCGACATTGAAAAGGCGCTGTCGCAAGGCGAAAAGGCGTTTCAGTCAGGTCTGCTCGCTAAAGCAAACCGCGGATACCTTTATATCGACGAAGTAAACCTGCTCGAAGATCACATCGTTGATCTCCTCCTTGATGTGGCCCAATCGGGTGAAAATGTCGTCGAACGCGAAGGTTTATCAATCCGCCATCCCGCTCGTTTTGTGCTAGTTGGATCTGGCAACCCCGAAGAAGGCGAATTGCGCCCGCAGCTTTTGGACCGCTTTGGTTTGTCCGTCGAAGTGGCCTCTCCGACAACCGTGGAAGAGCGCGTCGAAGTTATCAAACGTCGCGACGCATTCGAAACCGATTACGAGGCGTTTATGGTGCGCTGGAAGGCCGAAGATGTCCTCGTGCGTGGACAGATTGAAACTGCCCGCACTGGAATCAAAACCCTTAAGACGACCGATGCTGCGCTGACGGATATTGCACAGCTTTGCCTCAAGCTTGGGGCGGACGGGTTGCGTGGTGAACTCACCCTTCTAAAGGCCGCGCGGGCATTTGCCGCCTACCGCGAAGATACAGCAATTGGCCGCGATCACATCCGCGCTGTTGCGCCGATGGCCCTGCGTCACCGATTGCGCCGCGATCCTTTGGACGATGCAGGAAGCGGCACACGCGTAACCCGCGTGGTTGAAGACGTTCTAAGCTAATGTGGGACCGCGCAACCCTTGCTTTGACCCTGCTTGCGATTGACCCCTCGGGTCTTGGCGGGGTGGTTGTGCGGGCAAGGTGTGGCCCAGTACGCGATGCCTTTGTTGAGGGTTTTGCGATGATGCCGCAGCCCATCTTAAAACTGCATCCAACAATGGACGACGACGCGTTGTTTGGTGGTATCGACCTGACCGAGACATTGACGCGGGGCAAAGTCGTTTTGCGAAATGGCATATTTGGACGTGATGGAACCGCGGTTTTGGCGATGGGAGAACGATGCGAAACGACTTTGGCGGCGCGATTGGCGATGGCGCTTGATCGTGGGGATTTACAGTCCCTTATCGCGCTAGACGAAGGTGCTGATCCAGATGAACGCCTGCCTGTGTCTTTACGCGAAAGGCTCGCGTTTTATGTGGATCTCAACATGCCGTCTTCGACCGTCGGGTTGCTGCCGGACGAGGATGCGATCATGGACGCAAGGGTGCAATTGTCGTCTGTAAAGCTGCAAGATGACACCTACCAGATAATCGTTGGTCTATGTGCCCAATTGGGCGTCCACAGTCAGCGTGCACCTCTTTTCATGCTTAGAACCGCGCGCACCCATGCCGCGCTGGAGAGTCGTGATTTTATAGACCCGCAGGATATCGAAGTCGCGGCCGCTCTTTGCCTCGCGCATCGTGCAACTCGAATGCCGGAGCCGCCACAAACGGAAGATGAAGAGTGCGCGAAGCCCGATCCCTCAACCGATGGCGATACCGGCGAAGACATGGAGATCGGGCAACTTGATGATCGTATCCTTGAGGCTGTCATGGCCGTACTGCCCGATGGATTGCTTGATCAATTCAAACCCAAAGGGAGCATTTCCAAAGGTTCCGGTGCGGGTGCGAAAAATAGGAGCAACCGTCGTGGACGCCCCAAACCCTCCCGCCCCGGTCGACTTTCGGGGCGAAATAGGCTCGACCTGATCGCAACATTACGCACGGCGGCGCCTTGGCAAAGATTACGGGGGGCAAAAAAGGGACGCGTTAAAGTCCTGCCTTCAGATTTTCGGATTAAACAATACGAAGAAAAGTCGGATCGTCTTTTGATCTTTGCGGTCGATGCATCGGGCAGTGCTGCGATGTCGCGTTTGGCGGAGGCCAAGGGTGCGATTGAACTGCTTTTGGCGGATGCATATTCGCGCCGCGATCATGTGAGCCTGATATCATTTCGTGGTGATGCAGCCGAGGTTTTGCTTCCTCCGACGCGATCGCTTGTACAAACCAAAAAGCGGCTTGCAGCATTGCCCGGTGGTGGCGGAACCCCCCTTGCGGCAGGTTTGGTTGAGGCCTTATCGATGGCGCAACAAGCACGCAGTCAGGGGATGTCGCCCTGTATTGTTCTGTTGACCGACGGGCGAACAAATGTAGCGTTAGACGGTACGGCAAACCGCGCCCAAGCCGCATCGGATGCGCAACAGATTGCCCGACACATCCGTGCGTCCGGTGCTGAAATCATCACCCTCGATCTTGGTAACCGACCCGCACAGTTTTTGGCCGACCTTACCGCCGAAATGGACGGGCTTTATATGCCATTGCCCCGTGCTGACTCGCGCAAGATGTCCGGTGCGGTCAGCGCCGCGCTCGAGGATTAAATCGTGAAATGGCCAGATGATCTGGCAGATTGGCCCATGGCCGACGTTTCGCGCAAAGTTCTGTGCCGCCCCCATCGTTGGCATGTTCAAGATGCAGGCACGGGCGACACGATCTTGCTGATCCACGGTGCAGGTGGCGCGACACAAAGCTGGCGGGGTATTTTTCCTTTGCTGGCACAAACCCACCGTGTGATCGCGATTGATCTGCCCGGTCAGGGTTTTACAGAAATTGGCGCGCGAGGGCGTTGCGGGTTACGCCACATGGCGGAAGACATTGCAGCCTTAATGGATCAGGAAAACATCCAACCGAAAGCAATCATTGGCCATTCGGCTGGAGCGGCGATCGCGTTGCAGCTGGCATTGATGGGGCGATGCGATCATGTCATCGGGATCAATGCTGCTTTGTCAAATTTCCGTGGCATGGCGGGATGGCTGTTCCCCATCATGGCAAAGGCGCTGGCGATCAATCCGCTTTCTGCCAGACTGTTTAGTGCGACTTCGAGGCCTTCGTCTGTGGGCAACCTGATCAAAGGAACCGGATCAAAGTTGGACGCCGCTGGGCAAGACCTTTATCTTCGACTGACGCGCGATACGACCCATGTGGATGCGACCCTCGCGATGATGTCGCAATGGTCGCTTGATCGTTTATCGGAACAGCTTTCCATGATTTCTGCGCGCGTCGATTTGATCGTTGCGGATGGCGATCAGGCAGTGCCTCCGTCCTCAAGCGGTGACGCGATCAAACATCTACGCAACGGGTATCTGCACCCGATCAAATCGCTTGGTCATCTGGCCCATGAAGAAGATCCTGATCAAATTTTTGCACTGATTGAACGCTGCCTTCAAGCCGCCTGATGGCGCGCCACCATCCAAAGATCCAACATCGCAATTTGCTGATCGGTCATCCGCAGGCCGAGCTTGTTGCGCCGCCAAACAACGTCTTCGGCACGCCGCGCGTATTCACGGTCCATCAGCCAAACGACTTCGACCTCGGTCAGGGTAGCGCCAAAATCTGCGCCAAGATCATCGGTAATTTTCGCATCACCCAGAATGATCTTCGCTTCGGTTCCATAGGCCCGAATAAGGCGCTGGGCCCAAGGATCATCCAAGAACGGATAAGATGACTTGAGGGATTTAATCAGATTGGCAACGCCATCCACGGGAAAGTCCCCTCCGGGCAGCGCAACACCAACCGTCCAATCCTCTGTCACATCATCGAAAAAAGGGCTGATCTTGGCCAGCGCGCTTTGCGCCAAACGACGATAAGTCGTGATCTTGCCGCCAAAGATATTCAGGATGGGCGCACCGCCATTTGTATCTACCTTTAACGTATAGTCGCGCGTCGCCGCTGTCGCGCTGCTGGCGCCATCATCATACAGGGGGCGCACACCAGAATAGCGCCAGACAACATCGTCTGCCGTAATATCACGTTTGAAATACTCGTTAGCAAACGCCACCAAGTAGTCGCGTTCTTCATCGGTGCAAACGGGTTTTTGGTTCGGATCGTCCTGTTCGGCATCAGTCGTACCGATAAGGGTAAAATCGGTTTCATAGGGAATCGCAAATATGATCCGCCCATCGGTCCCTTGGAAGAAATAGCATTTGTCATGATCAAACAGCCGCTTGGTGACGATGTGCGATCCGCGCACCAAACGCACACCTTCGGTCGTGTTCAAGAGCACTTTGGATTGAATAATATCGCCGACCCACGGACCCGCTGCATTCACCAACATCTTGGCTCGGATGGTCGTTTGATCGCCGCTGTCTTGGTCAGCCAATTGCACGACCCAGTGGTCATCATGGCGGATGGTCGATTCAACTTTGGTGCGCACCATAATCTTTGCACCACGTTTTTCTGCATCGCGGGCATTCAGAACAACAAGGCGCGAATCTTCAATCCAGCAATCGGAATACTCGTAGGCTTTTTCGAACCGATCCTCGATGCCTTCGCCGGCAGGATCAGTGCGCAGATCGACGGTTTTTGTACCGGGCAAAATTTTGCGTCCGCCCAAATTGTCATACATGAACAATCCGAACCTGATCAGCCATGCGGGACGGCGACCCTTCATCCATGGCATCAAAGTGTTCAGTACTTTGGACGTCGGCGTATCCCCATCAAATCGCATGTCTTTATGGTAAGGCAACACAAACCGCATAGGCCAGGAAATATGCGGCATCGCACGCAACAGGGTTTCGCGTTCGATCAGGGCTTCGCGCACCAAACGGACCTCGAAATACTCCAGATACCGCAGGCCACCATGAAACAGCTTTGTGGATGCCGATGACGTTGCAGACGCAAGATCATTCATCTCGGCTAGACCAACCTTGAGACCACGCCCCGAGGCGTCACGCGCAATACCGCAACCATTGATGCCCCCACCAATGATGAACAGATCATAGTCCAAAGTAATGTCGGTCATGCCGCCCACCTCGCGTGTAAAATGTGTTGGATTGGGCATAGCAGATAGGAGAAAAAAGAAAAATAACGAAATTAATTCATGTTCGTTTGTAGTAAAAGCGAATATGGGTCGCTATATTGGCGATATGAACTTTCGCCACGCACAAATACTGGAACACGCACGCAAAGACGGTAAAGTTACCGTTGATGGCCTTGCGGCGGCCTTTGATGTCACACTGCAAACGATACGCCGCGATCTATCGGAACTTTCCGATCAAGGGCGTTTAACGCGGGTTCATGGTGGGGCAATCCTTCCATCAGGCATCAACAACATCGCCTATGAGGACCGTCGGCGGCTCAATGACGATGCGAAGTCCTCGATCGGGCTTTTGTGTGCGGACGAGGTGAAGAACGGCAGCTCCCTTTTCCTTGGGATTGGCACAACGTGCGAAGCAGTCGCCCGCGCGCTTGTTCATCATGAAGGCCTCCTGGTTATGACCAACAACCTGAATACAGTTCCCATCCTTGCCGCCAATCCAAACTGCCAAACGCTTGTGACTGGGGGGAGATTTCGCGCGTCTGATAATGGACTTGTCGGTGCCCAATCGGCCGCGAGTGCGCGTGGCTTTAAATTTGATCTCGCGATCATCGGATGTTCGGCCCTTGATGAAACCGGTGATCTTTTCGACTATGATCTGGATGAGGTTATCGTCAGCCAAACGGTCATCGAAAACAGTCGCGCCACCGCCCTTGTCGCCGATGCCTCAAAATTTGAACGTGCTGCCCCTGCTCGCGTTGCGGCAATGTCTGATCTGTCGCTTTTTGTGACAGATGCACGGCCAATCGCCCTCAGTCCCCGTGTAAATGCCGTTATCCCACCGATCCGCGTCGTCAACGAAAGCTGACACCCCACGGTAGGGATTACACTGGCACCAACAAATCGACCACGCTACACAGCGTTTAAGACCATATTCCTAGGAAGGATCCGCGATATGAACCCTTTATTTCGTTCAACCGCTTTTGCACTGATTGCTTACGCTGCCCCGCTTGCGGCACAAGACGTCACCCTAAAGGTGCACCATTTTATGTCCGAAACGTCGGTTCTTCATGCGGAGGTTTTGATTCCTTTTGAAGAGGCCATTGAAGCAGCAAGCGGCGGGCGGATTGAAATTGAGCTTTACGCATCCATGTCGCTGGGCGGTCGCCCTGGTGATCTTTACGATCAAGCGGCGGATGGTGCCGCAGATATCATTCTAACGCTTCCGGGATACACCGCTGGTCGCTTTAATCGTACGGAGGTTTTTGAACTTCCGTTCTTGATGTCAGACACTATTGCGGGCTCCAAAGCGTTTTACGAACTCGTCGCAACGGACCTTCAGAACGGTGAATATGATGAAACCCATATCTTGTCAGCATGGCTCCATAGCCCGGGTCAAATCCATGCAGAAGACCCTGTTGCAACTTTGGAAGACTTGTCTGGCCGTGAAATGCGGGGGCCAACGCGTGTCGTCACCGACCTCCTTGGTGAACTTGGCGCAACACCCGTCGGTATGCCGCTGCCATTGATCCCGGAGAACCTCTCAAAGGGAGTTATTTCGGGTGCTGCGCTTCCATGGGAAATTACCCCTTCTATTCGCATGGCTGAACTGGTGTCGAACCATACCCAGTTTGGCGACGGAAATGTCTTCTATACGGCGACATTTGTCCTCGCGATGAGCCTTGATGTATACTACGATCTGCCTGACGACTTGCGCGCAATTCTTGATGATGCCACGGGCAAAGCGATGGCTGAATTGGCCGGAACCGTCATGGTTTCAGCCGATGAAGCAGGGCGCGCGGTCGCATCCGAAAACAACATCATCACACTTGATGCGACAGAAACTGCCCGTTGGATCAAAGCATCTGCCCCCGTTTATGATCGTTGGATTGAACGTGCGAACGGTGAAGGATTTGATGGTATAGCTGCGATTACCCAAGCACGCGACCTGATAGCCGCAAACCAATAAGAAACGCGGGGCGGTTGTAGAATGTTCGATCGCCTCGATCATCTGGTGCGTCAATCCTGCATTGCGGTTGCCGTCATTGGTGGCTTTGGATTGATCGCCACCACGATACTGACGTGCATTTCAATTCTATTGAAACTGATCAGGCGCATGATGGCAGCCGTCGACTGGACCCCTGAAGCGTTATCATGGGTCCGACCAATTTTGGGCGAAGAAGAACTGGTTCAATACGGTGTGGCCCTCGCACTGTTCGCGGCACTTCCCTATGTGATGTATTCTAAGGGGCACATCACTGTGGATTTGTTTACAAGTGTATTCGGGTCGCGGTTTAATCGCGTTCTGGACCTTGTGGGTGACGCAGTCCTCGCGGTTCTGGCTTACCTTTTATTCACCAGACAATGGACACTTTTGTTCAAACCCGCACGGGGTGATGACGCCCCTTGGGCAACAGAAATACTGGCTGGAAACTGGGCGGAAATTGCGGATCGCTTGCGCGACAATCAAGAAAGCCAAATCCTTGGTCTGAAACTGTGGCCCACATACCTTGTGGCCGAACTCCTCACCGCGATGTTTTTGGCCGTTGCCGTATTCTGCGTCCTGCGTAGTGCCCGCGCGCTTCGGGGGTCATGATGGGATTTAGTGAATTCCAGCTTGGCCTTTTGGGCTTTCCGGCCCTGCTCATTTTGATCTTTCTGCGTGTGCCTGTCGCGGCGGCGTTGTTCGTCGTTGGGCTTGTCGGCACCTATATCGTTGAAGGCAACGCCCGCCTAATGGACAGTCAGCTAAAGACGTTCGCGTATGGGCAATTCACCAGTTATTCGCTGTCGATCATTCCCTTGTTCTTGTTGATGTCAGAATTCGCGACGCAGGGGGGCATGTCGCGCAATCTATTTGTGGCTGCCAATGCGTGGCTTGGTCACCGCAAGGGGGGCTTGGCGATGGCCGCTGTCGGGGCGTCTGCTGGTTTTGGCGCTGTGTGCGGATCCTCACTTGCGACGGCATCTTCCATGGGCAAAGTCGCCCTGCCAGAGCTTGAGCGCGCGGGATATTCAGGCGCATTATCAACTGGCGCGTTGGCGGCGGGCGGCACCCTCGGCATTCTAATTCCGCCGTCGGTGGTGCTGGTGGTCTACTCAATCCTCGCTGAGCAAAATATTGAAAAGTTGTTCATCGCCGCGTTCATCCCCGGCCTGATCGCGATGCTTGGCTACATGATCACGATCGCGATCTACGCCCGTGTCGCACCAGACTCGGCGACCGAAGGACCACGCGTGCCTTATGCAGAACGGTTTCGCGCGCTGCGATCTGTTTGGCCTGTTTTACTAATTTTTACAGTGGTCATTGGCGGCATTTATACTGGTGCATTTTCCCCCACGGCCGCCGCTGCTGTCGGCGTCATGGGCACCGCGATCATCGCTCTTGCGAACCGCGCGCTGAACTGGCCGGCATTGCGTGACAGCCTTCTTGCCACAGGTCGCACTTCGGGAATGATCTTTTTCATCGTCGTCGGTGCAAGCGTGTTCAATTCATTCCTGTCATCCGCGCAAGTCCCACAAACAATGGCCGAAATTTTCCGCTCAACAGACATGAACCCGTGGCTGATCTTAACGGGGATGTTGTTGCTTTATTTGATCCTTGGGACAGTCATGGATTCCCTCGCCATGATCTTTCTGACCGTGCCCATATTCATCCCGATCGTGACGCAGCTCGACTTCGGTCTCACCCCCGAAGAGGTCGGCATCTGGTTTGGAATCCTTGTGTTGATGGCAGCCGAGGTCGGCCTGATAACGCCACCGGTCGGCCTCAACCTGTTTGTCATCAACGCAATGTCGAAGAACGTCGCCATAGGGCAAACCTACAAAGGCATATTGCCATTCGTCGCCTCAGACATTGTGCGTATTATTGGACTTGCGGCATTTCCAGCAATATCGCTTTGGCTCGTCAGACTGATGAGTTAACTACCATTCGAAATCGGGCGCGTCTTTGCGTGTTCCAAGTGTCATGATGTCTGAAACATGGATCATAGGCGCAAGGTCGACACTAGATTTTCCCAGCCGAACAAGGTCTGTCATACGGGCGTAAAGTGCTGGGTATTCGCCTAGGTTAGACACCTTTTGCTCTTCTCCATCCACAACACATCGATTGCCGCCCTCTAGCAGATGAACAACCGTTCCGTCCGTCGTAGTGAAACGTTGTTCCCACGTTTGCTGACCTTCCTTGAGCCAGTCGAGGCTGGCCGTAATACCACCTGTAAACGTCAATTCAGCCTGAATTGGTGTCTGTCTGTTGCTTGGCGTGTGAAGGGTCGCTGACTTGAGGTGTACGGGGTTCGGCAGAACCTCAGTCAGGATCGACAGCGCATTAATACCTGGATCAAGAACACCCATGCCGCCGGGTTCGAACACCCAATCTTGGTCGGGGTGCCATTGGCGCACGTTTTCTTTCCAGTCGATGCGCCCACTTTCGACTGTCTTGCCAGTCAATGCCGCCTTCGCAGCCTGAACGCCCTTGGCCATCCGGCTATGCCATGTGGCAAACAACACAACACCTGCGTCTGCGGCCATTGCCCCAAGATCGTAACATTCCGCCAACGTGGCACCGGGCGGTTTTTCCAACATCACATGGCGCCCTGCACGCAAACACGCTGCTGCGAAGTCATATCTTGGAACAGGCGGCAAACAGAGGCTGACAACGCCAATATCGGGGTTTTCCGCCAGCATAGTATCTATATCGGTATAGGCTGGCGCGCCCTCCACAGTTCCTTCGCGGCTTACCGTTGCTGCAAGATCCCATTCGTCAGATGTGGCAATGGAAGGGACATGCTGGTCTTTCGCAATCTTACCTATGCCGACCAGTGCAACTTTGGTTTTCCCAACCATCAGTGGGACTCCCGCGCGACGTCATTGCCCCGCCGCCCGACGAGGAAATCGAAATCTGCACCTTCGTCAGCGCGATTTACTTTGTCATGATACAGCTGCGCATACCCACCGCCGGGCCGTGCAACAGGCGGCGTCCAATTCGCCAAACGTGCTGCCAGTTCTTCATCCGATATATCAAGGTGTATGCGACGGCCTTCGACGTCCAGTTCGATCATGTCGCCAGTCTGAACCACGGCTAAAGGCCCGCCTGCCGCTGCTTCTGGTGCGGTGTGAAGAACAACTGTGCCATAGGCCGTCCCCGACATGCGCGCATCAGAAACCCGCACCAAATCGCGGACGCCAGCCTTCAGCAGCTTCGCAGGTAGCGCCATATCCCCGACCTCAGCCATTCCCGGATATCCCTTCGGGCCGCAGTTTTTCAAAACCATCACGCAGGTTTCGTCGATGTCCAAATCGGGCAGATCGACGCGTTCCTTATAGTCATCAATATCCTCAAACACGACCGCGCGACCACGATGCTGCATCAAATCAGGCGACGCCGCGGACGGCTTAATGATTGCCCCGTTTGGCGCGAGGTTACCGCGCAGCACGGCAATACCCCCCGATTTGCGCAATGCCTTTTCGGTCGGGACAATCACATCATCATTCCAGTTTTGAACGTCTTTGACTTCATCCCAGATTGATCCTCCCGATACCGTCAGCGCGTCTTTGTGCAACAGTCCCGTTTCGCCCAGTCGTTTGATCACGACCGGCAAACCACCGGCATAAAAGAACTCTTCCATCAGCCATTTTCCTGATGGCAGTAGATTCACAATCGTGGGCACGTCTTTGCCACAACGATCCCAATCCTCAAGTGTTAGGGGCACTTCGCATCGCCCTGCCAATGCCTGTAGATGCACAACCGCATTGGTCGATCCACCAATCGCTCCGTTCGTACGGATCGCATTTTCGAACGCGTCCTTTGTCATGATGTCGGACGGCTTAAGATCGTCCTTCACCATCTGAACAATGCGACGACCCGTGAGCTGGCTCATCTTGCGGCGGCGGCTATCAACGGCAGGGATTGCCGCATTTCCCGACAGCGCCATGCCCAGCGCCTCTGCCATGCTCGCCATCGTAGACGCGGTGCCCATTGTATTGCATCCACCCGCACTGCGCGACATCGACGCTTCTGCCTCTACGAATTCATCAGGCGTCATTTCACCTGCCTTCACGGCCTCATTGAACTTACGGATATGCGTGCCAGACCCGACCCGTTCACCTCTGAAATAGCCGTTCAACATTGGCCCGCCAGACACAACAATCGCGGGAAGATCAACAGACGCGGCCCCCATCAAAAGCGCGGGCGTGGTCTTATCACAGCCTGCCATCAACACGACGCCATCAATTGGTTTACCGCGTAGCGCTTCTTCGACATCCATTGCACACAGATTGCGGAACATCATTGCCGTAGGGCGCAACGCGCTTTCGGACGGGCTGAACACAGGAAACTCGACAGGAAAGCCACCGGCCTCCCAAACGCCGTTCTTCACCTTTTCGGCCAGCTCTCTCAGGTGGCCATTACAGGGAGTCAGATCTGACCATGTATTGCAAATTCCAATGACAGGGCGCCCATCAAACAGGTCATCAGGATAGCCTTGGTTCTTCATCCATCCACGGTGATAAATCGCGTCTTTGCCCGTTCCTCCGAACCATTCTTGAGACCGCAGTTTACGTGGCCATTTTGCTGGCTTGAATGTCATGACGTCAGATCCTTTTGTGATGCAATATATGTCACCCCTGCCATACCAAGTTGCAAGAGGTGACAACCTTGTGTCTTGTTCACATACTCAATCTCAGCCTATCGCAGGATAAGGTTTTCCCAAAGGATCACATCATGGACCTCAACGCTGACTTTTCTTCGCGTGTCATCGTGCACTCCGGTGACGCTCCTTGGGTTGCTTCCCCGATGGCGGGTGTTGAGCGCAGAATGTTAGACCGCATTGGCGATGACGTTGCCCGCGCAACAACGATTGTACGCTATGCACCGGGCAGCGCGTTTTCTGCACATACCCACACGGGCGGGGAGGAATTTATTGTCCTTAGCGGGACCTTCCAAGATGAACATGGCGACTACCCAGCCGGCACCTATGTCCGCAATCTGCCGACCACCAGCCACACCCCAAGATCAGCTGACGGCTGTGTTATTTTCGTAAAGCTGTGGCAGTTCGATATGGACGACCGTGACCAATTTCGCCACGATATGACCGCTGGTTTGGGTGATGCTAAGGATGGGATCAAGCGCGCCAAACTGCATCATGATGACTGCGAAGCCATCACCTATGTTGAGGTCGAAGCTGGGTGCCGTCTGTCGCTTGAGGCTGAGGGCGGGATCGAAGCCTTGTTACTGGATGGCACGCTAACCGAGGGTTCAGATACGCTGGCTGAAGGATCATGGCTGCGCCTGCCGGACGGGACGGCTTTAGACGCCGTAGCAGGTGGTGTGGGCGCAAAAATTTGGATCAAAACAGGGCATCTGCCGTTCGCCAAAGCGCCCACTGCTTAGATGGCAAAGATTGTCATTGTTGGCGGGGGTTTGGCGGGCCTCACCCTTGCGCGCCAATTCCAAGCTGTGGGTGTCGATTTTCATGTACTAGAGGCGCGCGGCCGTCTTGGCGGGCGCATCAAAGGGTTGAACGACAGCGGCCATAGCTTTGACCTCGGGCCGTCTTGGTATTGGCCCGGCCAACCGCGTATGGCACGCCTTGCAAAAGATTTGAATATCGCCACCTTCGATCAACATGCTTCAGGCGACTTGATGTATGAGACAGATCAGGGCGATGTCCAACGAGGGGTTGGTTTTGCGTCAATGGAAGGGTCGTTCAGGTTAGATGGTGGGATGACCGCCCTGATAGACGGGCTCGCCAGTTCCCTACCCCTAGATTGCATCACCCTCAATGCGGCGGCCGTGCGCGTTGAACAAAGCTTCGGTGTGACTTTGTCAGATGGGAGAATTTTTCCGGCAGAGCATATCGTTTTGGCATGCTCCCCTCGCGTCGCCGCGAGCCTTGAATTTAGTCCGGACATCCCCAAAGACGCGTTGAAGAGCATTCCCACGTGGATGGGCGGACAAGCCAAATTCGTGGCGACTTATGACGCTCCGTTTTGGCGCACGATGGGTCTTTCCGGTGATGCCATGAGCCGCCTTGGGCCGCTCGTCGAAATCCATGATGCGTCGCCGCAAAACGCTTCCCTTGGTGCCCTATTCGGATTTGTGGGAGTACCGCATGACGTGCGGGTAGATCAGCCCGACGCCGTGATCGCAGCGGCCCTCAATCAGCTTGCGCGCCTTTTCGGACAGGCCGCAAGAACACCGCGCCAAGCTCACCTTGAAGATTGGGC
>JABBAI010000181.1:1331-5993 GCA_018608045.1 Octadecabacter sp. | reverse complement strand
CGCGACGACAATCATCGCATTGGCACTGCAATTGGGTACCGGCGCTGGGCGTGATGTCATCAAGCGTGCCGTGGACAGTGCCGCACTTGCACGAAAAGGGCAGGGTCACGCCTGTCATTACTCAGCCGCGATCTTCTTTTTGGCGCGTTTGGATGTCTTGGGCGCATCGGCATTTGCATCAATGAAATCAAGCACAAGGGGGCGGATGTTATTGCGCCAGCTTTTGCCTGCGAAAATGCCGTAGTGACCCGCGCCCGGTTCAAGGTGGCTGGCCTTTTTGCTGTCGGGCAGGCCGGTCAACAGATCAAGTGCCGCAAGACATTGACCAGGGGCCGAGATGTCATCTTTTTCACCCTCAACGATTTTCACAGCGACCGTCGTGATTTTACCCATGTCGACGGGCTTGCCTTCAATGGTAAATGTGTTTGTCGCGATTTCACGGTTCTTGAAGATGCGCTGCACCGTCGAGAGGTAAAATTCAGCCGTCATATCCATAACGGCGAGGTATTCGTCGTAGAATTTGTTATGCTTGTCGTTGTCGGACGCTTCGCCTTTTGCAACGGCCATGATCTGGGTTTTGAACGCTTCGGTATGCGTTTCACCGTTCATTGAAATAAACGATGCCAGCTGCAACAGCCCCGGATAGACCTTGCGACCAACGCCGGGGTATTTGAAACCCACGCGCTGGATCATGGATTGTTCAAGCTGGCCCATGGTGACTGTACGGCCAAAGTCGGTGACTTCGGTGTGGTTCGCCTCGGGATCAACGGGGCCGCCAATCAGCGTGAGGGAGCGTGGCTGCGCCGACGGATCCTGTTCTGCCAGATAGGCAGTCGCGGCCAAGGCCAGCGGGACAGGTTGGCATACCGCAAGAACGTGGGTGTCAGGCCCCAATTCACGCATGAATTCAGCGAGGTACAGTGTGTAATCCTCAACGTCGAATTTACCGGCGGAGACGGGAATTTCGCGCGCGTTGTGCCAATCGGTAATGTAAACTTCGCAATCGGGCAGCAACGAGATGACGGTTTTACGCAGCAATGTCGCGTAGTGGCCCGACATCGGGGCGACGACCAGAACCTTGCGTGGTTTGGCCGGACGGTCAGTGACGTTGAAATGGATCAGATCACCAAACGGGCGTTCGACCACTTTTTCGACAACCACCAGATGGTCGCGGCCATCTTCTGCCGTGACGCTGTCGATGTTCCAATCGGGCTTGGCGACCATGCGTGCAAAGCTGCGTTCGGTGACTTCGCCCCACGCCCGCATCATTTCCATGGCAGGGTTGGGCCACATGGCAACCGACGGGTAAGACGCCATGGCCTTGGCTGTCGCACCCATCCATTCGTTCGTGTTCCGAATGGTTTCCATCATGTCGTAAGTTGCCATATACTTCATCTGCTGGCCCTTAAGGCTGGTGCGTCACAACCCGACCAACTGGTCTTGAGGCGCAGCGCGTTCGCTGCATTGACGAATCCCTGCTATAAAGTCATGAGGATCGAAAATGCTGCACCTGCACAATATACCTAATTATGAATAGGGCAACTGTGATATGAAGACAGATGGATCAACAAAAGATGAATCCAGCGCGCAATCGGCCGCTTTGCCCAAGCTCGAAGAAAATATGGCCCGTATTCAGGAACTGACCCAACGGTTGGTCGGGGCCATGTCCAAAAAGCGATCGGTGCCGCCGGATCTGCAAGGTCCAGCACCTGATCTGTATGCCAAGGCATCGTCTTCTTACATGCATGATCTGGTGAACAATCCGTCCAAGATCATCGAACAGCAGGTGGGATACTGGGGCAAAACCCTGCAACATTTTGTGGATGCGCAACAGGCGTTGGCGTCTGGTAATCTGGCTGCACCCGAAGATCACACAGCCACGGACAAGCGGTTCAAAAACCCGTTGTGGCAATCACACCCCTATTTTAATTTCCTCAAGCAGCAGTACATGCTGAACGCCGAAGCGGTGGACAAAACTGTGTCCGAGCTGGATCTGGAACCCGCTGAAAAGCGGCGGATGGAATATTTCAGCAGTCAGATCATCGACATGCTGTCGCCCACCAATTTCCTTGCGACCAACCCGGATGCGTTGACAAAAGCCGTTGAAACCGAAGGCGAAAGCCTTGTGCGCGGCTTGGAAAACATGATTGCGGACATGGAAGAAAACGGCGGAGAGCTTGTTGTGTCATTGGCCGATAAGTCGGCGTTCACGGTTGGTGAAAACCTCGCGACGACGCCGGGCGATGTGGTGTTTCGCAACCATATGTTTGAATTGATCCAATATGCGCCATCTACCGAAAAGGTGCACAAGACGCCGCTGATCATCTTCCCGCCGTGGATCAACAAGTTCTACATCCTTGACCTCAAAGAACAGAATTCGCTGATCAAGTGGATTGTCGATCAAGGATTTACGCTGTTTGTTGTGTCTTGGGTGAACCCGGATGCGTCCTACCGTGACATCGGCATGACCGACTACGTGGAAGACGGATATCTTACCGCGTTTGAAACCGTGCGTGAAATTTGCGACGTCAAAAAGGTCAACGCGGTGGGCTACTGCATCGCGGGCACCACGTTGAGCATGTCTGTGACGGTGTTGAAGGCGCGCGGGCTGGATTACGTGAACTCCGCCACGCTGTTTACCACGCTGACAGATTTTTCCGATCGCGGCGAAGTGGGCGTGTTTTTGAACGATGACTTTGTTGACGGGATTGAAGCCGAGGTGAACGACGTCGGGTTCCTCGACAGCTATTACATGAGCAAGACATTCAGCTATCTGCGTAGCAATGACCTGATCTATCAGCCCGCGATCCGCAGTTATATGTTGGGGGAGGCCCCCCCTGCGTTTGATCTGCTCTATTGGAACGGGGACGGCACGAACTTGCCTGGGAAGATGTCGGTGCAATATCTGCGTGGGTTGTGTCAGGATGACCAGTTCGCCACGACCGGCTTTGATGTGGCAGGGATCAGCGCGCAGATCGGCGACGTCGATGTGCCGCTGTGTGCGATTGCTTGCGAAAGCGATCATATCGCTGCGTGGAAATCATCACTGCGCGGCGTTCAGAAGATGGGGTCCAAGGACAAGACGTTTATTCTGTCGGGGTCGGGTCACATTGCGGGCATCGTTAATCCGCCTGCAAAAAAGAAGTATGGCCATTGGACAAACACCGATCTGTCCCTAAGTCCAGAGGAGTGGCAAGCGACTGCGACCGCCCATGAGGGGTCATGGTGGCCGATGTGGGGTGACTGGTTGTCTAAGAAGTCAGGCGCCAAAATTGCTGCACGTGCAACGGGATCGGCGGCTCACCCTGTGATTATGGCTGCCCCCGGGTCCTATGTTTTGCGCGATTAGGCCTAAGTTTTTTGCTGCCATAACGGGAAAATTCGCCCTGATCGGTATGGCCTGCGGGAATTTTACAACAAATTCCATGACTTGACGTGGGGTTGGCAAAAACATGCTGCAGTGCAGAAAGTACTTGAAATGCTGCGGTGCAGCATGTAGAGAGCTGTAATACAAAACAACGCTGGAACGATCCGGCATCCTACACAAAGGAGCACCGACATGGCTGCTAAGACACAAGATTTCACTGCCGTTATGAAAGACATGATGGGCGCATTTCCAGTCGACACAAAAGGCATGGAAGACGCATTCAAGACACAGACCGCTTTGTCCGAAAAGCTGTCCGCTGTTTCTTTGACTGCTGCTCAGAAGTCCACAGACCTGTCCGCTAAGTGGGCACAGGATTCACTGGCCAAAATGACAGCTCTGTCCTCCGCTAAAGCAGAGCCAGCTGACTATGCAAAATCCATGACGGATTTCGCATCTGCATCCGCAGAAGCTGCTGCTGAGCACATGGCTGCTTTCGCAGAGATCGCAAAAGCGGTTCAGACCGAAACACTTGAGCTGATGATGGCTGCTGGCAAAGACATGTCCGAGGACATGACAGCCGCTGCAACGAAAGCACAAGGTGAGATGACAGCTGCTGCAAAGAAAGCCACTGCTGCAAAGTAAGAGGCTGACAAACCTCGCGCCTTTTCCTCCCATTTGGCGCTGAGAGTCCATGAAACCGCATTGCGCCCTGTCGCAGTGCGGTTTTTCATTGCGACAATGCGTGGCAGACTAAAGTCTTCCCATTTGCTGCAATGCAGCCTACGGTTCTCTGCACTGCAACATATGCTTTTGGGAGGGCGACCGTTGGCCAACACATCACAGCCACTATTGATCAAGCGCTACGCGAGCCGTCGTCTTTATAACACCGAGACGTCTGATTACGTGACACTTGAAGACATCGCGACATTCATTCGCGAGGGCCGTGAGGTGCAGATTGTCGACCTCAAATCTGGCGATGATTTGACCCGCCAATACCTGCTTCAGATCATTGCAGAACATGAAAGCCGCGGCGAAAGCGTGCTTCCGGTTGACGTTTTGACAGACCTCGTGCGGTCTTACACCTCGCAATCCATGTCAGTTGTTCCCCAATTCCTCGCGCAGTCGTTTGAAATGCTGCAAGGCGGGCAATCCAAGATCATGGAAAACATGGGCGCGATTAACCCGTTGGCGAAAATGCCGGGTTTTGATGCGATGAAAGCCCAGCAAGAAGCGTTCATGAAGGCGATGACAGGGGGGATGATGCCAAACGCGTCCAAGCCCGATCCCGCACCCGC
>JABBAI010000181.1:0-1231 GCA_018608045.1 Octadecabacter sp. | reverse complement strand
CATCCGGACGCATCACATTGTGGAATGTCGAAGTCTTCGTGGCGACCGCAGAAGAAGCGTCTATTTCTGCGGCGGCAAAGCGGCTTGATACGTCGCCTGCGACCGTGTCCCAACAGATTACATCCCTTGAAGGAGCGATTGGGACGTCGCTTTTGAACCGGTCCGCGCGCCCCGTGACATTGAACCCCGCAGGTGAGATGTTTCTGCGCCGCGCCAACAGCATCCTCAATGAGGCCGAACAGGCCCGCATAGAAATCGCCATGGCCGACCTCAGTCATTTGATGCGCTTACGTCTTGGAATGATTGAAGATTTCGATGCGGATGTGACACCGCGGTTGTTGGGCGATATGGCCGAACAGCTGAAATCCTGCCAGTTTTTGTTTGAGTCCGGCCCGTCGCACCAGTTGTTTGATCTGCTTGAAACCCGCGCTTTGGATGTGATTGTGGGCAGTGATATCGGGTCAACCGCCGACTGGATGGAGGTTCATCCCCTGATGGAAGAACCCCTCGTGGCGGCCGTGCCAAAGGGTGTTTTGGGTAATGCGATTGATGATCCCAAACTGGTGGCGCGTAAGCTGCGCCGCCTTCCGTTGGTGCAATACACGACTCGCCATCACATGGGCCGCATGATCGCCGCCCACCTTGCGCGCCAAAACGTGACTTTGACGGGTCGTTTTGAAATGGGTGGATATCACGCGATTATGGCGATGGTCGCGGCAGGGGCAGGTTGGTCGATTTTGACGCCACTTGGGTTTTTGCGCGCGGCGCGGTTTCGGGATCAGGTGGACCTTGTGCCACTGCCATTCGCACCGTTGAGCCGCACAATTTCACTGACCGCGCGCCGTGGGGTATTGGGTGAGATGCCCGCACAGATGGCCGACCGACTGCGCCCCGTGCTGCAAGAACTTATCGTTGACCCAACCGTTGACAGGGTTCCGTGGCTAAAAGGCCAAATGCGCGTAATCTAAGGGTTTGACCCCTAGAGCCCCAGACGATCCCGCAAGGAATACCATGTCATCGCCGCTGCCAGCAGGGGCGCGCGCAGCATCGTTCCACCAGGGAGTGTGGGGGTCGGCAGGGTCGAAAAGACGTCAAACTTTTCTGACTGCCCCATGACAGCTTGCGCCATTAATCTGCCTGCAAACCCCGAATGCGCAACGCCGTGACCGCTGTAGCCACCCGCGCTCAGGATGTTGGGGGCCGCGCGCATCAGGACGGGCAGGCGGGTGGA
>JABBAI010000142.1:1352-6017 GCA_018608045.1 Octadecabacter sp. | reverse complement strand
CAGTTTCATAGCGGAATCTTAGCGTTTTCGCCGCACGGCGGAATTTATCTAGGGGATCTGTCATAGGACTTCCTCATAAGCAGGTCCCAAGGTTCGCTGGCCGGGACAATGAGAAAGACCGGAAATGGTCTGTTCTGGGTCGATCAAGGGTGCCGTTGTCGGCTGTCCGCGAACCTGGATGCCCCCCTTTGGGCCTGTTCTGCATAGGACTTTTGCTTGCACAGGGCAAGTCAGCGACTACGATACCGATTATGGCAGACAAAAAGACATCCCAACACCGAACCGATATGGCCGAAGACCGCACGTCGATGGCCAATGAACGTACCTTTTCCAGTTGGATGGGAACGGGCCTTGGCGCGATTGGTGTGGCGATCGGTATGAAGGCCGTGTTCGGCGCGTTTGAACCCACGTGGGCGGCCAAAGCCGTCGCGTCGATCTTCATTGCGATCGCCATTCTGATTTTCTGACAGGCGCAGCGGCAAGCCTGTCAAACGCTGGTGCGCCTCAGTGAGACTGATTTCGAGGCGAAATCAGGCAAAAGCTTCACATTTCTGGCCGCTCTGATGACCGTCGCAGCGCTCGGCACGGGTGCTATTCTGTGGTCACTGTAGGTGGACGCGGCTAGGGCCCTCGCGTAGCTTAACCAAATGACCGAATCCGACACCCCAAAGTACCAAGTCCTCGCGCGCAAATACCGGCCCGAGACGTTCACCGACCTCGTCGGGCAGGACGCCATGGTGCGCACCCTGAAAAACGCATTTGCAGCAGACCGCATCGCGCAGGCGTTCATCATGACAGGCATCCGCGGTACCGGTAAAACCACCACCGCGCGTATCATCGCCAAGGGCATGAATTGCATTGGCACGGATGGTCAGGGTGGGCCAACGACGGAACCCTGTGGCAAATGTGAAAACTGCGTCGCGATCATGGAAGGGCGTCACGTTGACGTCATGGAAATGGACGCCGCATCGCGCACTGGTGTTGGCGACATCCGCGAAATCATCGAAAGCGTGCATTACCGCGCCGCGTCTGCGCGTTACAAAATCTATATCATCGACGAAGTTCACATGCTTTCGACATCAGCGTTCAATGCGTTGCTCAAGACGCTTGAAGAACCGCCAGAGCATGTGAAGTTTATCTTCGCGACAACCGAAATTCGCAAAGTTCCCGTGACGGTCCTGTCGCGGTGTCAGCGGTTTGATCTGCGACGCATCGAACCCGAAGACCAGATTGGCCTTTTGCGCAAAATCGCCACTGCCGAGGGCGCGCAAATCACCGATGACGCGCTTGCGTTGATCACGCGCGCCGCCGAAGGGTCCGCGCGCGATGCGCAATCCCTCCTCGATCAGGCCATCAGCCACGGCGCTGGCGAAACTACGGCAGAACAAGTGCGCGCGATGCTTGGCCTCGCAGATCGTGGCCGTGTGCTGGACCTGTTTGAAATGATCCTACGCGGTCAGGCCGGTGACGCGCTGCATGAATTGTCTGGCCAATACGCAGATGGCGCCGACCCAATGGCGATTCTGCGCGACCTCGCTGAAATCGCCCACTGGGTCAGCGTTATAAAGATCACGCCAGACGCCGCCGAAGATCCAACAGTCGGACCGGATGAGCGCATACGCGGCGCGCAGATGGCGCAAGATTTGCCCATGCGGGTGCTGTCGCGCCTGTGGCAAATGTTGCTTAAATCCCTTGAAGAAGTCGCAATGGCCCCCAACGCGATGATGGCCGCTGAAATGGCCGTGATCCGCCTGACCCATGTGGCCGACCTGCCGAGCCCCGAAGAGCTGGTGCGCAAACTGGACGGAATGACACCGCCGCCGACAGGCCCAAGCGGCGGGGCCCCGCGCCCAGCCCCAGCGACACAAACATCGGCGCATTCGACCACTCCTGCGCCCAACCATTCAGGAACGGGTGGCACGTCTGCCTCTGCGGGCAACACGGTTCTTGCTTTCGCAAACGACGAAGCGCTGGCGCAGTATCCGACGTTCGATCATGTCGTTGAATTGATCCGCAGACACCGCGACGTAAAGCTGTTGGTCGACATCGAAACAGGCGTGCGCTTGGCCGCGTATCAACCAGGCCGGATCGAATTCGTCCCGTCAGACAGCGCACCGCACGACCTTGCCCAAAAGCTCGGGTCGCGCCTTCAGGCATGGACGGGCAACCGCTGGGCCGTGACAGTCGTCAACGACGGAGGCGTGCAAACCATCGCCGAAGTGCGCGACGCTGAGGCCAACGAACTGCGCCAAAAAGCAACCGCGCACCCGCTGGTTCAAGCTGTCATCGCGCAATTCCCAAAGGCCAAAATCACTGACATCCGCACACCAAAAGCGCTTGAGGCCGAAGCCATGGTCGACGCCCTTCCAGAGGTCGAGGATGAATGGGACCCCTTCGAGGACAGCTAACTTGCGAGCCGCGCGCCGCCGTCCTATCTAAAGCACAACATAGACACAGGAGAATTCGATGTTCAAAGGACTTGGCGGGCTCGGCGATATGGCCGGCATGATGAAAAAAGCCCAAGCAATGCAGGCCGACATGGCCGCCTTGCAGGAAGAACTGCACAATCTGATGGTTGTTGGTGAAAGTGGTGCAGGTCTGGTTAAGGCAACTGCGACTGCCAAGGGTGAACTTAAGGCGCTGGATATCGATCCGTCCATCTTCAACGGCGACGACAAAGAAGTGGTCGAGGATCTGATTTTGGCGGCCATCAAGGACGCACAAGGCAAAGCCTCCGACAAAGCCCAAGAAGAAATGGCAAAACTGACCGAGGGTCTTGGCCTTCCGGCGGATATGAAGCTGCCATTTTAAGGTGAGCCAAGCCCCAAAGGACATCGACGCGCTGATTGAACTGATGGCCCGCCTTCCGGGGCTTGGGCCACGATCTGCGCGTCGCGCCGTGCTGCACCTCATCAAAAAACGCGGCCAGCTGTTGAACCCATTGGCAGAAGCCCTGACAATCGTGGGCCAAACCGCGCGCGAATGTTTGAACTGCGGCAACATCGGCACGTCAGACATCTGCGGCATATGCGAAAGCGAAAAACGCAACATCGGCCAGATTTGCGTGGTTGAGGACGTCGCAGATCTATGGGCCATGGAACGCGCTGGGGTGTTCAAAGGGCGCTATCACGTATTGGGCGGCACCCTGTCAGCGCTCGATGATATTGGCCCCGATGAACTGCGCATTCCAAAATTGCGCGACCGCGTCACATCCGAGGGCATCACCGAAGTAATCCTCGCACTCGGCGCCACAATCGACGGCCAAACAACAGCCCACTACATCGCAGATGAACTGCGCGGTGTGCAGGTGACGTCACTCGCCCAAGGCGTGCCAGTGGGCGGGGAACTCGACTACCTCGATGACGGGACCATCACCGCGGCTCTCAACGCTCGCAAATCGCTGTAACCACGCCGCATCTTTGTGTTCTTAAATATCCCCCAGCACTTCAACACCCACTGACCATTGAACTGGCGCGGTCGCCTCATCAAAGGCGCATTCAATAAAAACGCAAAACGCCCAAGGCGTCAGCCTCGGGCGTTTTTCATTTTAACCAATCCTAAAAATCAATCTTCGTCGTCATCACCAGCATCATCAGGCAGATTAAAGAACGTATCTTTGTCCGGCACAGATGTATCCTCATCCGGCTCTGGCATCTCAGTGCTCAGCGTGAATGTCTCAAGACCCTCAATAGCCGATGGCATCTTGGGCTCAGTATCGCCACCAAGGCTCTGCTCTGTGCTGACCAGCTTGCGGCGTTCGTCGTCAGACATAACACCACCTTCTTTCAGCTTCTTGGCAGCCGCTTTTTGCACGGCCATATCCAGCTCACCCTGCTTACACAGACCAAGTGCGACCGGATCAATCGGTTCGATATTGTTGATGTTCCAGTGCGTGCGCTCTCGGATCGCTTGGATCGTCGGCTTCGTGGTGCCAACCAGCTTGGAAATCTGGCCGTCTGTCAGCTCAGGGTGGAATTTCACCAGCCAGTAAATTGACGCTGGGCGATCCTGACGCTTGGACAGCGGGGTATATCGTGGACCACGACGCTTTTCTTCGCCCGATGAACCGGGGTGGAAGAGCAACTCCAATTTGTGCTTGGGGTCAGCTTCGGCCTTGTCGATTTCGTCTTGCGTCAGCTGCTTGTTGGCAATCGGGTCAAACCCCTTCACGCCAGCTGCCACGTCGCCGTCCGCAATGCCCTGAACTTCAAGCTCGTGCAGGCCACAAAAGTCAGCGATCTGTTTGAAGGTCATTGTGGTGTTGTCGCACAGCCAGACTGCTGTGGCTTTGGCCATAATTGGTGTGCTGCTCATCAGGTCTCTCCTTATCAATCGACATGCCTCTCCCGCGCCCTTGAAGGGGCAGACCGTTTTCGGCCGGGTTCACATTGTCGGGGAACTTGGAGTGTATATAGTCGCGACACGTATCTAATGAAAGACCCCAAATGTTACGAATTCTAGCGCTGTTTCTGGTTTTGGCCGAACCCATTAAGGCCCAGCACACGGCGGGCGACTTTGACTACTACGTTTTGGCGCTGTCATGGTCGCCAAACTGGTGCGCTCTTGAGGGCGATTCCCGTAACTCCCCCCAATGCGACGACGACGCTGATTTCGGCTAGGTTCTTCATGGCCTTTGGCCCAAATACGAGGATGGCTGGCCCGCCG
>JABBAI010000142.1:0-1252 GCA_018608045.1 Octadecabacter sp. | reverse complement strand
CTGCGGATCAGACGTCATCCGCGATTGTTCATTGAATGACGCGCTGTTTGATCCAATTCGTTAGGCGAAAAAACCGGTAGCAACTCTGTGGTTGAACCTGCGTTGAAAAATGTTATTTATTTTCAAGGATATGGGATAATCATGGCACAAGGCCGCAAGCCTGATTTTATTTGCATCGGCGCGCAAAAAGCTGGAACAACCTGGCTGTATGTGACCCTAGGACGGCGGCCAGATATCTGGTTTCCGCCATTCAAGGAATTCCATTTTTTTGATACGAAGTTTGATGAACATTGCCGTCGCTGAACCACCGGTCATGTTAAACGAGGACTAAGGCAAGCGGAAAAACGATACCGCAAGAACTACACCGAACCGAGCCAGGTTTACTTAGACTATCTCAAACGGCTTGGCGAAGAACCCATGTTCAACCGCAGTTGGTATAAGTCAATTTTCAGCCCCGCGCCCAAGGAGTCGATTTGTTTTGATATCACCCCAGAATATTGCGGTATCGGCGATGAAGGCATCCGTTTCTTCAAGGAATTCTTGCCCAAGAGGCAGATCATTTACCTGATCCGCCATCCCTATGATCGGCTCGTTTCTCAGATCAAAATGAATATGTCCCGCCGACTCAATCAAGACCCAGACTTTTGCGACTGGCGGGAATTACTGAACGTGCCAGCGCTGGCGAAGCGTGGCGATTATATGAACCAAGTCCCTCAGTGGGACGCACATTTTTCGGACGATCGGCTCATTTACCTGCCCTTTGGTAGGATCAAAACGGATCCCAAAGTGTTGCTTCAGCAAATTGAAGACCACTGCAATCTGCCTCGCTTCGACTATCCGGCACCATCAAAGGTCTACCATAAGTCTCCTCCCGTTCAGGTTCCCCAAGAGGTCCTAAAAATACTGGAAGATCGAGCAGCCCCACAAGCGGATTTTATCAAAACTAGGTTTGGTGCCGACTTTCTTGAACAGTCCAGATAATCCGGCATTACCTTGTTCGCCCCATGAGCGAACAAGTATCCGCGCAGGTTTTTGAAACCTTCAACACAATCTTCCCGATGTGCTGGCTGCTTTCCATCCGTGTGTGCGCCGCCGCCGTATCCGCCAACGCAAATTCTTGGTCCATCATAGGGGCAATCTTACCCACGCGTAGCAGCGGCCAGACCTGTTCGCGCAACTGCTTCGCAATCTTAGCCCAGGCGAGGTCAGATTGCGGCCGCAGCGTGCTGCCCGTGATCGTTAGGCGACGCAT
>JABBAI010000126.1 GCA_018608045.1 Octadecabacter sp. | reverse complement strand
CCCGAGATCGCAGAAGAAGTAGATCAACTCTATGCCAGCATCATCACCGCAGGCACTTACAAGGCGGAAAGCATCCGCGTGGCCGAAGCAGCCAAAGTTATTGAAAACACGCAGCGCGACCTGAACATTGCCCTCGTCAACGAGCTCGCGATCATCTTCAACAAGATGGGCATTGATACGGAGGCCGTGCTGAAGGCAGCTGGCACCAAGTGGAATTTCCTACCCTTCCGGCCAGGCCTCGTCGGTGGGCACTGCATTGGCGTGGACCCCTACTACCTGACCCATAAGGCTGAGGCGATGGGATATCACCCTCAGGTGATCCTTGCAGGCCGACGCATTAATGACAGCATGGGTGCCTATGTGGCCAGCCAACTGGTTAAGGCGATGCTAAAGCGACGCGTCCACGTAGACGGTGCGCGCGTATTGATCCTGGGGCTGACCTTCAAAGAAAACTGCCCGGACTTGCGCAACACACGCGTGGTGGATGTGGTGGCAGAACTGCAAGACTATGGCGTGCACGTGGATGTACATGACCCTTGGGTGGATGCGGCAGAAGTGCAGCAGGAGCACGGGCTGGCATTGGTCACGACACCTGAACCAGAGGCCTATGACGGCGTGATCCTTGCCGTGGCGCATGACAGCTATCGCGAGGCCGGCGCGGCAGCTTTACGCGGTTACGGCCGGCGCGGTCATGTGTTCTGCGACTTGAAAAGTGTCTTTGTGCGCGATGAAAGTGATCTACGGCTGTGATATGCGTAACGCAAAAATTTGTTAGGAAGGCGCTAAGCAATGATTGATCTGAGCACATGGAAAAAAGCTTGGGCATTGCTACAGACCCGCGAGCAGCGCAATGCGTGGATCGTGCTGGCAATCATCATTGCAGGCGGTCTGTCTTCGGCGCTGATGGTCGGGTCGGTGCTGCCCTTTTTGTCCGTTCTGGCACAGCCACGCAATATCGAGACCACACCAGCCCTGAATTGGGCCTACAACACATACGGCTTCACCTCCGATTATGCTTTTCTCGTTGCTTTGGGGCTGACCTCGCTGGTGGCGATCATCATTGCGAGCGCGATCCAGCTTTTGAAAACCTGGGCTGTGGCGCGGTTTGCAGTGATGCGCATACATTCGCTGAGTAGTCGGTTGTTGGCGTCCTACCTCCGGCAACCCTATGAGTTTTTTCTTAATCGCCATTCCGGCGATATGAGCACGCGCATTCTGACCGAAACCCATCAGATGGTGACCCATTTCCTTCAACCCGCGGCTGAGGTCGTGGCCTCCATATTTGGGATTATCGCGATCATTGCCCTCCTGCTCTGGGCCGAGCCCTTGCTCGCCGTCTTGTCCTTCGCAGTTTTGGGCGGTGTCTACTCGTTGACTTATTTGTTGAGCCGCCGGTCACTTAAACGGTTAGGTGCTGTCCGCGCCCAGGCTAACAACGCGCGGTTTCGCACTGCAAACGAGGCGCTGGGGGGCATCAAGGATATTAAACTGCTGGGCTGCGAGCAGCACTACCTCGCCCGATATGACGTGTCGTCTTATAAAATGGCGCGGGCAATTACGACGATTCAATTCATTTCCGCAATGCCCAAATTTGTTCTGGAGGCGATCGCCTTTGGTGGGATCATCCTATTATGCCTGATCATAATGGACCCACAGAATCTCACCTCTGGTTCACGGCTTGAAAATATTCTTCCCATACTAGGTCTGTTTGCTTTTGCCGGGCAGCGGCTGATGCCGGAATTATCAAAGCTATATCAATCGCTCTCGCAAATTCAGGCCAGCAGCGCCGCAGTGGATATCGTCTATCGCGATCTAATGTTGCAAGAGAATAGGGTCAAACTACCAAAGACTCAGCCTGTGGGTCTTAGCCTGCGCCAGCAACTCAACTTAGAGGCGATTTCCTACCAATATCCAGACGCCAGTTATGGGGGAGTGCGAGATATTAAACTCACCATCGCCGCCGGTGAAAAGATCGGCATTGTTGGAGGTACTGGCGCCGGCAAAACGACTTTAGCCGATCTGATACTCGGGCTGCTCAACCCTATCAGCGGTAGCCTGGTAATCGATGGGGTTCCGGTGACAGAAAACAATCTGCGCGCATGGCAACAAAGCGTGGGCTATGTTCCGCAAGATATTTTCCTCACCGACGCCAGCCTGAGCGAGAATATCGCACTAGGAGTACCACCCATGGATATCGACCACGTCCGTGTCGTTGAGGTCGCACAGATCGCACAAATCGACCAGTTCATCACATCCGACCTGGCTGAAGGTTACGAGACTTCGATTGGCGAGCGTGGCATACGGCTTTCCGGTGGGCAGCGTCAGCGGATCGGGATTGCGCGCGCGTTATACCAGGCTGCTGATCTTATCGTGTTTGATGAGGCCACGAGTGCGCTCGACAACCTGACCGAGCGCGAGGTCATGTCCGCCATCAATGCCCTGCCCAATGAAATGACCGTGCTGATGATCGCGCACCGATTGAGCACCGTACAGGGCTGTGACCGTATCATAGTGATGGAAGGTGGGCGCATGGTTGGCTTTGACACCTGGGATGCATTGATAACCGAAAACTTTGCCTTCCAGCGCATTGCCGAGCCAAGCAAAGAGGTGTGATTGCAACGAGTTCTACTGAGAAAGTATCCGCTGCCGGACACGAATTCTAGTCATCAGATTGCCATATTGTCCCACCGATATCTCGGCTTCTGGGCGTGTTCGTGGTGGCCGACGTCGAACAATTTCGCCTTGCTGTGAACAACAGGCCAAATACGTAAAGAGCTTAACTGATTATTCAGCCATCAAAAATCACCAGTTTTGACGGGCGCTGCCGTACCGACGCAATGGTTGAGCTTGAGGCGCCCGGCCGTCTCGAAAATAACAATGTTGAAATTAATGATTTACGGAAACAACTTAAGCGTTTTAGTCTATCGAACATTTTAGATTGGAGCGTATGGTACCGAAAGCTTCTTGGGAAAAGGGTATCTTAATGAAAATAAATACCAAGAACCCCGCACTACCTACTTTTTAAGACTGTATTTTATAACTTTAAGAGTCCATAAACGTAGTAAAAGAAACTTACAGCTGTCACCATTGTTTGATGTTATAACAGTGCGTGCTCAAAATATTGAAGATATATAATGATTATTAACGATGAGCACCAATTTGTATTTGTTCATATCCCAAAGTGTGCAGGCTCGTTCGTACGCGATCATATCAAACCATTTGATAGTCGGAAAGGAATATACCAAAAAATTTCTCATCATTTAGCCCTTGGTGCATTAGATTTCTCTCATATACCTTTATTTGTACTCCGTGAGCATTTCCCACAAGAGTTTGAGAGATTGCAGAACTATTCTTCGTTCGCCGTTGTACGCAATCCATTCGATCGATTTGCGTCGTCATTGTCTCAACATCTCCTAAAAAGCAGCCGCCCCATTAGTACGCGTTCTACGAAAGAAATTCAGTGTTTGATTCATGAGACTATCGATTATCTCTCCAGAAAGCAGAAAATGCGTTACCTGCTTTCTGCAGAATATATCCATTTCCAAAGACAG
The DNA here is from genome assembly GCA_018608045.1 of Octadecabacter sp. Taxonomy (GTDB): domain Bacteria; phylum Pseudomonadota; class Alphaproteobacteria; order Rhodobacterales; family Rhodobacteraceae; genus Octadecabacter. Next base: position 2,493 of record JABBAI010000126.1, on the reverse strand, counting down.
GTAGATTATATCGAAGATGACGGTGAAAGGATCATTGAGAATATTTATACAATAGGCCAGATCAATGAACTGCTTTCAGATGTTGAAAGCAAAGTTGGCAGAAGACTGGTAAGAACTTCCGGGTACGCTTCAAAAACAATGGAGAACCAATCGGTTGTATTTCGGAACGATTTCATACGTTGGATGTACAATATTTTGCGACCTAAAATAATAGTCCTTTATCGGAGACTGCCAAAAGGTATCAAACGGAAAATTAGTGAATACATCTATGTATCACGTGATGAACGACTAAGGGATATCTTCCAGGAGGATCACATCAAGGATTTTATACGTGACTATTACTCTGAAGATATCTCTCTTTACCAACACATCCTTAAAACTGCTGATCTCGAGGCCCTGTGAAAACTTCACTTAGGGTACATGAATTGACAGCGAGCCATTACTAAGCCTGGCTTGTCAAACTTACCTACCAAACGGAGTTGCAAAAGGTGATGCAAGGCTCTCGCATCAACGGGGATCTCAACTACTAGACACACTAGGTATTCATGGAAGCGTAGCCACTGTGTCGTAGCCGGAAACTCAACAGTGTTTTGGCGCATTTAGATAAAAATCTGAAGCTATAATAATAATCGAAACTTGACAAAAAAGGATAGGCCTTGCTTGAAGCGTGTGAGAGGCTTCATGCCTTAGTCACATTGGCCATCATCGTCCTTAGCGGTTTTTCATCAGCATTGATGGTCGGATCGGTTCTGCCGTTCCGTTCCGTTCTGTCTGATCCCAGTCTGATCAAAGAGAAACGTGCCTTGCTCTGCGGTTTGGCGGTGTTGATGTCAGACAAAGCGGAGTGTACGGGAGATAATGAAAACCATGAGTTAGTTATCTAGTGTAAGCAGGCTGCGTTCATAGCGCTATAAGAACGCCTGATGACTGAGCTCGGCGCAGATGAAGCCATCTATTGCGCTGACGCGGTACATCCAGAATATCAGACGGAGGCCGCTTTTGGCTGGTCTAAAACGGGTTCAAATCTAGGAGGCCCTATCACGGCAGTCTGCCGCAGCGAGAATTTTCATCGTGCGCTCAATTTTGAAACCTTCGATACACCCTTTGTCGAACCAACAACCGTCGATGGGATCAGCGCAGCTTCTTGTCAAGATTGTGGACTACACCCCGACAAGCGCTTCATTCATGTCATCTGGGACAACGCGGCCTATCACGAAGAGCCAGATGTTAGGGCTTTCCTTACCAGACCAGATTACTGTATCCACCACATCCAGTTGCTGCCGAATTTCCCACACCTCAATCCCATTGAGGTTGATTTCTGATCATTCACAAACCATCGAACAAATCAGGTGAAATCTATCATTTCCTTGAAAAACTCAATCTTGAACCGCGACCTGCCGTGCTGAGAACCGTTGGATTTAATCCTAACTGCACCCAGCCAAATGCAGGTTTACTATGATATTCACGTGTTCAAAAAATAACACTCACCATCGTCGAAAGCACAGGCACCGGTAAAACGATACTATTAAATCTCATGCTTGGGCTGCTCGAACCTAGTAACGGGCGGTTGGCTATCGACGGGGTGCCGGTGACACAGAACAATCTGCGCCGACGCCAATCAACCCTCGGCTGAAAAAGCCACATCGCTTTTGAGCAAAGTGGCTTGAACGAGAACTTGGAGCGGCACAAGAGCGTGACAGGTCCAGTATAACTCCAGTGTCTGAAAGTTTATTTTCAATTCAATATTTCGAGGTTAAGTCATGAAACACAACCGCACCTTCATTTTGGGTTTAGGCCATCAAAAGTGTGGAACAAGTTGGCTATATGAATATTTATGTCGGTCTAATAAATTTGCCAATGGCTTTGCAAAAGAGTATCACGTTTGGGATCGAAGAGATATCCCATTATTTGCTCATTATAAATCACACCTAAGTCTAAGAACATTAATTAGTCCTAAAAAGTATCAGCGTTATAAGGTGGAGAATACAAATTATTATTTCTCATACTTTGACAAATTAATGAATGGAGATAAGGTTATATCAGCAGATATTTCACCTTCCTACAGCGGACTAAAGTTCGATAGACTCGAATACATTAAAAAGAGGTTCTCAGAAAAATGTATTAAAACAAAGGTTGTTATACTTGTTAGAGAACCTTTGTCTCGTATCAAAAGTGCCGTGCTTTTTAATTTGAATAGAAATAATTACTCAGAGGGCATTTCGTTAAATCAGACTAATTTTGAAAGTGCGCTCATTGAATACTATAAGACTAAGCATTGCTCTTTACGCACCAATTATCAAAACATAATACAAGAAGCAGAAGGTGTTTTTTCACCAAATAATATTCATATCGGATTTTACGAAAATATGTTTGAGATAAGTGAAGTTGAACGCCTCTCAAAATTCCTTCAAGTTGAACCAAACCATCAGTTTGCAAAAGTGATAGTCAATAAGACAAGAGGCGACACCCAGATTACTGAGTCGGACTTACAAG
>JABBAI010000195.1 GCA_018608045.1 Octadecabacter sp. | reverse complement strand
CGCAGGCAGCGCGACGATATGGTGATCTTGGCACATGTCCGCGAACAACACCGCCCGAAGGCTGCTTTCACCATACGGATCGCGGCTCGCAATATTGTTCCAACGCGTATCAGAAGCGCCTGAAAAAGAACGGCTTCAAGGTCTCGATGAGCGGTAACGGAAATTGTTACGACAATTCCATGGTTGAGACGTTCTTCAAATCCATCAAGGCCGAGCTGATCTGGCGTAATCGTTGGGACACGCGCCGTCAGGCAGAAGGTGCGATATTCCAGTATATCAATGGCTTCTACAATCTGCGCCGTCGCCACTCATCGCTCGGCGGCAAAAGCCCCTTGGCATTTGAGCGAAAGGCCGCATAAATGAGTTGGGAGACCGGAACGTAAGCGTGACAAGACCCGATTTGAAGATGGCATTCTTATGCACACGGTTATCGTCAAATACGGGCGTGAGCCGTCGATCCAGTCACAGGTGCTCGAGCGCACATTTGTCACCGGATAGATTTTATATTTTATCGCCCGTGGTTTCGCAATGTCGGCGCGATTGTGCAGGGCAGCCGATCACTGCGAAGCCAGCCATTGCCAAAAGCAGCGTCGATGACGATTGGAAAGCTTGATTCTGGACGAGGCTGACATGAGATTTGGTCATGATCTGGGGCATATGCCGGCGAAATGGACGAATTGGTAAAAAAAGTTCACCAATATTTTAGTTCAGTATTTCTGTGTAGGTTGCTGTAAATTTGGACTTTTGAAGTCTTAATCTGACACAGGTGCTCGAGCGCACATTTGTCACCGGATAGATTTTATATTTTATCGCCCGTGGTTTCGCAATGTCGGCGCGATTGTGCAGGGCAGCCGATCACTGCGAAGCCAGCCATTGCCAAAAGCAGCGTCGATGACGATTGGAAAGCTTGATTCTGGACGAGGCTGACATGAGATTTGGTCATGATCTGGGGCATATGCCGGCGAAATGGACGAATTGGTAAAAAAAGTTCACCAATATTTTAGTTCAGTATTTCTGTGTAGGTTGCTGTAAATTTGGACTTTTGAAGTCTTAATCTGACCAGACGTGGTTTCAATTAACACCTTGATAACTTTATAGTAAAAAGTGTCGTCCAGTTGAACGATTCAAACCCTTCGCCGCTTTGTGGTGCAAATTCAAAAACCTGCGGGCGACATATTTTGCGGCCATGCCGCGACGCAGCGCGCAATGTTGCACTTGTGCAGTGCGTGACTTCTTCTAGAGTCAGGAAGACCGCGGGGCTTGTTGACGGGCACGGCCGTTCTGGGAGGATCGGTTTTGCATATGATTTCACCCCGAGGTTCAAAAACCTGGTGCGTCGGATCCGATAAGGGACGAAAGCACATCATTCTTTGGGAGGAACTATGAAAGAGACTTTGAACCGCAGAAAATTCCTGCGTGGCTCCGCTGTTGTTGGCGCCGCAGCTTTGGCTACGCCTGCTATTGCAGACGGTCACGGCGTAAACATCAAGATGCAAGCGGCATGGAGCGGCGGTATCTTCCTTGAGAACGCACAGTCGTTCGCAAACCGTGTCAACGAAATGTCTGGCGGGTCTTTGACAATCGAAGTTCTGTCCGTGGATTCCGTTGTGAAAACATCCCAGATGCAAGATGCGGTTCACCGCGGCGTTCTGGACGCAGCACACTACGTCTCCGCATATTGGTACGGTAAAGCGAAATCTGCATCATTGTTCGGCACAGGCCCTTGCTTTGGCTGGTCTTCACAGGAAATGCTTGGCTGGATACACGCTGGTGGTGGTCAGGAACTTTTCGATGAACTGATGGAAGACTTGCAGCTTAACGTTGTGTCCTTCTTCAACTCACCAATGCCAGCGCAGCCGCTTGGCTGGTTCTCCGAGCCGATCACAGATGCGTCCCAGATGAACGGCCTAAAGTACCGCACAGTCGGTCTGGCGGCGGACGTTATGCTGCAAATGGGTATGTCTGTTGTTCAGCTTCCAGGTGGCGAAATCCAGCCTGCAATGAAATCCGGCCTGATCGATGCGGCCGAATACAACAACCCGACATCTGACCGTGACTTCGGTATGCAGGATGTATCCAAAGACTACATGCTCGCATCCTACCACCAGAGCCAAGAGTGCTTTGAGGTTACGATCAACAAAGACGTCTGGAACGGTTTGTCGCCTGAGCATCAGGCGATAGTCCGCAATGCATCTATGGCTGAAAGCTCCGGCTTCTATTGGGGCAACACCAAGCGTTATTCCGAAGACCTGACCAAGCTTCAGGAACAGGACGGCGTGAACGTTCACCGCACACCACAGGCTGTTCTTGAAGCACAGTTGGCGGCTTGGGACGCAGTTGCTGACCGCATCGCAAGCGAGGATCCGTTCTTTGCACGCGTGATGGAATCCCAGAAGGCATACGCCAAAGAAGTGATGGGTTACCTGAACCTCAACCAGCCTGACTACAAGCTGGCATACGATCACTACTTCGCTTAATCGCGAATTGGTTCAACAATGCCCGGGTGCCGCATTGGCGCTCGGGCATTGTGCACTTGGAATGACTGGAGGCGGGCCGCAAAGAATGCCCGCTTGATCTGTGAGGGGAGCAGCAGACACATGAAATTTGTCCACGCAATTGAAGGCCTTAGCCTTTGGGTTGGTCGCGCCTTTGGTTGGTGCATTCTGATCCTGACCCTGTCAATCTCGTATGAGGTGTTTGTCCGTTACGTTCTAAACTCCCCGACTGTCTGGGCGTTTGACATGATGATCCAGATGTATGGCGCACTGTTCTTGATGTGTGGGGCTTATGCTTTAGCGCAGGACACGCATGTGCGAGCCGACGTCTTGTACCGTCTGTTTCCAGTAAAAGTTCAGGCATCGTTGGACTTTGTCCTTTATTTTCTGTTCTTCTTCCCTGGTGTGCTCGCGCTTGCATGGTACGGCTGGGAAATTGCATCAGACAGCTGGCGCTACAAAGAAGTGAGCTTTAACAGTCCCGCCAGTATCCAGATATATTTCTTTAAATCATTAATCCCTATTGCTGGTTTCTTACTCGCCTTCCAAGGGGTATCTGAACTGGTGCGCTGTGTAATGGCGTTCCGCACGGGCGTGTGGCCCGAGCGGTTGGTCGATGTGCGTGAGACCGAAGATATTCTGTCGGACGCCGATCTTGAAACGATCAGCTCCTTAGCCCGTGACAACAACAAATAGCCCCAAGCGCTTCTAGAAAGATAAAAAGATGACAAACCCCGAAGTCGCGCTGATGATGCTGGCGCTGTTTATTGTGCTGGTTCTCCTTGGCTTTCCGATTGCCTTTACGCTGCTCGCGATGGGTGTCGCGTTTGGCTATTATGCCTACCACCGTGAAGGATCGGTTGAGGTCTTCAGCGATATTTTCAACAACAACATCTTCTACCTTGTGAACCAAAACACCTATTCGGTCATGGAAAACCCGATCCTCGTGGCGATCCCGTTATTTTTGTTCATGGGTTATGTCGTGGAACGAGCGAATATCGTCGATAAGTTGTTTTTCTCGCTCTATATGGCGGCGCGAAACCTGCCCGGTTCACTGGCGATTGCGGCCTTGCTCACCTGCGCGGTGTTCTCGACGGCCTCCGGTATCGTAGGCGCGGTTGTGACACTTATGGGCTTGCTGGCCTTCCCTGCGATGGCAAATGCAAATTACGACAAAAGCTTTGCGGCAGGTGTGATTTGCGCAGGCGGGACCTTGGGAATTCTAATTCCCCCGTCGATTATGTTGATCGTTTATGCCGCGATTGCGGACCTGTCCCCGCTACGCCTCTATGCGGCTGCGCTCTTCCCGGGATTACTGCTAGCAGGCCTGTATATCGTATATGTCATCGTACGCGTATACTTTAACCCTGCATTGGCGCCAAAGCCGACGACGGAAAACCCACCTCCGCCTCGCGAAATCTATCTTGATCTGTTAAAATCTTTTGTCCCATTGACTGTGTTGATCGGATTGGTTCTGGGCTCGATCCTTGGTGGTCTGGCCACGCCTGCCGAAGCTGCCGCCATGGGCGCACTTGGTGGTATGGTTTTGGCGGTTCTGTACCGTTCGATGACATGGACCAAGCTGAAGGAAAGCGTGTTTTTGACGGCCAAAGCCACTGCAATGGTCTGTTGGTTATTCATCGGGTCATGGACGTTTGCGTCGGTTTTTTCCTATCTTGGGGGCCACGACATCATTGCAGACTTCGTTGGTGGGTTGGACATGGAGCCTTGGCAGTTCCTCGTCCTCGCGCAGCTGATCATCTTTGTGTTGGGTTGGCCGTTGGAATGGTCGGAAATCCTGATCATCTTCGTGCCGATCTTCCTGCCTCTCCTCGAAGTATTCGGTGTAAACCCGTACTTCTTCGCGATGCTAATCGCGTTGAACCTGCAAACATCGTTCCTGACCCCTCCCATGGCCATGTCCGCCTATTATCTAAAAGGGGTGCTCAAAAACCAGATCGAGCTGATGGATATTTTCCGTGGAATCATGCCCTACCTTGGCATTGTGATCCTCACGATGTGTTTGATGTACGCATTCCCCGGTATTGCACTGTGGTTCCCTGATTACCTCTTTGGGCCCTACATCCCGTGATTAAGGATAGCTACAAACTGACCGCATCCGAGGCGCTGGCCACCATCGCCTCGGGTCGATTATCGTCGGTCGAATTGGTGAAATCGTGCCTTGCGCGGATTGCCGAAACCGATGGAACGATCAAGGCGTGGGCGTTTTTGGATGGCGATGCAGCACTTGCCCAAGCGGCGGAATGTGATCGCATCCGTATCGCGGGACTGGCGACAGGGCCTCTTCACGGTATTCCAGTTGGCCTGAAAGACATCATCGACACGGCCAAAATGCCGACCCAGCGCGGAACGCCGATCTTTGAGGGTCGCCAAACAGACCATGTCGCGCGGCTGGTTGAGTTGCTGCGGGAGGCAGGTGCCGTCATCATGGGCAAAACCGTGACGACAGAGCTGGCATTTGTGCATGCGAACGAAACCCGCAATCCACACAATCCCAATCATTCACCCGGTGGATCATCAAGCGGGTCTGCCGCCGCTGTCGCCGCACAGCATGTGCCGCTGGCAATTGGCACGCAAACTAACGGGTCCGTTATTCGGCCAGCTTCGTTTTGCGGCACCTTCGGGTTCAAACCCACCCGCGGTGTAATTTCGCGTGATGGTATTTTACAGACATCTGTGTCTTTGGATCAGGTGGGCTGCTTTGGTCGATCTCTGGCCGATGTTGCCTTGTTGACCGACGCCATCGGCGGATATGATCAACGCGACGCGGTTAGCTTTGCTCGCCCGCGCCCTAATATGTCGGCGGGCGTCGCCGCAGACGCGCCTGTGACGCCCGCGCTGGCGTGGTTTGATCTGCCGTTCAATGACCGTCTAAGCGAAGATGCGCGCGGCGGGATAGATTCTGTCCTCGAAATCCTTGGACCGTCAGTCGAAAAGATGGCCGCAGCAGACACACTTTCCGATCTGGTCGGTGTGCAGGCCTGCATCCACGAGTACGAAATCGCACGGCATCAGGCCGACGTATTTGACGGCAATTGGGACCAGATCAGCGACACGCTGAAGCCTGTGATCACCCGCGCGCGCACTATTACCAAAACGCAATACGACGATGCAATCGCCGTCAAAGCCTCCGCTGAGGCGTTTTTCAAAGCGTTTTTTATCGATTATGATGCGATTATTGCACCCTCTGCCGCGGGCGAAGCACCCCATTTTGGCAAAGGGACCGGTGATCCGATTTTCTGCACCCTGTGGACCTTGGCCGGATTGCCCTGCGTAAGCCTGCCGTTGTTGGTTGGTGAAACGGGATTGCCCATCGGTTTGCAACTGATTGGACCCGCAGAAAAAGATGACCGTCTGCTGCGGACTGCGGGCTGGTTGCAAAAACATCTGTCCGAAACAGTAAAATAAAAGAGGAGTTGATATGTCATACATCACGAAATTGATTGTGGGCCTATTTGGCACAGCAGGTCTGTGCATCTTTATTGGCGGGTTGTCGCAAAGTATTTCAACCGGCTTTGCAGGGTTTGTCGGTGGATCACCGTTTATGATCATCGCGATCATTGTTTGTGGCATGGCAGTTTATGATTTCTACGATGAATGCATCCGTAAGAAATGA
>JABBAI010000004.1 GCA_018608045.1 Octadecabacter sp. | reverse complement strand
CGTATTGGCGCGCCATGGGGTCGTCGGACACGACGAGGTCGACGACTTCCAAGCGCTTCACCTCGTCGCGCAGGCGGGCGGCTTCTTCGAACTCCAAGTTCTCTGCGGCTTTGCGCATGTCGGTGCGCAGGCCTTCCAGAACGGCGGTCAGGTTCGCGCCCGCGTGTTTGTCGACCTTTGCGGTGACGCGGTTCATGTCGACGTCGCCTTTGTACAGCCCGGCGAGAATATCCTCGACGTTCTTTTTGACCGTCTGCGGCGTGATGCCATGTTCTTCGTTGTACGCGATCTGACGCGCGCGGCGGCGATCGGTTTCGCCCATCGCGCGTTCCATCGATCCGGTGATGCGGTCAGCATACATGATGACGCGGCCTTCGGCATTTCGCGCGGCGCGGCCAATGGTCTGGATTAGCGATGTTTCTGAGCGCAGGAACCCTTCTTTGTCCGCGTCCAAAATCGCGACCAGCCCGCATTCGGGAATGTCCAAACCTTCGCGCAACAGGTTGATCCCGACCAGCACATCAAACGCACCAAGACGCAGATCGCGCAGGATTTCGATGCGTTCAATGGTGTCGATGTCGCTGTGCATGTAGCGAATCTTGATGCCGTTTTCGTGCAGGTATTCGGTCAGGTCTTCTGCCATGCGTTTGGTCAATGTAGTGACCAATGTGCGAAATCCCGCTGCGGTAACGCGGAGAATTTCATCCATAATATCATCGACTTGCGTGTCGACGGGGCGGATTTCGATCACCGGATCCAAAAGGCCGGTGGGGCGGATGATTTGTTCGGTGAACACACCACTCGTCTGTTCCATCTCCCATGCGGCGGGGGTTGCGGACACAAAGACAGATTGCGGGCGCATGGCGTCCCATTCCTCAAACTTGAGGGGGCGGTTGTCCATGCAGGATGGCAGGCGAAACCCGTGTTCGGCCAGCGTCATTTTGCGCCGGAAGTCACCCTTATACATTCCGCCAATTTGGGGCACGGACACGTGGGATTCATCGGCAAAGACAATCGCGTTGTCGGGGATAAATTCGAACAATGTGGGGGGCGGCTCCCCCGGTGCGCGGCCTGTGAGGTAGCGGGAATAGTTCTCAATCCCGTTGCACACGCCCGTCGCCTCAAGCATTTCGAGGTCAAAGTTACAGCGTTGTTCTAGGCGCTGTGCCTCTAACAATTTGCCCTCGCCCACCAATTGATCAAGCCGCATACGCAGTTCTTTTTTGATGCCCACGATGGCTTGGTTCATCGTTGGTTTGGGCGTCACGTAGTGGGAATTGGCGTAAACGCGGACCTTTTCGAACGTGTCGGTTTTTTCACCCGTCAGGGGATCAAATTCGGTAATGCTTTCCAATTCTTCGCCGAAGAACGACAGACGCCATGCGCGGTCATCCAAGTGAGCAGGGAAAATTTCCAAGCTGTCACCGCGCACGCGGAATGTGCCGCGCTGGAACGCTTGGTCGTTGCGCTTGTACGCCTGCGCAATCAGGTCGGCCATGATTGCACGCTGGTCATAGGGTTCACCGACGTGGATGTCTTGCGTCATCGCGCCGTAAGTTTCGACCGACCCGATGCCGTAAATGCACGACACGGAGGCCACGATGATCACGTCGTCGCGTTCCAGCAGCGCCCGCGTGGCAGAGTGGCGCATCCGGTCGATCTGTTCGTTGATCTGGGATTCCTTTTCAATGAACGTATCGGACCGCGCCACGTAAGCTTCTGGTTGGTAGTAGTCATAGAACGACACGAAATATTCCACCGCGGCGTCAGGAAAAAACCCTTTGAATTCACCATAAAGCTGTGCGGCGAGGGTTTTGTTGGGCGCAAGGATGATCGCCGGGCGCTGCGTTTTCTCAATCATCTTGGCCATGGTGAAGGTTTTGCCTGTACCGGTCGCCCCTAGCAAAACCTGATCACGTTCGCCTTGATTGATGCCTTCGCACAATTCTTTGATGGCTGTCGGCTGATCGCCTGCAGGTTTGAATTCGGTCTTCAGAACAAAGGCCTTACCCCCCTCGAGCTTTTCACGCGTCTTCACGTCCGGCGCGGGATTGGCAAGGAATTGTTCAGCTTCGAATTTGTCAGTCTGGGCGTATGGCATGGCGGCTCCTGTCACTCATTAATGTGACACCAATGCGCGAAGCTTCAAGGGGGGATACTGGCAGGTTGTGTCAGCAGTTTGCGCTAGCGGGTGAAAGGACGCGTTGCGGTACCATAAGAGCCTCAATCCTGCGCGACGCCAGCACCGGTATGGTCAAGGATGGCATGATTGATTGGAGCGAATGCAGTTGTGGTCTGGTCAAGGCGCGCAGGGCGTGCGTGCCGGGATAAGGCATTCTGCGGGGATGCCGTTGGCAAAAATAAACTGGTGGTTTTCAACCATCAGATGCAGATATGTTACCGGTTTGCAGCCATTGGCGATGCGCATGCGGGATCTTGGCGGTGCCGCCATTTTGGCGGATATTATCAGAGATACTTCATGGGCAATCAAAGCGGGCTGACGCGAGATCATTGTGGCCAAGTCCACGCTCACGGCCCCTCTTGGGACGAGGATTGGGCGCAGCTTGGGCTAGGCCAAAAGTTCAAACCGTGTGACGTGGCGTTTACCGAACCATATGATTTATTGCGTGCTGTTGCTTGCGGTGGTCACAAGGTCGCTGACTGAAAGATCAAGGATTGGCGTTTGTCCGTTTGGCGTTAAAATTAGGGTTTTTGGCGTCAAAGCAGACGGTGGAACTGTTGGCAATGCGGTGGACCCGTCAAATTCGCCATCGTGCGGCACGCTGTTAACCTTAAACTCAACAATATAGTCGTCAGGAAACGGGGATGAATCGCCACTGACGGTGATTTGCCCCGCGTTGTCCTGCCCCCCCCGCTACCGTTCGCGTTGAAGTTGGCGTTTGCCAAAACGTCCGGACCGTATCTCAGAAACGTTGCCATATCTGCCTGACCTTGTTCTGGCGATTGGCGGAATTGGTCCGATCAGGCACCTGATTAGGCGAGATTTCCGACAAAAGTATGACTAACCAGAGAAAAGTCGAAGCGAGATAGGCTTGCATGGCAGGCGGAAAATGCCGATATAGCGGGTATGCTAAGGGAGTTCATCATGCGCGCACGTATTTATCAGCCAGCCCGAACCGCAATGTCGTCAGGTACTGCCAAGACAAAGCATTGGGTGCTGGAATTTGCGCAAACGTCAGCGCGCGAACTTGATCCTTTGATGGGCTGGACATCGTCTTCTGACACACAAACACAGGTTAAAATGACGTTCGACACCAAAGATGCAGCCATCGCCTATGCTGCGGATAACGGGATCGAAGCGGCAGTTCAGGACCCGAAGAAGCGTGGCGCAAATATCCGCGCTGGTGGCTACGGTGAGAACTTTGCAACCAACCGTCGCGGTGCTTGGACGCACTGATCTGCTGTGAATCGGGGCAAAGTTGTCTCGAAATCGGGGCAAGGATCCCGCTAAGCTGAGCGTCCAAGTCTCGTGCGCAGATCAGTGGAAAGGCGAATTATAGGTCCGGAGCTACTTGCGAGTGTGATCTAGGCCAAAAGTAGCTGCAGTTGGAAAGTATTTTGGGAGCCAACTTACACTGGACAGAAGGACCAGAAATTTCTCAAGACCGGAGCATGAGGATGAGGGTTTTTGCCCCTTGCTGGATCTGACGAGAATATACTTACAGCCGGCTGTAGTGCTTTTGCGTCACCTGGGCGCGAGTTCCGTGAAGCCCCATGATGCATGACCTGAAGGACACCGGCCCGATTCAACCTGTTTCGGTAATGGTCGACAAGGGCTTTTAGTTTAGCCGGTGTATTGAGGTAACCATCTCCGGTAAAAAGTTGCCCGAAATTATCGAACGTATCGTTCCAACGAACCGTGTGGGTCGAAAAACTACTACGCAATTTTAGGTTTATGCTAACGGGACCCGAGTAAAGATACCGTGAAATAGCATTGCGCTGCGTTGATGTGCTGCAGAATTTATTATCATAAACCCTCTTCAGCAACTTCAACCCTCGGGATCGTTGTGAGGGGTAGTTGATGGGCAAACTACAATTCGTTCGATGCGCAGTACGAAATGAGCACTCGCGTGCGGCAACTTTCCCGCAAGGTCAAGCAGGAATTGGAAACCGTACAAGAGCTGCACGAAGCCGCTTGATGGCTTGCACCTCTACGTACGATTTCGTTAGAAAGGCCGCAGCGGTCCGGTAGCTCAACTGGATAGAGCACCTCACTTCTAATGAGGATGTTGAGGGTTCGAGTCCTTCCCGGATCGCCACGTATCACAAACAGTTTCGTTTTAATTCGCATGCTGGGCCGCTATGCTGGCGGCAAATGCAGATTGTTAAAAGCGAACGCACGTTATGGCCCGACTCATAGAACCCAATCAGTTCCTGCGCGATGTGTTCGACGTTGCCGTTGCGCGCGCGGATCCGATGTTGTGCGTTCCCGCGCATTTGCCGCCAAAACCTGACGGACGGGTCGTGATTTTAGGGGCGGGCAAGGCATCGGCGCGGATGGCGGAAGCAGTCGAAGCCGCATGGGGGCCTTGTCATGGGTATGTCATTACACGCTATGGCTACGCACGCCCCTGTTCGGGCATAAAAATCGTTGAGGCCGCACACCCCGTGTCCGATCAGGCCGGCGTGGATGCGACGCAACATTTGCTTGAATTGGCAAAGGGTTTGGGGGCCGAGGATACCGTGATCATGTTGATATCAGGGGGCGGGTCGTCGCTGTTATGTGCGCCTGCATCTGACATCACATTGGCGGACAAACAGGCGTTGAACAGCGCGATGTTGGCGTCTGGCATGCCGATTGGGGACATCAACGGCATCCGTAAGGAAATTTCGGGCGTGAAGGGCGGGCGTTTGGCGGCGGCGGTTTATCCGGCGACGTTGCACGCGCTTTTGATTTCAGACGTCCCCGGTGACAACCCAAGCGACATCGCAAGCGGTCCGACGGTTGGCTACGCAGGCCATGCAGCGCTCGCCATTGAAACGCTGAAGAAATGGGGTGTTGAACCGCCCGCAACAATCGCTGCGCATTTGGCATCTGGCGGTGATCCGATGGCAATTGATGATCCGCGTTTGGCAGGAATTAAAAATACGATTGTCGCGGCACCGTCCCATTCTTTGGCGGCGGCCGAAGAATACGCCAAAGACCACGGCGTTGAAGTCAGGGTGTTGAGCGATTCCTTGGAAGGTGAAGCACGTGATCTGGCGGCCCAACAGGCCGAAATGGCCGTACAGATCGCAATCGAAAATCTGCCACATCCCGTTCTACTGCTGTCAGGTGGCGAATGCACGGTGACGCGCACAGGCGACGGAGTGGGCGGCCCCAATGCAGAATTCACCCTCGCGGCGGCGATTGCCCTTAAGGGGCACCCACGCATTCATGTCATGGCCTGCGATACCGACGGTGTCGATGGCGCTGCAGAGGTGGCGGGAGCAATCGCTGATCCGACAACGCTGGCGCTTGCCGAAGCGATGGAAGTGTCGCCGCGCGGCGCGCTGGAACGCAATAATGCCCACGGGTTCTTTGCCAAGATCAACGGACAGATCATCACGGGACCGACACTGACAAACGTAAATGATTTTCGCGCCTTTCTGGTGATGCCATGATGCCATGATGCGTTGGGCGAAGCGGTTTGCCATGATCGCCTCCGGATTCATGGCGATTCTTGTGGGGATGGTCGCGTGCTCTTCATTGCCGCAACCCGTGCAGGCCCCGCCCGCCGATACGCTGCGGGTGGCTACGTATAATGTGCATTATATCTGGTTGGACCGCGCTGAGGGCGATTGGTCCGTGGGGGATTGGGACCGCCGCAAGGGCCCGTTGCAATAAGCCTTTCGCGCATTGAACGCGGATGTCGTCGGCTTTCAAGAGATGGAGAGTTTTGGCCGACGCAGCGCACCCGCCAATCTGACACTGGATTACTTGCGCGACCAGAACCCGGATTATGCGGTTGCTGCTGCTGGTGATCCTACCGAGTTTCCGAACACACAGCCTATATTGTACCGCGCAGATCGCTTGTCGTTGCGCGATGAAGGCTGGTTCTTTTTCTAGAAAACGCCGGACGTGATTTATTCGCGTACATTTAACGGATCATGGCCCGCGTTTGCGTCTTGGGCCGAATTTTCAGACCGAAACGGCACCGTGTTTCGGGTGTATAACCTGCACACGGAATACCGCAGCGCATCAAATCG
>JABBAI010000008.1:1462-6238 GCA_018608045.1 Octadecabacter sp. | reverse complement strand
CAATCCATTTTGGCGCTACGCCGCGCTGCAATTGGTCATGCTCGTGCTTGCCGTCTGGATTGGGGGCTTTGCGGGTCTGGGCTGGTTCTTGTTGCAAGCGATTGTTGCGATGTGGCAGCTGGAACTGGTGAATTATGTCGAACATTACGGGCTGACCCGTAAACACCTTGGTGATGGGAAATACGAACACGTTCTGCCGCGTCATTCGTGGAATGCGTCACAGCTGGCGTCCAATTGGTTGTTGATCAATTTACAACGCCACAGCGACCACCACTACAAACCGGACCGCCGTTTTCCAATGCTGCAAACCTACGATGAGGACGACGCGCCGCAACTACCATACGGCTATCCCATCATGACGATGGCGGCGATGATCCCGCCGGTGTGGCGACGCATCATGAACCCGAAGGTGCGTGCATGGCGTAAGAAGTATTACCCAGAGGTTGAGGATTGGGCGCCCTACAAGAACGCGACCAATCCGATGCCACGCTAGTTGCTGTTGCGCCGCTGGCCGTTCACCCACGCCCAGCTTGATTTACACATGTCCGCAAGACTGCGCTTCGCCTCAAACCCGAGGGTGGCCTTCGCCTTTTCAGGTCGCGCTGTCAGAACTGCAACATCACCATCGCGGCGCGGCTTGATCTGATGGGGCAACTTTTTCCCGCATGCTTCGGAATAGGCGTTCAACACGTCCAGCACCGATGATCCTTCGCCTGTTCCAAGGTTCACGGTGTGGCTTTGATTGGTTTCGATCAGGGATTTGAGCGACAGAACATGCCCGTCTGCTAAATCTTCAACATGGATGTAGTCGCGCACGCCCGTGCCATCGGGTGTGTCGTAATCGTTTCCAAACACGCCAAGCTGCGTCAATTCACCCGTCGCAACCTTGGCGATATAGGGCACAAGATTGTTTGGAGTGTCTTCCGGATCTTCGCCAATCATCGCGGATTGATGCGCCCCAACCGGATTAAAATACCGCAGAATGCCGATGGCCCAGTTGTCGGGCAACTGTTCTAAAATCTGCTCACCCGCGATCTTCGTGAACGCGTAGGGCGATGTATAGGTGCACGGGTGATCCTCAGGAATAGGCTGCACGCTGGTGTCGCCATACACTGTCGCAGAGGATGAAAATACGATCCGGCGCACACCAGCACCGTCCATTGCGGCCAGCAGGTTCAACAACCCACCAACATTCGTATGGATATAATCCAGCGGCTTTGCCACACTTTCACCCACAGCCTTTTTGGCTGCGAAATGCACAACTCCATCGATTTTATGGGTCGCAAACACATCATCTAGCAGCGTGCGATCCAGCACGTCCCCTTGATAGACATGGACTTGCTTGCCCGAAATGTCCTTAAGCCGTGCAGGTACATCGTCTTTTGCATTGGAAAAATTATCGAGGATCACGACATCGAATCCCGCCTCAATGAGTGCCAGATATGTATGCGAGCCGATATATCCCGCGCCGCCTGTCAGAAGAATTTTCGCCATGTGAGCCCTCGTAGATTTGCCCCCTTATGGCGGGTAATCATCGGTCCGTCACGGGGGAAGTCGGAACAGAAAAAACCCCCGTCAGGTCTTGGGACCGACGGGGGATAAGTGGTGCCACGGCTGGAGAGCCGCAGGCACAGGCGGTAAACTGGATAGAATTAGATAGGTTTAGTTGGTGTGCATTTCCGAACGGATTTGCTGACGCAAAAGATCAATCGGGACCTTTTTGCCGTCACGGCGGTAATGCCAATACGTCCAACCATTGCAGCTTGGCGCGTTTTCACAGGCCGCGCCCACTTGGTGGATCGATCCCTTGGCGTCAGCACCGATCAAGGACCCGTCAGCACGCACCTTGGCTTTGTGGCGACCATTTATGGACCACAGTTCTTCGCCAGGACGCAGCATGCCGCGTTCCACAACTTGGCCGAACGGTACACGGGGTTCAGACCGCTTGGACTGCGTAACTTCCAAGGCTTCACCGTCAAATTTGCGAATTTTCGCAAGGCGTTTTTCGGCAACGGCGCGGTACTCTGCTTCACGCTCAATACCGATGTAATCGCGACCAAGCATTTTGGCGACGGCGCCAGTGGTGCCAGTTCCAAAGAACGGGTCTAGAACCACATCACCGGGGTTCGTCGTACCCAGCAAAACGCGGTGTAACAGGCTTTCGGGTTTTTGTGTCGGGTGGGCTTTGTCGCCGGCTTCGTTTTTCAAACGTTCATGTCCTGTACAAATCGGAAGCACCCAGTCGCTGCGCATTTGGATCCCTTCGTTCAAAGCCTTTAAAGCTTCATAGTTAAAAGTGTATTTCGATTTCTCGGTTTTACCGGCCCAGATCAGCGTTTCATGCGCATTGGTCAGGCGTTTGCCGCGGAAATTTGGCATTGGGTTGGACTTGCGCCACACCACGTCGTTCAAAATCCAGAACCCTTGGTTTTGCAACTCAGCGCCCATACGGAACACGTTGTGATAGCTGCCAATCACCCAGATCGCACCATCCGGTTTCAGAAGGCGACGCGCGGCAGACAGCCACGCTTTGGTGAAATCGTCGTAAATCTTAAAGCTTTCGAACTGGTCCCAATCATTGTCGACGGCATCGACTTTGGAATTGTCCGGGCGGTGAAGATCACCACGCAGCTGAAGATTATAAGGAGGGTCAGCAAAGATCAGGTCAACACTGCCCTCGGGCAGGCTGTTCATGATGTCGATGCAATCACCATCAAGGATACTATTTCTCGGCAGTGCGGGTGCATCTGCCTGCAGCATTTTCTTTGTCATACGTCGCCTCTGTCCCGGCGGATTGTTCCGCTCGCTTGTTGACCTCAATGTGAGTCAAAGGTGATTCGCAGTCAAAAGATTTATTGAATCAAAGGGTTATGATTTTTCTTGTCACAACATGTTGTGGACGGGTTTGAAGGACCGTCTATGGTGTGGGGTTACTCCAAGATTTTGAAGTGCAGATATGTGGCTTTTCGACCCGTATCCGGCATTCGTGTCCCAGCCATAACCTGGATACTGTTGCGCCAACTCCACCATCATCCGGTCTCGACATATTTTGGCCACAATTGAGGCCGCTGAAATCGATACAGATCGTGCATCACCCTTGATGATTGTGGTCGCGGGAACGATCAAGCCGCGCGGGATCATATTGCCATCAATCAACGCGTGCCCCACGCGCCCCAATCCCGCTATCGCTCGTTCCATCGCAAGGTGGCTGGCGCGCAGAATGTTAATCTCGTCAATCTCTTCGACGGTGGCATGGGCGATCGATACTTCGGCATGGGCAAAGATCAGCGGTTCCAACGCCTCCCGCTTTTTCGCGGACAGCGCTTTGGAATCGTTCAGGCCGTCGGGAATGTTTGTTGGGTCTAGGATCACGGCGGCTGCGGTCACAGGGCCAGCCAGCGGGCCGCGTCCAACTTCGTCAACGCCCGCGACGTTCAAAACACCGCGGGCGATCAAATCATGTTCAAAAGAAAAATCTGGTCCGGTCATGTGGTCTGATCAATCAGACCAATGCACGGGCCGCAAGTCTTAGAGCCAGAACAATGATCCAGCGGCTTTGCGGCCACGTTCATAAACTTCGCGAACAGGATCTTTCACGGCTTTGGCTTTTGGCGCCTGTGTTGGCTGCGGGCGTGTTTCGCGCTTTGCTGCTGGCTTTGCGCTTTGGAACTTAGCGGTAAGGCGATCTTGGATCATTGTATTATCCTTCGGTTCTGTCGTTGCTGATTGGGTAAATAGGGACTGTCCCCGCAATGACCACGCATCGTTGTGCAATCCCGATATGCAAATTTTGCAATCAATATCAATTAACCACGTCTGCAAACGCAAAAGAGGCAGGGGGCCCATGTCCAGTGAAATACCCCCTGCCTCTGATCATGCGACCCTCTACACTACACGGAGGAGGGTCACCCTATATCCGCGCCAGCCTTAACGCTGGTTTGTGCGGAATCCTTGGTTGCGCAAACAACGTGCGCGGAAACCCTGACGGTTCTGGCCGTTTTCCGTGCGGACACGGACGTGACACGCCTGAGGCAAACGGTTCACGTGGGCGTAGTTGTTGGTAAGGCAGCGCTGCCCAAACATACGGATCGTATTCCCGTTCCGGCGCGTCACGTTACGCAGACAGTCGGCTGGCAGTACACGCCAGTCACGTGTCAATTTCGGGCGCGGGCGACGTTCAGGCGCTGGTGCGGGCGATACGTCATTGTCACGACTGTTGTGAATCGCAGCCCCCAAAAACAGCAACGTCAAAATCCCGGCAATTGCGCCATCTTTAGAAATGTCGGCAGCGGCAGATGTCGGCGCCAGACTTGTGACGGTAAGGGAAATGGCAAGAACGCTAGCAGTTAAGGTTTTCATAATCATCGTTTGATCCTTTCAAAGGTATCAGGCTGGGTGCCCGACTTGGTATGGATCAACGATGGGCTTTGGGGGCTCTGCCTCTCAATAACGGCGCGATGATATGCGTTGTCCGTAACGCCCGCCCGCTTGGATATTGAATAACACGCGCCAGATTGGCATGTTCGACGGTATGAAACGCATTATTCCCCTCACAGCCGCATTGCTGGTCATCGCAACAACAGCGCAGGCCACCTGTTTTGCAGATTATAAAGCCAAGCGTGACGATCCCCTCCGGCTGCATTACGGTGTGGCTGAAATCATGGGCGCCTGTAACGTCGACGGGGCAACCGTCGAACTTGCCCCCCGCCTTGCAGTCGATAATTGGCAGTTACTAAGCATTGAAGGCGTCTTTGATGACACCGGACTTGAGGAGAG
>JABBAI010000008.1:0-1362 GCA_018608045.1 Octadecabacter sp. | reverse complement strand
ATTGGCAGTTACTAAGCATTGAAGGCGTCTTTGATGACACCGGACTTGAGGAGAGACAGGAAAGTGCAGGAGAAAACTACCTCCGCTATTGAAGCGCGCCAAACCGGCAACAAAATTGTCGTTGGTGGAATTACAGCGATCGTCGTCATCCTTTTGACGGCGGCTGTGTTGTTGTTCCTGAACCTCCCTGATGCAAACGCATTTAATGCGCGGGTTGAGGCGCTGTTCATTGAAAACGCCTCCCTCACCGGCCAAGCCGAAATCAAATTGCTAGAGATTCTTGCGCAATCGGGCACGGCATTTTCCGCGACATTGGACAGCTATCGCTTTGTTATTTTCGTGCTGCTCGTCTTTGCGACTGCCCTTCTGGTGGCGGCTGTCGCCTTTCTTGTGATGTTAATCACGATGAACCGCCGCATGGGACAGATCGAACGCAAGGGGATTGAGGTCAACTCGCTTCTGATTTCACGCGATCAAAACATGGTTTACCTGAACAACTTTGAATTCAAACTGACGGATGCGGCTATTGAAACTCTGTCTGTGCTGGCCGAAGCCCGTATGGACGATGAAGTTCTATCAGGCGCCGAAATCGAAGGCGTCATATCTGGCCGCCCATCTGTGGATTGCGAAGAAGCCGCAGGGGCCACACGCATCAAACGTCTGCGCGACACTTTGGGCAACCAGATGATATCCGAACTTTTGATCCGCAACATCGCGCGGCGCGGCTATATGCTGTCTATCGACAAAGACGTCATTCGGATGGTCTGACGCTGACGGGGAACGCACGATCGTTTCTCCCCCTAAAAGGTCAGCCATTCATACCCATCTATTAGTCATGAAACGACGTGAATTCCTCAGTTCCGCCGGAGCAGCCGCAGTGATCCCAGTCCTGCCTTTGCCCGCCATGGCCACCCCAGTAGCCACAGCCCCAGTCCGTGCCACACAGGTTGGCTGGGCGGCATTATTTGCCCGTGTAAATGATCGAGCAACCCCTGCCCTACTCCAGAAATGGATGGGGGTAGGACCAGAGCAAGCGAACGCCTTGATGTCCGAATTGGTCAAGCGAAACATCATCCACGCCCCCGTCGCGGGAACAGCCGCGTCCGTGCAGCCCATGTACCCAAGCGGGGGCATTCCGGGCGTCGCAAAAAGTGCAGGTCAGATGTTGCGGAAGGTGAATGACGTCATCGACACATTCGACCTCCCTGATCAAGATAGGGCCGACCCTGATGTAGACGACCAACACCCAACCGACCTAGCACCCGAAAACCAGCTATAACTGGTGACCCCGATTGGATTCGAACCAATAACCTGCCCCTTAGGAGGGGGCTGCTCTATCCAGTTGAGCCACGGGGCCGCTGC
>JABBAI010000184.1 GCA_018608045.1 Octadecabacter sp. | reverse complement strand
AAGATTCCATCGCTCATGCTGATTTCCTTATTTTGATCGCGCAAGTGTTCGGGCCAAAATACATCCTTAACCTTTATGGCCAGTATATTCGTACCGCGCCTCAAAGAACTCCTCCCAAGGGGTGCGATACTTCCTCCCTGTCAGACTTGCCGCGCCTCGGATTTTCCGACGGCGCGGTCTTTTTGTGGGCATCGCCCTGCATTTAGGGTTCAAAATTGCCGGTATTTTGGCTTTCAACGAAAACCATACTCATCTTATCGAAAACGTGAACAAAACTATGTTGACGGTTGCCGCAACCTTTCGTAGCGTCCCGTCAATAAATCGGCCAAGTCCGATAGGGAGACGACGAAAAAGGACCTTTACTCAGGGTCCTTTTTCTTTTGTGGGGTCTAAATTTTACCTGTCGGCGGGTGGCTGCCGAAGCTCTCTTTTGCCCTGACACCGTTTGTCGCCCATGCTAAGTCGGGTGAAACACCTAAACGATAGAACGGACCACGCTATGACATTGCACACAAAATTCTTTCCCACGGCCCTGTCCGCAGTCGCGCTTTTGGGCGCTTTGACCCTGCCATTGGCCGCACAGGAAACTACCACAGAAGACGCCCCCGCCGAGACAACGCAAGAGCAGCCGGAAAGCGTGTTCAACATGGGTGAACCCATCGATGAAGCAGGTGAGCCTGTTGCACCCGAACCCCAAGAACCCCAGCCTGGCCAGCAGTATCTCAAAGAAGTGTTCAACGACTGGGCGCTGCGCTGTTTGAAGGTCGAAGAAGGCGAAGATCCCTGCCAAATGTATCAGCTTTTGACCGATGCAGACGGCAACGAAGTGGCCGAAATTGCAATCGTGTCTCTGCCCAACAACGGCGGTGCTGTTGCGGGTGCAACGATTGTTGTGCCTTTGGAAACTTTGCTGACCGAACAAATCACGTTGCGTGTTGATGGCGGCCAAGCCCGTCGTTTCCCGTTCAACTTCTGCAATGTTGGCGGCTGTGTGACGCGGCTGGGTCTGACGGCCCAAGACCTCGGCTTGTTCCGGCGCGGTGCGGCTGCGACGCTTACTATGGTGCCTGCGGCAGCACCTGACCAAACCGTCACTGTGACGATGTCACTTTCCGGTTTTACTGCCGCGTTTGAAGCGGCAAGCCAGTAATCAAATCGAAATACCGATTGAAAACGCCGTTCCGTTTTGGGGCGGCGTTTTTCGTTTAATGCGCCTTCAGCGCAATGACCGCGTTCAAACCGCCAAAGGCAAAGGCATTGGACAACACCGCTGACACTTTGGCTTCGCGCGCGACATTTGGCACCACGTCTAGTGCGCATTCAGGGTCGGCTTCTTCATACCCGATTGTCGGGGCAATGATGCCGTCACGCAGCGCCATGATGCAGGCCAACAGTTCAACAGCGCCCGTTCCGCCAATCAAATGCCCATGCATGGATTTGGTGGACGAAATCATTAAGTCATCCGCGTAGCGTCCGAAAACATCTGCCACAGCCGCACATTCGGTCTTGTCGTTGGCCGCCGTTCCTGTGCCATGGGCATTGATGTACCCCACGTCTTCGCGGTTCAGTTGGGCATCTTTCAACGCCCCCGCAATTGCGCGCGCCGCACCTTGTTTGGACGGTGTGACAATGTCGGATGCATCTGAAGACATCGCGAACCCAGCGACTTCAGCCAAAATGACAGCCCCGCGTTTGAGAGCATGATCGCGATCTTCAAACACGAACACCCCCGCGCCTTCGCCCTGCACCATGCCATTGCGCGTCGCTGAAAACGGGCGGCAGGCATCCTTGGACATCACGCGCAGACCTTCCCAGGCTTTGACGCCACCAAAACACAGCATGGATTCTGATCCACCCGTGACCATGACGTCTGCCATGCCGCTGCGGATCATCAAAAACGCTTGTCCCATCGCGTGATTGGACGATGCGCAAGCCGTGGCGACCGTGAACGACGGGCCACGCAAATTATATTGCATCGACACGTGGGACGCCGCCGCATTGTTCATCAGCTTGGGCACAATAAACGGATGAACGCGGTTTTTGCCTTCTTCGTAAACGGCGCGATAATTTTCGTCCTGCGTGTTCAGGCCCCCGCCCGATGTGCCAAGCACGACGCCCGATCGATCCGTAAGTTCACCCGAAAACGTCAGCCCCGCTTCACCAATGGCTTGTGCCGCCGCCAATAGGGTGAACTGCGTAAAGCGATCATAAAGGCTGATTTGTTGACGGTTAAAATGTTCATGTTCATCATACCCCGTCACCTGCCCGCCAATTTTAACGGCCAAACGGTCCACATCACGGATATTCAACGGACCAATGCCGCAGCGACCATGGGCCAAGGCATCCAGCGTTGTCGCAACATCATGGCCAAGCGCGTTAATCGTGCCCGCACCCGTGATGACCACCCGTTTCATGACTGATCCTTCACCAAAGCATCCACGGCCTTCACGATGGCGCCTACGGACGAAATGTCAAAGTCACTTTCAGTCGGGGCATTGGCATTGAATGGCACCGTGATGTCGAACGCTTCTTCAATTGCAAAAATGCTTTCCACAAGGCCAAGGCTATCAATCCCGAGGTCCTCAAGCGTGCTGTCCGTGGTCACGTCTGATGGTTCAAGCAATGCTTGTTGTGAAATAATATCAATAACTTGCGTTTCAATTCTCATATGCGCGCCCCCGACGCGGATGTGGTATTAGCCTTGATGTAGTGTGCTGCGCGCCGTTTTGGAACCACTATCGTTTGATCAAACGTCGCAGGGCCTTAAGGCCTGCACGATATTCATGGGTCGGTTGGGCGGGATGACCGGAAACGAAAATGCCGTCCGCGACATCGGCCAACACAATGGCACCGCCCCCCGCAACCACATCGCGGCCAATGGTCAGATTGTCAGCCACACCTGATTTGCCACCAAGGATGACCCGCGCGCCCAACACAGATGAACCCGCAATCGCCGCCTGAGCACAGAGCAAACAATCCTCCCCCAGGATCACGTTGTGGCCGACCTGAACGAGGTTATCGATCTTGCAGCCATTCCCGATGCGCGTCGCGCGGATCGTGCCTGCGTCCACAGTCGAATTCGCACCGATTTCTACGTTATCGCCAATTTCCACCCCGCCTAGGGAATGAATGCGGTGCCATGCACCATCCATTGGTTCAATCGGCACACCAGGGCGTGACCGCACGGCTCGTTCAACATTGCTTGGCCCGTCGGTGGTAAACGAGAATCCGTCCCCCCCGATCGCGGCGCCCATCTGGGCGGTAAAACCTGATCCAATCCGCACATTCGCCCCAATCCGGACGCCCGCATGAAGCGTCGCATTGTCGCCGATCACCGTTCCCGGACCGATGGATACGAACGCCCCAATCCGCGCGCCCTTGCCTATGACAGCGCTGGGATCAATTGCGGACATCGGGTGAATGTCAGGACCATTCGGGAAGGACGGTTCATCATCCATCAGACGCGTCAGCACCGCCATCGCGAGCCTCCCACGTGGTGCCACAATAGCGCCATCCAGACCCAGCTCTGACAGGTCCGCCCCTTGCCAAACCACGGCGGCGCGGGCTGCTGACGCCTTTAGGTGTTCGCTGAATTTCGGGACCACGGCCAGCGCGAGGTCCCCCTCGCGCGCCTCCAATGGTTCGGCCAGACGGTCCACCAAAAGCGATGCGTCGCCAAGGGTTTCAGCCCCCAGCGACGCAGCAATGTCTTTTAACGATATCGGCATGATCGATCCCTCTTTGAGAAAGATTTACCCGCCAATTGCGCGGACAGCCACCCCTTCGTTTGCCAGGGCTGACCAGATGCGGCTATCACGGTCGTAGATATCACGACGGAAGTTCAGCTGGCCAGTCGTATGCGTGAACGCTGTCCGATACACGATATGCACAGGAACCGGATCGTTCAGGTTCACACGGCTTTCTGAACCGGACCGCAAACGCTGTTGGAAAAACGTCTCTGGATCAGCTTCTTGCACCTCAAGCAACGCATAGGCAAAATCAAACGGGTCGTTGAGGCGGATACACCCATGACTGAACGCACGGACTTCGCGACCGAACAATGATTTCGCAGGCGTGTCGTGCAGGTAGATGTTGTACTGATTGGGGAACATGAACTTCACCAGACCAAGGGCGTTTCCACGGCTTGGGGGTTGGCGCATCGCAAACGGGAACGTGCGCGCGTTATATTGGCTGAAGTTCACGTTGCTACGGTTAATTGCACGGCCATTGCGATCTGTGATCTCGATATGGCTGACAGCGTTCTGGTTGCGTTGCAGTGCGGGCAAATATTCACCAACAATGATAGAGCGTGGCACATGCCAGCTTGGATTGATGACCATGAATTCCATCACGTCAGAAAATTCAGGGGACTGACGGTCACTGTCCAGCGCGCCAATCACGGAACGGGTGCTGAACGTCGCACGGTCGTTGTCAATAATTGCCGCCGTGAAATCGGTAAGGTTAACCCAGACATGACGTTCACCGTGGGGGCGATTTGTCCAACGCTCACGTTCCATTGCCACGATAATTTGCTGTAGGCGGGCGGCGACGGGCACATTGACTTCGCGCAATGTCTCTGCCCCTGCAACACCATCAGGTGTTAGACCATGGGCCGTTTGAAATTGATGAACGGCCGCTTGGATCGTCGCATCATAGCTTTGCGTCGCAGAGCGTTCCATGAACCCCATCGCAACCAAACGATCGCGCAAGGCCACAACCCGTGCACCCGATGCACCGGGTTCCAATGCGCCCCCAGACACGGTCGCACCCCAGCCACCGTTGGATAACAAGCGTTCCAGCGTCAACTTTTCGCGCAACAGACGGGCATATTCGGGTGAACTTGGCGGAAGCTCGGCGAGGAAGGCCGCAGGGCTGGAAGCCTCAAGGCTTTGTAAATATCCAAGGCGCGACCGCAACGGAACTTCGCGTTTGATTTCAGACACAACACGGCTTGGCGTTAGAATACCAGTTTGAACAGACCGCGCGTAGCTAAGAAACAGTCGCGACAATTCAACTTCCATCGCTCCTTTCTCGGCAGGCGTGTTCGCGCCCTGAAGACGAGACATCAATACATTGGGGTCGAATTGGGCGACTGGCAAACCGTGGTCGCCGGCGCTTGCAAATGCAGCCAGTAATGCGTTGCGGCGGGTACGGTCAGCGCGGGCAGATCCTGTCCAGATCCCGTAAAAATCGCGAGCGCGGTAAAATTCGGCCATGGCCTCGTCGCGCGCTGCACCTTCTGCGACCGCTTGGCGAAACGCCGTGGTCTGCGCCTGTGCTGCGGGTGTTGTCACCCAGAGTGCAGCCACAAAGGCAATAAACGCAACCATGCGCCACATGGATGTAAGGATGGTCGTCATACTGGTCCCCCAGGAACAAACCTACGCGAAACAACTTGCGCGGGCGTTGGTTTTTAGTGTCATTTCATTTGAATCGGTCAGCGATCCCCGTCTGTCTATTCACAAAGACGGCAACTGGCTAATGGGTTTGGCAGTGTCATCCCAAGGCCCCCAAATCTTTTGCACAAATGCAACAAAACGCCTGATGCACACAATCTGCGCAAAATTTCGCCTATTTCCCCATTTTAGTGGAACCAATCCACCACAGGGGTTGGTCCACGAATCGTTTTATGGCATAGGGATTAGGCATTTGGGGATAGATTGCACAAATGCTCGTGAAAACACGGGTATACAGGTAGACGACGGGACAGCGTTGATATGACAACAACATCGAGCATTTCTCGGCGTGGCTTGCTGGGCGCCTTTGCGGCGACCGCACTCACAGCCGCGCCTACGTATTCCAATGCCGCAGGTTTTCTGCGTGGTGGTGGTGATATCCGCCGCCTGAAAATGTATTCCGGTCGCACAGGCGAAAGCATCGAAACTGTGTATTGGATCGAGGGCCAATATATTGGTGAGGTTATGACAGAAGTGAATCGGTTCTTCCGCGACTGGCGCAACGGCCAGTCCATGCAGATCGACACGCGTACCATCGATATTATTGCTGCGACCCAGAACCTTCTGGACAGTGACCAGCCCTACACTTTGATTTCCGGATATCGCTCCCCGCAGACGAATGCGATGTTGCGGGCAAATTCATCTGGTGTGGCGCGAAATTCTTTGCATCTTCAGGGCAAGGCATCTGATCTGCGTATGCAAGGCCGATCTGTCGGTCAAATGGCGCGCGCAGCGGCTGCATGTCGTGCAGGCGGCGTAGGCCGTTATTCCGGTTCCAACTTTATCCACGTGGATTGCGGCGCTGTTCGTACTTGGGGCAGCTAAAACCAATCCTCACGAAAC
>JABBAI010000107.1 GCA_018608045.1 Octadecabacter sp. | reverse complement strand
AGTGAGCCTTCGATGTACAAGAGTGCGTCATCGGTTCGCACGTTGACGCCCAAGGTTTGACCAACACTCATCTCAACGTGATTTCGTGTTTTTGCTTTGATCAAAACACCAGTCGCCAACTGCAAAGTTACGACGCCGTCGACGCCAAGATGTTCGATTTTCTTGATCGTACCGACACCAATGTTTTCAGCATCAGCAGCCACTAGCGATACATGCTCTGGTCGAATGCCCAATTGATGCCGAGACCCTGCGGTGCCAATCGTCAATTTTTTGGTCAAATCAAGCGCAGCGGTCCCAAGGGCTCCGTCACGGGGTTCGAGGGTAATCATGTTCATTGGCGGCGACCCGATGAAGTAGCCGACAAAGTCGTTCTGCGGCCGTGAGAATAGCTCTGCAGGAGTGCCAGACTGTTGCAACAATCCATCCTTCATCACCACGATCTCATCCGCGAAACTCATGGCTTCACTTTGATCGTGGGTTACGAGGATCATTGTCATGCCGGTC
The DNA here is from genome assembly GCA_018608045.1 of Octadecabacter sp. GTDB lineage: Bacteria > Pseudomonadota > Alphaproteobacteria > Rhodobacterales > Rhodobacteraceae > Octadecabacter. Next base: position 5,854 of record JABBAI010000107.1, on the reverse strand, counting down.
TCGCGGTTAATCTCGCGCAGCTTGCGGCGCAGCATGAACTTCATTTGTGGATCAATCACGGTCAACGGCTCATCCAGAAGAATGGCGCTGACGTCTTCGCGCACAAGACCGCGCCCCAGAGAGATCAGTTGCTTTTGATCGGCGCTCAGCCTTCGTGCTGGCATATCAAGCGCGTAATCCAGATCTAAAAGCGTCGCGACCTCGGCGACGCGGGCTTTGATTTTCTCAGGTGCCACGCCACGGCATTCCAACGGAAACGCAAGATTTTGGCGCACTGTCTTGGTCGAATAGATCACAGGAAACTGAAACACTTGCGCAATGTTGCGTTCAACCGTTGGTGTTTGGGTGACATCCTGCCCATCAAAAAGCAGGCGTCCATGAGATGGTGCGACAATCCCAGAAATAATATTAAGCATCGTCGTTTTGCCACAGCCAGATGGCCCCAAAAGCGCGTAGGTCTTACCTTCCTGCCAAGTGAGATTGACTGGTTTGAGGGCAAAGTCGGCTTCGGATTTCGGGTCAGGCAGGTAACTATGCCCAAGGTTTTCGAGTACGATTTCAGCCATCTATTTGGTCCTTGTCGTGATGTTTTGTCCGTCTGATGCGAACAGCATGATGTGTTCGGCTTGGATGGACACACTTAGGCGGCTCCCCGCTTCAAAGGTCTCGATGCCCTCAACCAACATAATCGCACGGCCGAAATCGAAATCGAGGTGCACGATGGTTTCAGACCCACTGAATTCAGAAAGACCGATTGTCGCGTTGAATGCACCCCCAGGTTCAATTGCATCGGGGCGAAGCGCGATAGTGACGGGGCCATCCGGTGGCAGGTGCAGGCCATTGTTCGGGGCCAACTGACCTTCGCCAAAGTAAAGCGCACCGCTGCGAACAAAACCTGAGATAAACGAAATCGGTGGGTCGCTGATCACGCTTGCGGCGTCTTTTGTCGGGGGATGCGCAAACAAGTCAGCAGGTGGGCCACTGGCAACGATGCGTCCATCGGTCATGACGATCATCGTGTTGCCCAATTCCATCGCCTCGCGCGGTTCGGTGGTCGTGTACAAGATTACACTGTCATCATTTCCGGCGACCAATCTGGGGAATTCTTCGCGCAGTTGTTCTCGCAGTTTGTAGTCCAGATTGGCCAACGGCTCATCCAGCATCAGGATGCGTGATTTTTTGACCATGGCACGGGCCAACGCAACACGCTGTTGTTGCCCACCCGAAAGCTGCGCAGGACGGCGTTGTAAGAAATCACCCAGACCAACTGTCGTCAGCATCTTGGCCGCAAGTAATTGCGCCTCTGCTTTCTTTTTGCCCTGACGACGCAGCGGGAACGCCACGTTGTCCAAAACGCTTAGATGCGGATAGTTGATGAACTGCTGATACACGAGCGACATGCTGCGGTCTTTTACTGGCCGTTTGGCGATACTTTGGCCATCCAGTTGGATGTCCCCTTCAACCAACGGATTAAGCCCCATCAAAGCACGCAAAAGTTCGGTCTTTCCCGCACCGGTTCGTCCAAGAATCGTATATATGTTCCCCGCGTCAAACTGGAATGAAATGTCCTGCAAAGAGACTTTGGGATCAGCAGTCGTGAGTTGGTCAACTTGAAGCATGATATCTACCTGATGGCCCCCGACATAGTGCCGCGCGACATGTAACGTTCAACAATGACCGCGACGCAGGCCAATGGTGCGACCGAAATCAATGCGAATGCTGACAGCGACCACCAAGGGGTTACGGATGAATTGAGGGACACGATTGAGACCGGCAAAAGCTGGGTCTCGGTGAATGTGAGAGTGAAGGCGAAGAAGAAGTCGTTCCACCCGAAGATGAGGCAGAACATGCCTGCCACGACGAGGCCAGGAACTGAATTGGGTAGGATAACCCGAAAAAACGCACCAATCGGACTGCATCCGTCAGTCATCGCCATCTCGTCGAGTTCTTTTGGGATACCGGCAAAGAAATCAGTCATGACCCAGACCGCGATGGGCAGCAAGAGTGCTACATAGACCAGCACCAATCCAAAGATCGTATCCAGTGCGCCCAACTCTTTAAGCATCAAGAAGAACGGGATCGCGAGAACGATGGGCGGCATGATCCGTTGGGAGATAAAGAAAAACGTGATGTCGGAATTTTTAACAAAACCCAACCGATATTCAAACCGCGACAGCCCATAAGCGGCCAAGGTCCCAAGTGCCAGACTGACAAGACTTGCAATCAAGGTCACTGCGGCGGAATCGATGAACGGACCGACGATGTTAATCCCCTGCGATCCTGTTGTGAAAAGCGAGGTCCAGCCTTGTGTTGAGGGTTCATAATCCACCCAAGGGATGTAGGTCGCACCGCTTGTGATGGCATTGGCGTCCTTGAATGATGTTGTCAGTGCCCAAAGGAATGGAAAGACGACAAACAGTGACCAGCCAAAGAGGAACAGGGTTTTCAGGATGTGATAGAACTTGTTCATGTTAACCGACCTTTCCGACCAGCAAGCGCAGCAATAGCTTTGCAATCACGGTGAGGCTGACAATCATGATTACCAGATAAACCAGCGACAACGCCGCCGAGTACCCAATCTGAAAGTCGCGCAGGCCGCGAATATAGATGTAATAGGACGAGGTTTCAGTTGCTGTGCCCGGACCGCCAGAGGTTAAGACGTAAACCGTGTCCATGATTTTCGAGGCTTCGATAAGCCGGATGATCAGTGCACCGATTGTGATCGGTGCCATGAGCGGAAACGTAACCTGCCAAAATGTGCGCCAAGTGCCAGCGCCGTCAATTGCGGCAGCAAGGTAAGGCTCACGTGGAAGCGACACCAAACCAGCCAACAACAAAAGGAACATAAACGGGGTCCACTGCCAGACTTCAACAATCAGGACGCTAATGAAGGCCCCGGTCGCACTGGACAGCCAAGGCACCGCACCAATGCCAAACATTCCCAGAATGTCGTTCGCGGGGCCAAGGCTTTCGTGAAAAACTGTCCGCCAGATCACGGACATAACCACCGGTGTGGTCATCATCGGGATGAGGAACAAAACCCGCAAGAACCGCCCGCCGCGAACTTGCTTCCAAACTGCAAGCGCAAGCGCAAACCCTAACGTGTATTGCAAAGACACCGAGATCAATGACAGCAATGATAACCGTCCAAGGCTCTGCCAAAACCGTTCGTCCGCAAAGACACGCCCGTAGTTCTTAACGCCGATGTAATCGAGACCCGACTGGAACACATCCCAGCTCGAAAAACTCACACGGATTGTGAACAGCAGTGGGAAAAGGATAATTGCGACCAGCGTCAAAAGGGCGGGCAACAAGAAAAAGTGTTTAGACGATAACATGATTTGTTCCTCGAAATTTGAGGTGGGCGTCTACAAAACGCCCACCTCTCATCTTCAGCCTTCGTTGTCTTCAAGTGTAACAACGTTGGAATATGCATCGCGCAAACGATCTTTACCGATGCGATCAGTAATTTCGGACCACTCTTCGGCCACATCATCAAGTGCCTCTTGTGCAGTCTTCTGGCCGGCCATCGCCTCGGCTACACCATTCGCCATTGACGACATGAACTGACTGACGCCTGGAACACGCAAATCAAACACGCGGTTTTGGCTCTCTTCCATCTCAGACAATGTTGTTACGTAAGTCTGAGCTGTTTTATCTGCCCAACCCTGACCAGTCCAATAGTCAACATCGAAATGGGCGTTGCGGTAAGGGTTCACACCAAAACGACCGATCTGCATGTCATGTTCAGCGTTAGCTTCGTTGGAGAAGAAGCAAAGGAAATCAAATCCCATCTCTTGCTCTTCGGACATTGAAGATACTGCTGAAGACCAACCCCACGTCATATATGGTGCGCGGTTAGGTGTCTCGAATGTGTCCCATGCACCAGTTGTGCGATTCCAAACTTCGGAAGCCCCCGGTAACGGTGCGGCTGCGACCATATTCCGGATCCGGCTGTCTTCTTGATTGGCCTGAATATAGGCGTCATCCCAGCTATAGCTCATCAAAGTCTGACCACCGCCAAACGAGAAGATCTCGTCGCCCAACCCAAAGTTAGTACCGCCAGGAGGGAAACTGGCCTGAGCTTCGATAAACAGTTCAAGTCCGCGCACGAAACCCGGCGTATTGATCAGCGGTTCCATTGTCTCAAGGTCAAAGAAGAACCCGCCTTGGACATCTGGGTGCTTTGCATAAGGTGCTGCACGGCTGATAAACGCTGAGAACATCAGATCATCGCGCTTGGCGACTTCGGCAGAGCCATAGTTCAGTTCGCCGTCACCATCCCAATCGGACGCGTTGAAATATGCGGCTACCTGATTGTATTCCTCCCACGTCGCCGGAACGGTCAACTCGTTGCCTGTGTCGGCAAGGTACTTGGCTTGCACATCGGCATTGTCAAACACGTCTGTCCGGAACTTCAGATAGTGGCGATCACCATCCATCGGGTATTGGATCATTTGACCGTTCCACGTCGCGACACCCGTAAAACTTGGGGTGACATCCATCATGCCCGTTGAGTTGACATAGGCCTCTGGCACAGGGGCAAGGAAGCGGCTGAAATCACCAATCCAAAGTGATGGATAAAACATCACATCATAGGCGTTCTGCTCACTTTGGAACGGGATCATGATCCGCTGGAACAGATCACCAAATGGCACGTGAACGACATTGACTTCGGCTCCGGTCAATTCAGCAAACTGTTCCGCGTGAAGCGCGGTGGGTTCACCGATGACAGGGATCGCGTGGGTGATGATGTTCAATGTGCGCCCAGAATAATCCTTGGCGTCTGTCGCTGCATAACTACAGGTGCCCGGCAGGTCCTGTTCGATGCCAAAACGTGTGTAATCTTGTGCCGAGACAGGCACCGCAGATGAGGCGATAATCGCTAACGCCGAGGCCGAAGTTGTAAACCGATATTTCATGTTAGTCCTCCCATTTGGAATTGATATGACCCGCTCCTCCCGGATCGTGCACAGGCCACGGCTGTGTGGCCTGCGCAATTGATTCAGTTTTGGTGGAATTAGGGGATTAGAACCGCGCGACCGCGGATCTTCCCATCGTGAAGATCACGCAACGCGAGATTTGCATCCTTCAGCGCGTATTCTTTGGTTGTTAGATCGACCAAGCCGCGATGAGCCAACTCCATCAGTTCCGTCAGTTCCGCCCACGTTCCGACAAGGTTACCAATGATGTTCTTTTCAGTGATCACAAGATCAACGGTCGGAACCTGAATATCTTCACCGTACCCAACGACGTAATAACTGCCGGCTGCCCGCGTCATAGCGAGGCCCTTACGGGTCGTGCCCTTTTCACCGACAAAATCAAGCACAGCTTCTGCGCCGTAACCTTTGGTCAGGGACAAGATTGCTTCGACTTCGCCACCATCAGCTTTTACCAAATGATCAGCACCGCATTCACCCGCGAGGGCCAACGACGTATCAGATGTATCGACAACAATGATCTCTGCGGCACACATCGCGCGCAGAACTTGAATCGCGATATGGCCTAAACCACCAGCACCTATCACAACACAGTATTCACCGGGAAGCAGATGGCGCGTCGCCTTTTTAGCCGCGCGATAAGCGGTCAGTCCAGCATCGGAATAGGGTGCAACTTCTTTGGGTAGCAGCGACTTTGGCAACTTGATGATATTGCGCTCAGACGTCACCAGCGCTTCAGCGTAGCCACCGTCAGAATCAAGACCCGGAAACGTACCTTCGCCGTGCATGTCTTGACCACGACGACACGCAATGCATGTCCCGTTCGAAATCTTCGGGTGAATGATTACAGGATCACCCTTTTTTAGACCTTCGACTTCTGGTCCGACGTCTTCGACCCAACCTGCGTTTTCATG
>JABBAI010000166.1 GCA_018608045.1 Octadecabacter sp. | reverse complement strand
CAACTTCCGCGTCATCACCCACGAAAACTTTCGGGTTTGAAGTAGGAGCGGTATAAAACCCCCCAAGGTTTTGCGCGAAAGCGGAACGGGACCGCTTGCCGTAACGTAAACCAGTGGGGCAAAGAGTCGAGCCTGGGGCAATCGGCTGCCAAATTTCGGCATAAAACGACGAAAGGCGCCCACGATGGGGCGCCTTTCACAGGATTATAGCGAACCTTAGGACAATGAAGAATCAATGCCCTTACAGGCGTCGACCAGACCTTTAACGGCAGCAACTGAGCTGTCGAACATCGCCTGTTCGTCTTTGTTCATCTGGATGTCGACGACGCGTTCAACGCCGCCTTTGCCGATCACAGTCGGGACACCAACATACATGCCGTTTAAGCCCAAAGCGCCATCAACGTAGGCTGCACATGGCAGCACACGTTTTTGGTCCTTAAGGAAGGCTTCTGCCATTTCAATCGCAGACGTCGCAGGGGCGTAGAACGCGGACCCGGTTTTCAACAGGCCAACAATTTCTGCGCCGCCATCGCGTGTACGCTGGATGATGGCGTCAAGCTTGTCTTGCGTCGTCCAACCCATGTCCACGAGGTCAGGCAATGGAATACCTGCAACTGTGGAATAGCGCGCCAATGGAACCATTGTGTCGCCGTGGCCGCCCAAAACAAATGCAGTCACATCGCGCATGGACACATCGAATTCATCCGCGAGGAAGTGGCGGAAGCGTGCGCTGTCCAGAACACCCGCCATGCCGCACACCATGTGATGTGGAAGGCCGGAAAATTCGCGCAACGCCCAAACCATCGCATCAAGCGGGTTGGTGATGCAGATGACAAACGCATTTGGCGCATGGGCTGCAATGCCCTCGCCAACGGATTTCATAACCTTGAGGTTGATGCCCAAAAGGTCATCACGGGACATGCCCGGCTTGCGTGCAACACCAGCAGTCACGATACAAACGTCCGCGCCAGCGATGTCAGCGTAGTCGGACGTACCGGACATATTGGCGTCAAAACCCTCGGAGGGGCCGGATTCCGCGATGTCGAGCGCTTTGCCTTGTGGTAAACCATCTGCGATGTCGAACATGACGACGTCGCCGAGCTCTTTAACTGCTGCAAGGTGGGCGAGCGTGCCGCCGATGTTTCCGGCGCCGATCAGGGCGATCTTAGGTCTGGCCATTTGAAAAGTTCCTTTTGTCCGTTTCAGGATTTGATCGCCGCTTGACTAGTCCTTTGCCACGCGTCGCGCAAGGCTACTGCGCTGCGGCGCGGCATATGGCATTGTTTGTAGGAAAATGTTTGCGCCATCGTCATGAACAAATGCGATGGAAGACTGTCGCGAAACCCGGCATCCGCCCGTGATTCCCCGAATGAAAGGCCCCCCATGGAAGGATTTGCATTCTGGTCGCTGGCCGTGCTGGCCGCATTTTGTGTCGGCCTGTCCAAAGGCGGCGCGCCCGCGTTCGGTGCATTGGCGGTGCCAATATTGTCGCTCACTATCTCATCCGTCGCCGCGGCGGGGCTATTGTTGCCGGTCTTTGTGTTCTCGGATGTGTTTGGGGTCTGGGCCTACCGCAAATATGCCAATTGGGCGATTTTGCGCATCGCGGTGATCGGGATTGTGATCGGAACAGGCATCGGCTGGGCCACGGCGCATATCGTGTCGGACAATTTTGTGCGCGTGCTGATCGGCGTGATCGGCTTTACGTTTTCATTGTATTTCTTGCTAAGAAGCCGTGCCAACACACAAGCAACATCAGCAGGGCGCACCGCAGGCTTATTTTGGACAACCATCGCCGGCTTTACCGGTTTTGTCAGCCACGCAGGCGCGCCGCCATGGCAGGTTTGGGTGCTGCCCCAGAAACTAACCAAAAAATGGTATTTGCAGGCACGTCGACTTTTGCCTTTGCCATGAGGAACGCGCTGAAGATCGTGCCCTATTACGCCTTGGGCCAATTGCAGGCCGACAACCTGCGCGTCACGCTCATCTTATTTATTCCCGCAGTGATTGCGGTCTTCGTCGCCTACAAACTGATCCGCATTTTGCCCGAACGGGTGTTTTATGCCATCGTCACATGGACGCTGTTGTTTGTGTCGATCAAACTGATCTGGGACGGCTTGGGCCTTTAGGCGCCTTTGTCGGTGTTGGGCAGTGCCTCTGCGAGGACTTGAAACGCCTGACCGCTGGCAACCAGACAGGTCGGCCCACCAGGTTGCGTGACCGTGATCGTCCAAGTCCCCGTTTCAAGTGATGCAAAAACTTCAACCACAGTGTTGTCTGCCCCCATTCCAATCGACTGGCGCGTTTCGCCATACCCGGCGGCAAGCCGTTCAACGACGGCGGCATGGGTGGCACAATTTCGCGACTGCGCGCCGAGAGGGGAGGCAAGGATCAAAGTAATGAGAGGCAGCGCCAAATATCGAAACATAATTTTATCCTGATCCCTTGGGCGATCCGCCTTTGGAGTGGGGTGAAAGTCTGAGGACAAGTTTGCGCTGTTAACCTTTGATAATTGGTTAACGCCCCCGCGCGGTCGTGTTGCGCTGCGGCGCGGCATTTTCGGGCTTGCAAGAAGCGCCCATTTCTGACCCCTTTGGCGCAACAATATTACAAGGACATTTGCCATGACCCGCCCCTATCGTTCCGCCCTTTATATTCCCGGATCGCGCCCGCGCGCATTGGACAAGGCCCGTGGTTTGGCGGTGGATGTGATCCTGTTCGACCTCGAAGACGCGGTCACGCCCGATGAAAAAGGCACCGCGCGGGCGACACTGGCCGATGAACTGGGCAAAGGTGGCTACGGAAATCGCCTGCGCGTGGTGCGAATCAACGACCTTGGCACGCAGTGGGGCGAACGCGACGCAAAGGCGGTTGACGCCATGAATTGCGATGCTGTTTTGCTGCCCAAGGTGAACGGCGCGGCGGATGTCGATGCCCTCGCAGCACTCACCGACAAACCCATTTGGGCGATGATGGAAACTCCGCTGGGGATCCTCAACGCGCTCGAAATTGCCGCGCACCCGAAGATCGAAGGCTTCGTAATGGGGACCAATGATCTGGCAAAAGATCTGAACTCGCGCACCCGCGACGCGATGATGGTATCACTTCAGATGTGCCTTCTTGCGGCCCGCGCGCACGGTGTTGTCGCGATCGACGGCGTTTATAACGCGTTCAAAGACGAAGACGGCCTTAAGGTCGAATGCGAACAGGGCCGCGATCTTGGCTTTGACGGGAAAACCCTGATCCATCCCGCCCAGATCGCGACAGCCAACGCGGTCTTCGCACCAACCACCGCAGAAATCGACCTCGCCAAACGTCAAATCGCTGCGTTTGATGACGCCCACGCCGCAGGGCAGGGCGTTGCGGTGGTCGATGGAAAGATAGTTGAAAACTTGCATATTGTGACGGCGCGCGCGACGTTGGCAAAAGCAGACGCAATCGCAGAAATGGACATCAAATGACCCTTCTTATTCTCGGCGTGGCCCTTTGGGTTGCCGCACATTTTTGGAAACGAATCGCACCTGCGCACCGCGCGTCCTTTGGGGACAAGGGCAAAGGCATTGTGGCCGTTGCGACGGTGGTGTCAGTTGTTTTGATGGTTATCGGCTACCGCGCCGCTGAAGGAACAGTCTATTGGGGCCGCACGGGTGCCATGACTGGCGTGAACAACCTGCTGATGGTTGTTGCGTTCTATCTGTATGCCGCGTCTGGCAAGGGCACGAAGGTGACGCGATTTGTGCGCCATCCGCAGCTGACAGGCTTTACGATCTGGGCGGGCGCGCATCTGCTGGTGAACGGCGATACCCCGTCGTTCATTCTGTTTGGCGGGCTTGGCCTTTGGGCGATTGTCGAAATGATCGTCATCAACCGCGCCCAAGGACCGCGCGGCGCCTATCACGCGCCCCCGTTCAAATCCGAAATCATTGCGATTGTTGCGACCGTCATTGTCGTGGCGGTTGTTATGGCCATTCACTACGCCCTTGGCGTAACTCCTTGGGGTTAAGTTGATGAAATTGTACCGTTTACTTACCGAAGACGACACATCTGAATTCTGCCACAAGGTTAGCCTCGCGCTGTCCAAGGGGTGGGAATTGTATGGCGATCCCACTTACGCCTATGACCACGCAAACGGCGTGATGCGCGCAGGGCAAGCCGTGATCAAGGACGTTGATGCGGACTATTCGCCCGATATGAAGCTCGGCCAACAATGACCAAGACGAACGCCGGCCATTTCTTCGAGGACTACACGATAGGTCAAACCTTTCGCCATGGCCCGCTGCGCACGGTCGGGGCAGGGGAACGCGCGCTGTATCAGGCGCTATACCCAACACGGTTTGGCCTGTCTGTGTCCGACCCCTTGGCGCAATTCTTGGGCCTGCCGCGCGCGCCCCTCGATGATATGATCGTGTTTCATAAGGTGTTTGGCGCGACGGTGCCCGATATCTCCCTGAACGCGGTTGCCAACCTAGGCTACGCGGACATTCGTTGGCTGCGCCCCGTGTACCCCGATGACAGTCTGGGTGCTGTGACCGAGGTGATCGGCCTCAAACAAAATTCAAACGGCAAGACGGGTATTGTTTGGGTGCGTACCGTTGGCATCAATGCGGCGGGGGAAGACGTGTTGTCCTTCGTGCGCTGGGTCATGGTGCGCAAACGCGACGTGGACGCACCTTCACCTACGACTGTTGTGCCCGATCTGCCCGATCACGTGCCTGCGGCTGAATTGGCTGTGCCCCAAGGCCTCGATTTTAGCGATTACAGCCTCAGCGAAGCCCGCGCACCGCACCGGCTTGGCGATTATGAAGTCGGTGAAATTATCGACCACATTGACGGCGTGACGCTTGAAGAAGCCGAACACATGATGGCGACGCGCCTGTGGCAGAACACCGCCAAAGTGCATTTCGACGTGACCGCACGACCCGAAGGCAAGCGCCTGATCTATGGCGGCCACATCATATCGCTGGCCCGCGCGCTGTCGTTCAACGGGCTTGAGGGCGCGGAACTTATGGTGGCGATCAACGCAGGTGCCCACGCCAATCCCGCGTTCGCAGGCGATACGGTGCGCGCATGGTCCGAAGTCCTCGACACGGCAGAAACGAAATCCCCTGGCATTGGCGCGATCCGTTTGCGGTTGGTGGCAACAAAGGGTGGGGACGTGGGCGCGCTGAAAGGCGAGGGTGGCAAATACCTGCCCGATGTCCTGCTTGATCTGGATTATTGGGCGTTGATGCCAACGTGACACAAATTCGACAAACCGGACGCTGCGCATGCGGCGCGATCTCGTTCTCGGTCATGGCCCCCAAAACCTACGGCGCGTACCATTGCGACATGTGCAGGCGCTGGACGGGCGGTGTTTGGATGGGCGTCGTCGCGCACGAAGAACCTGAAATCACCGGAACACCTCAGATTTGGACATTATCGCGCATGGCAGAACGCGCATTATGCCCAGAATGCGGGTCATCGATTTGGCACCGCCCCAAGGTTGGCAAAACACCGACATTGGGGCAGGGGTTGTTCGATGATCAAGCTGGTTGGACCCGCTCGCGCGAGATTTTTGTAGACAATAAACCGGATCACTATGCGTTTGGTGCGCCTGCCAAAGCACTTACAGGGGCCGCAGCGATCATCGCCTATCTTTTGGGGCGCTTGCCAAAATAGGCACGCACCTTTTTGTACATACGGATTTCACCGCTAAGGTGGGCGTATGAAAGGTCCAATTCTCGCCAGTTTTATGCTTGCCGCCCCCGCCGCGTCGGCCTGTGATATCGCGTTGATGTTGGCGGTGGATGTGTCGGGGTCCGTGGATGCAGACGAATTTCGCATCCAGATGGATGGCTTGGCGGCGGCGCTGACGGACCGTTCTATCGCAGCCGCCCTCGTCGCATCAAAGGCAGAACTTGCGCTGATGCAGTGGACGGGAACAGGGCGCCAATCCGTTGTCCTCAGCTGGACCAAGATCGATGATCCCGATGATGTTTACGCCTTTGCTTTCCAGATCGCGACGGCCCCGCGCCTGTGGCGGGATTTTCCACAGCAATAGGGGAGGCCATATCGCTGGCGATTCCCTATTTCGCCAATGTCGAAGATTGCGAATGCCACGTGATCGATATTTCCGGCGACGGGATCAGCAATGAAGGCATCGCCCCGCGCGATATCTGGCCCGTCCTGGGGTAAGCGGGGATCACTGTGAACGCCATGGTGATTGAAGACACAGCGTTCCAACTGACTGAGTGGCACGAGGCAAACGTCATCTTCGGGGACACCGCCTTTGCCGTCACCGCCAATTCGTTTGATGAATATCCAGCCCCGATTATCCGCAAACTCTACCACGAACTGACCCAACCTATTGCGGCGCTGCCATAGCCTATCTGTGATCACAGTTCGCAAAAGTGTGATCACAAAGTGTGAAAAACCACGAACCCGCGTCAAGATTCCACACC
>JABBAI010000065.1:4728-6441 GCA_018608045.1 Octadecabacter sp. | reverse complement strand
GTCCGCACAGCTGACCTTCCCCCAAAACGCAAAAGGCGCCCCGATTGGGACGCCTTTTTAGTCTTAGTCGGACCAGTGCAGGGCCGCAATTTCTGTGCAATCGCTTACCCCTGCCAGGTGAATTCGCTGACGCGAATATCCCCTTAGTTGCCAGTCGCGTTGTCTACATTCAAAGTCACGCCTGGGCCCATTGTGGACGTCAGGGAGATTTTCTTCATGTATGTACCCTTGGCACCAGCAGGCTTTGCCTTCTGGACGGCACCGACGAACGCCAGAACGTTTTCTTCAAGCTTTGCAGCTGTGAAGGACGCTTTGCCGATACCAGCGTGAACAACGCCAGCTTTTTCAACTTTGAACTGAACTTCGCCGCCCTTAGCAGCTTCAACAGCTTCTTTGACGTCCATGGTCACTGTACCGATTTTCGGGTTCGGCATCAGGTTGCGTGGGCCCAGAACCTTACCAAGACGACCAACGATTGGCATCATGTCAGGTGTCGCAATGCAGCGATCAAATTCGATCTTGCCGGACTGAACGATTTCCATCAGGTCCTCTGCGCCAACAATGTCGGCACCAGCGGCTTTGGCTTCATCAGCTTTGTCACCACGTGCGAACACGGCGACGCGCATGGTTTTGCCTGTGCCGTTTGGCAGTGCGATCTTGCCGCGGACCATCTGGTCGGCGTGGCGGGGATCAACACCCAGAACAACTGCGATTTCGATTGTCTCGTCGAACTTCGCTTTGGCGTTGTCTTTGACCAAGGCCACAGCCTCGGCGACAGTGACCAAATCTTTGCCAGCAAAAGCTTCGCGGGCGGCGGTTGTGCGTTTTCCGTACTTTGCCATCTTACTTAACCTCGATGCCCATAGACCGGGCAGAACCCAGAATGATTTTCATTGCGCCTTCGATGTCGTTTGCGTTGAGGTCCTTCATTTTGGCCTCTGCAATCTCACGAACCTGCTTGGTGGTCACTGTGCCGACAACTTCACGCGAAGGAGTCTTGGCGCCAGATGCAACCTTGGCGGCCTTCTTGAGGAAGTAGGACGCAGGTGGCGTCTTGATTTCCATCGCAAAGGATTTGTCCTGGTAGTACGTGATCACGGTTGGGCACGGCGCGCCGGGCTCAAGGTCAGCTGTCTTAGCGTTGAACGCCTTACAGAATTCCATGATGTTAATACCGCGTTGACCCAATGCTGGGCCGACGGGTGGGGATGGGTTGGCTTTACCAGCTGCAACTTGCAGCTTCATGGTGCCAGCGACTTTTTTAGCCATTGGTCGTTTCCTTTTGTAAGCGTCTTGAACCGCGTGTCCAAGATCAGGTTGCTCTGTGGTCCGGTGCGCCCTCGCGTGGCCGCCGCCTCCCACATTGATGTCAGATATCTGACAAGAGCGTGTATTAGCTGGGGTTCGGGTGTTTTGCAAGACTTTGTCGCACAGCGATCTGCGGGAAATAATGGCACGGCTTGCGGCAATTTGACTTGCGGTTTGCCGCCCTGCCCTTTTGATACGTCCACATGAAGAACGAAAATCGAAAATGGGTTGAACGGCTTGCAGTTACGATTGTGCGCGCGGTGAACGTATCGGGCATTCCGCAAACACAAACCGTTCTGTATTCGCGGCTGTGGCTGCGGCCCGGAATGCCATGGACGATCAGCGCCCTCGCTGAGGCCACGAGCCTGGATCGCGCGTCGGTGCGCGCGCATCTCAAGAACTTTC
>JABBAI010000065.1:0-4628 GCA_018608045.1 Octadecabacter sp. | reverse complement strand
CCGCATTCCGCATTCGATCGCGTATCGCACTGTGCTGAAAGCTATGGCCCAATTGGCCCCTAAGGGCACGCAGTGGTCCATTTTGGACCTCACAAACGCAACCGCCTATTCCTATCAGGCGGTCCACAAGGTTTTGCAAATGTTAGTGGACGACGGCCTTGCGCGGAAAACTGGCAAAACATTTACTGTTACACGGAAGGGTCAGCTTAAAATACTAGCATGGTTCTTTTTGACGGTGCGACGGGCCGACATGCGCATGCTCCGCATTCTTTTTGAAATGCTGGTATTCCACAATCCCCCATCCAAATAGCTGCACTTCTCTCCAATCCCCCACCCATCCTGTTGCGTAGGCACAGTGCCGAATCTTAGGAAGGCTGCGGGTCGCCCAGCGTTATATCACGAGTTATTTTTTGCGTTGCTGGACGGGCTACTCATTTCGGCGGTTTAGGGCTGCCGAAATGATGAGTGCGTTTGCGTGAGGGGTCACAGTGACAAGAGAAACAGTCGACACAATCCGCAATAAGGTTCACGAGCGCGCATGGCACCAAGTGAGCCGCGAAGACCAACAATTCAAACTGGGCCGTTACAAACGCGGGGAAAGTTCGGGGGATGATATTCCGATAAGCGTGAAGGTGCGCGAAAACAGAAAGCGCATCATCCGCAAGCTGTCCCTCGTCCTGTTTTTAATCAGCTTTATCATCGTCACCGCCTAATGCCGCGCGCGACAGAACCAATATCACTTCGACTAAGACGTGTGAATTAAATCGCGAAGTGTTTGATTGCCCACATTGGTAAAACGCAAAACGCCGCCCCGACTGTTCGGAACGGCGCTTCAAATCTTTAAAGAGGCCGACGTTAGCCCTGCTTGGTGACCTGTGTGAATTCAAGTTCAACAGGTGTGGCGCGACCGAAGATCGACACCGTAACCTTGAGGCGGTTGTTCTCTTCGTCGACTTCTTCAACCATACCATCGAAGTCCTCGAACGGACCCTCGTTGACCTTAACCTTCTCACCGATCTCGAAGTTGATGATGCTGCGCGGCGCTTCTTGGCCTTCTTCGACGCGGCCAAGGATCTGCTGAACTTCGGCATCGCGCATTGGCATCGGGCGTCCTTGCGGGCCCAAAAATCCTGTGACGCGGTTGATGGAGTTGATCAGGTGATACCCTTCGTCCGACATTTCCATCTGAACCAGCACGTAGCCGGGCATAAAGCGACGTTCTGCGGTCACCTTCTTGCCACGGCGCACTTCGATCACTTCTTCGGTCGGAACCAGAACTTCTGCTATCTGATCTGTCAGACCTTGTTCTTCAGCCGTCACGCGAATGGTTTCTGCGATCTTCTTTTCGAAGTTCGACAACACGGAAACCGAATACCAACGCTGTGCCATTTTATCTGTCCTTCTTGGTCGAGCTGAACCCTGAGCTGGGTCCCGAAAATAAAAGCGGCGTGCAACTCATCCGTTGCACGCCATCTAAACTTGCAGATTCTCTAACGCGCGCGCCCCGACACTTCAAGGGGGTGCTGCGCGCAAATCGCTTAGAATGCGGTCAACACGCCCTCAAGGCCGAAGCGGATAATCATATCCACAAGCGTAAAAAACAGCGCCATCACAGCCGCCATGATGAACACCATGACGGTGGTCAGCGTCACTTCGCGACGGGACGGCCAAACAACCTTGCCGATTTCGGCGCGGGTCTGCTGAATGAATTGAACGGGGTTGGTACGGGCCATGATCTGTCCTTACGGGGTGGATTGGAGGTGAGGTAACCGTGTTGGCGCGGCTTTTCAACCCTTCTGAGGGTCGTCGTCTTGCACGTTTTGGTCAACGGCCCGCGGACGCAAAACCGTAACACCCTCCATCTTTTCGATTCGTGCGATCTGATCGGCGTAGATGTCGCGCGATTTGCGCTTGGCGGATTCGCTGAACAGATCAAACAGCTTGTGTGTATCGCCCACAGGAAACGCCCTACGGGCATCACGCGCCAATGTTCCGGTTTGCCCTTGGCTAGCGGCACCTAGGGTTTGCTGAACCGCAGATACGGACAGGCCCCGATGGACATGTTTATCGATGATTTGAAGGGCGTCACCCGTATCCCATCGCAGCAGTTTGGCGATGATCTGTTGCTGGGATTGATCGTAATCCTCTTGGCGCCACACATAGATATTGGACAGCCCCGTCACACTGCGAAGCCGATCGACGTATTCTGCCCAATCCACACTGCGCCAATCGTTCTTCAGGCGGAACTGACGGGGACGGATATGCAGCCCGCCAAACATTGCCTGAGAATAGGCCGACGCTAAAAATGCCGTGGGGTCGCGCACCGCCAAAAATAAATCTGTTTCAACGGGCGCCCATTTGCTTACCAGTTCCTGCAACCGGCTTTCGGCGGAGGGATAAAGGGGCATCACCGTGCGCCCTTTTGGGTCTGCGAGGTTCCCGACAAGGTTTTCTTCGCTCAACACCATGTGCTTGCGCCCCTTAGCGAGGAATTTTAGCTGACGTTGAGGTTTGCGGCGCGGTGCCGCGTTTTCGGACCAAGACGTTCCGAACATTGCAGCTAAATTTCGCCCCGGCATCCGCAAATAACGTGGCCCGTAAATGCGGATATCGGCCTGCGCCAGAAGTCCACGGTTTTTGTACAATACATTTTGGAGGTGGGACGAAGCCGTCTTATGTGCCCCGATATGGAGCGAGATAGATTCTGGCAAGGGATGCAAAATCGTCTCCCGTTTCGGCGTATCGCGCGATGTGGGCGCGATTGGTGGCTTGGCAGGGGCTGAGGGGCTCGAACCCACGACCTACGGTTTTGGAGACCGTCGCTCTACCAACTGAGCTAAACCCCTAAGCCAAGTGCGGGAATACCCAGCGCTTTGCGACTTGGCAACCGCAAACCTTACCCGTTCTTGTTGTTTACCTTGTTGAGCATGCTGAGCGTCCCGAAGTACTGCAGGACAATCTGGTCTGCGGTCTTGTACCGAAACGCAGATCCGCCCCCTGGAAAGACGCTTTTGAAGACGGGTTCAAGTGGCGGCACGACTGGATCTGCCGGTTTTGACGCCTTCCTGCCCTGCTGGGTCGCCAATGGCCTTCCCCGCGCGGCTTGAATGTCTTGTTGGGATTGCGGTTTCACCATCTGCGCGCCTTTGGGGGCAATGTTGCTGTCTTGTGGCGAAAACGTATCCCAAGGCGAAGCACCGTTGCCCGTAGGGAGCGCCTTGTTGCTTGCCGTCTTTACAGTCCTTTGGGCCTGCACATCGCGCGCAGATGTTTGCGATTGTGTTGCAGCGGACCGCTTTGGGCGACCTATCCCGAATTTACCGATACCAAGCACAGCCAAAAGCGCCGCGATCACACCAAGGCCCACCATCGAATCATAAGACCCTTGCGCCCCTTCCATGAGGGCTTGTCCGCGCGGTTTCAGGAACGGTTCTACGACGATGTAATCATCGGCCATTGGCAAACCCAATGCCGCCATCCGATTGTCTAACATCTGGCGCCAGTTAAAGTTGCGGTTCAGAGTGCCGTTGACCGCCACCTCAATCTGATCACCGCTGCCTTGGCGTTCCAACAAGCGACGCAATTCAGCGGTTTCAGACGGTGCCACGACCAGAACCACTTTGACCTCGCGGCCAAGATCGTCCGCCAGTGGAAGGAATGCGCGTTCAAACCCGTTGTTAGAAATCAGCCCGTTCGGCAGCCCTTGAAAATACAGGGCACCAACATTGACCTCATCTCCATCGCTCGCCTGTGCGTCATTCCATTCGGATGCAAGCACACGGTCCGGCAAGCCTTCAACGGCCTGAATTTCCGCGGCGCGCCGTTCAATCAGATAATCATCGTATGCGCTGGACGCGAGCACCCCCAACCATACCCCGAGAGCGACGTAGACCACGGCAGGTAACTTAAAAATCCAACGGAGATACCAAGGAAAAAATATCGTCCGCAACAGAAGAAAGATTGCGACAAAAGGCATCAAAATGAGTTTAAGCATGTGGTCCGGACCGCTCCAAAGCTTTGAGATCAGCGCCGCAAATGGCGGCCTCATTCAACCCTACAGCCTGAACGACCCAATGCCACCATGGGAAATCAAAAGCATGATCGCCCTTTACGGATCGGGGGACCAATCAGGTTGCGTTGCGAACCTCATTACATCGTCGCCAAGTGTATCCCAATGCGGTGCGTCCCGTTCGAAAATGACGACCCCGACCTTTAAGTCACCGGCATCATCCATCGTACCAAGCGTTAACGTCACATGGTCGGGGCTGCCGGTGTTCTTTCCCAAAATGGGGCTACCGCATGTCGGGCAGAACACCTTTGTGACAACCGATTGCTGGGCAGACGTGTATTCAATTTCACGAATGGCCCCAGAAACGGTTACAGCATCCGCTGCGAACATCGCACCGACAGAATGCCCCGCGCCGCTCAGCCTGCGACATTCGTTACAATGACATTGCGCGACGATGACGGGCGCACAGTGCGCCGTGTAAGTGACTTGGCCGCAAAGGCACGCACCGCTAAATTTCTGTTTCATGCGTAAAGCATCACAGCCCAGACAAGGTCTTGCAACTGGCAACGCAAAAGGCCCCCGCGTTTGCGGGGGCCTTTCTATTTCTTCTAGCCTTTAG
>JABBAI010000070.1 GCA_018608045.1 Octadecabacter sp. | reverse complement strand
AATGCTTGCGCGTTGCACGCTTGATGTCTTTGACGATCTGCTCGCCAGGGCTTTTGCGTGTTCCAGTTGTCTGTCTCATCTTCCACTCCTCAGTGGTTACGATGAACCAAGAACACTCTCTTAGCAATTTGCCCTATTTGGACCCATAAGCGCTGACGTCAGACACTCGAGATACCCGCGACCTAAACAGCGACCTGAGCATAAAGCGTGTCGCGATCAAGCGCATCGGCGCGCCTGTTGAAAGCAACTTCGCCGCGCTTCATCACCGTGAAATCATCGCCCAGATCGAAGGCGAAATCAAAGAACTGCTCAACCAGAATAATCGCCATGTCACCTTGATCGCATAAAACTCGGATCACATTGCCGATCTGCTGAATGATATTGGGCTGGATGCCTTCAGTCGGTTCATCCAGCAGCAAAACCTTGGGCCGTGTGATCAACGCGCGTGCGATCGCAAGCTGCTGCTGCTGCCCGCCAGATAAATCACCGCCACGACGGTCAGCCATCTCATGCAGTACAGGAAACAAATCATAGATGTGGTCAGGCACCACGTGGTCTGCCTTATCCAAGCACGCGAACCCCGTCTGAATATTTTCGACAACTGTCATCATCGGAAAAACTTCACGTCCCTGCGGCACATACGCGATGCCCGCCTTTGCCGCATCAAACGCGTTCAAATGGCTCACTGGTTTGCCGTCCAGTATCATCGAGCCTTCCGCGTAAGGATGGCGTCCCGCAATCGCTTTTAGCAGGCTTGTCTTACCAACCCCGTTCGTACCCATCACGGCGGTGACTTCCCCCGCTTTCGCGCTCAGCCCAACGCCGTTCAGGATCTGGCTTTGGCCATATTTTAGGGTCAGATTTTCAATACTCAGCATGTTTTAGCGCCCCAGATACACGTCAACAACGTCTTGGTTTTTGGTGACATGATCGAGGCTGCCCTCGGCCAGAACCGAGCCTTGGTGCAACACGGTCACCTTGCAATTCAGGCGGCGTACGAACTCCATGTCATGTTCAACGACCACCACGGCACGGGTCTTGGCGGCGCGCACCAACAGGTCCGTCGTATGTTCGCGCTCGGCCGGGGACATGCCGGCGGCAGGTTCATCAACCAATAACAAACGCGGGTCTTGTGCCAGCAGCATCCCGATCTCAAGCCATTGCTTTTGACCATGACTAAGCGCGCCTGACGTTTGATCCAACGCGTCGCTCAACCCGATCTCATCGCTAATCGCACGCACACGCGCCTCTGCATCATCCGCCCTGCGCTTAAACAGCAAATCAAACGGACGGCGCGGGTTTTTGAGCGCCATGGCGATGTTTTCACGCACGGTCTGCGCCTCAAACACCGTGGGTTTCTGGAACTTGCGTCCTATACCCTCTTGCGCAATCTGGCTCTCGCTCATCTCCAGAAGCGACACTGATCTTTCGCCCCAGATCACTCGCCCTTCATCCGGCTTAGTCTTGCCAGTCAGGATATCCATGAACGTGGTTTTACCGGCCCCGTTCGGGCCAATGACGGCGTGCAACTCCGGCTCACCGATCTGGATCGACAGGTTGTTGATGGCTTTGAATCCATCGAAGCTCACGCTGACGCCAGAGACTTCAAGAAGGGTGTTCATGGCGCGTCTCCTTTGCGTTTTTGCAGAAGATCGAACAAGCCGCCGATGCCTTTAGGGAAGAACAAGGTCACGGCAACAAAGGTCAAGCCAAGCAAGACCAGCCACCAGTCTGTCCAGTTGATCACGTAAAACCCCAAGTTGATGTCAGGTGCGCCGCCGCCTGTGAACCATGACGACATCAGCGACACGACTGCGGCACCAATGACCGCGCCATAAAGCCGACCGCGGCCTCCAATCGCGACCCAAACCGCCAAATAGATCGACGCAATCGGTGCGATTTCGGCGGGGTTGATAATGCCGGCTTGCGGGTAGTACAGCGCGCCAGCGATGCCTGCGACGATGGCCGTGATCGTAAAGACGAACAGCTTATAGCCTTCGACGTGGTAGCCCAGAAACCGCACCCGCGCTTCGTTGTCGCGAATGGCGCGGATGACCGATCCCAGTTTGCCCGAAACAATCCACGCAAACAAAACATAGCCCGCACCCAGTGCGACAGCCGACGCCCAGAAGAGCCACAAGGAGACCGTGGCTTGTGATTGAGCCTCTAGCCCCGGGATATTTTGCAGCCCCGACAACCCGTTGTTGCCGCGCAGCCCCGTATCGTTCTGGAAGAAATACAGCGACAGCGCCAAGGTCATCGCTTGGGTCAGGATTGATAGATAAACACCCGTGACGCGGCTACGAAACGCAAGCCAGCCAAAGACCAGCGCAAGCAAACCGGGCACCAAGACGACGGCCAGCAGTTGCAACGTCAACGAATGGGAGAAGGCCCAAATCACCGGAAAATCCGAGCTCCCGACAACGCCAAATATCTGGCCGCCGATGGCGTTCGTGATCTCATCCGGTGTCGGCGGCAACGTCGCGTTTTCGAGCGAGGTGACAACAATCTCCGCGGTGCGTGCGTACATCAGCCACATGCCAATCGCGTAGCCACCAATCCCGAAGAACGCGAAATGCCCAAGGCTGAGGATACCGCAATATCCCCACACGACGTCCATCGCGATGGCCACAAGGCACAGGCACAACGTCTTGCCGAGCGTTTTGAGGAATGAGGTTGAGATCAAAGCCGTGCCAGAGGCTTCGCTCAGGATCGTCACAACGATGGTGAAAAGCGACAGCCCCAATAGGAACCACAGAGCCGACGGATTTTTTGCAAAGAATGAACGCTCCATCTTCAATCTCCCGCCGCGCGGCCCTTGAGGGCGACGATGCCCTTAGGGCGAAATTGGATAAACAGGATGACAAACAAGATCATGTAGGTTTGTGCGGCCAAGGTGTTGGACGGGTTCAACCACTCAATCCCCTTTTGCCCAAAGCCAATCATCGCAGCCCCCGCCAAAGTGCCCCAGACGTTGCCCACGCCGCCAACAACGACAGTCATAAAGCTTTGCACGATATAGTCGGACCCCATCTCAGAGGTGACTTTGGCATAAAGCCCGATGGCCACCCCCGCGATCCCCGCGATCCCAGATCCCAGCCCGAAGGTCATCATATTGATGCGGTTCGGATTGATCCCCATCGACGAGGCCATGCCAGGGTTTTGGGTGACAGCGCGGACTTCTAGCCCCAAGCGCGTGCGTTTTAGGATATAGATGATCAGCGCCAGAAAGATCAGCGCCATCACGAAAATCGCGATGCGGATAAAACTGATCTGGATGACATCATTGACGATCCAAGCGCCCGCCAGCCAATCAGGGGATGTCAGCGGCCGTGCTTGCGTGCCGAAGACGTTCTTGGCGATTTGTTGCAAAGCAATGGAAATCCCGAACGTCGCGAGAAGCGTTTCAAGTGGCCGATGATACAGACGACGGATCACTAGGCGTTCCATCACGACACCCGCCGCAAAGGTCACCGCAAAGGCCAAGGGCAATGCGACAAGTATCGACACAGTGTAATTGGGGATGAACAGCTGCACGACGTACCCAGTATACGCGCCCATCATGATGAATTCGCCATGCGCCATGTTGATCACGCCCATCACCCCGAAGGTGATGGCAAGGCCGATGGCCGCAAGAAAGAAGATCGACGCGAGCGACAAGGCATCAAGCGTCAGATCAACGGTCTGCGCGGCAGCCACACGGGTTTCAACGGACGCAAGGGCATTTTCAGCGGCCTGCGTAATGTCGGGGTTAGGTTCATCGTAAAGCTCAAAGAACAAGTGTGAAGAAAGGGCAGCGTCACGGGCACTTTCGGTGATCAACTCAGGTACTTTGCCGTCAGCGGCCAACGCGCCGTAGGCCGCGACTCGTGCGTCAGGATTGTCCATTTGCACCAAAGGCAGACCGCCGATACGTCCATCAACGATATTGGCTTCTAGGGCACCCTTGATCTCGGCAGCGGTTTGGCGCGCCGGTGCGAGGCCGGCCTCAACGAGGGTCGCATAGGACACATCTGGCTCAAGGAACGGGTCAATGATGGCGGCGGTATTGCTGTCCGGTTCGCTCAGCGCAACGCCAGAAGACGTGCTCAGAATTTGGTTCAGCACAGCGCGTACTTCGACTGATGTATCCGTGGCAAGGCTGTCGATGGCCGCGATCCGATCCGTTGGAGTTTGCGCAAACCTTGCGGACAACAGGTTCGCCAATTGGATCTTGCGGGTTTTCAAAGCTGCATCCGTTTCACCGTCGATAGACGCGAGCAATGGCGCCATCTGCGCGGCTTCGGGGCGGCGCGCGATAGACGCCACGGCGGTTTCGCGGCGGGTTAGATCGGGGTCGGACAGTTGAAACTGTACTAATGCCGTACCGATCACGCGGCGCACACCACCGTTGGGCTTAAGCTGTGTAAAACCCTCCGCAGGGGCAGTTCTTTGCTCACCCGTGTCGATGTCGGTCAGGGTCAGAACATTGTCGGTTTCTGCGGCAATGAAGAATGTCCCGTCGCCGCTTTGCCAAACGTTTTTCTCGACCCATTGTTCAAGAAAATCAGTGACCTGCGGCAAACCAGATGCAACCAAATCATCCAATGCCACGCCAACGGAATTACGCGACGGGCTGGCGATTTCTTCGACGTGAGATTGGATGATCGGCTGTAGGGTCTGGGCGGATGCGGCCAGCGTGGCGCCGAACAACATAATCAAAGCAAGGAAGACATGGCGCATAGTGATCTTTCGGGATTGAGCAATAAAACGGGCGCACGAAGTCTCCCTCGTGCGCCCGAAACCTGTCTTAGTAGTTCGAGGTCAGCTGAACGCAGGTCTCGGTCTCGGTGTTGTACATACCGCAACCCAGATCTTTCCAATCAGACACCAAAACTGCGGAGTCCGGCAGGAAGTCTGTCCATGCATCGCCCGGGACTTCTGTTGTCTGGGAAATAATATCAAACTGCCCGTCTGCGGTGATTTCACCAATCAACACGGGCTTCGCGAGGTGGTGGTTCGGCAACATAACGGCCGTACCGCCTGTGAGGTTCGGGAATTCCTGCCCGTACATCGCTTCGCGGACGGCATCCACATCCGTGGTGCCAGCCGCTTCGACCGCAGCGACCCACATGTTAAAGCCAATGTAGTGGGCTTCCATTGGATCGTTTGTGACGCGGTCTTCGCCTGCAAAAGCCTGCCAGCTTTCAATGAAGGCTGTGTTGGCGCCAGAGTCAGCGGACATAAAGTAGTTCCATGCCGCCAAATGCCCGACGAGGTTTGTCGTATCAAGGCCCGAAAGCTCCTCTTCGCCAACAGAGAACGCGACAACGGGGATGTCATCAGCAGAAATGCCAGCCGCTGCCAGTTCTTTATAAAAGCCGATGTTGGCGTCACCGTTGATCGTTGAAATCACGCCAACCTGCTTGCCATCTTCGCCCAAGGCCATCACGTCCGCGACAATTGTCGCCCAGTCGGAATGGCCGAACGGCGTGTAGTTGACGAAAATATCGTCTGCGGCAATGCCGTTATCCGTGAGGTACTGCTCAAGAATGTTGTTCGTCGTACGCGGGTAAACATAATCCGTACCCAACAGCGCGAATTTCTCTACGCCAAGCTCCTCTAGAAAATAGTCCACGGCGGGGATTGCTTGCTGGTTTGGCGCGGCACCCGTGTAGAACACGTTACGAGAGCTCTCTTCGCCCTCATATTGCACAGGGTAAAACAGAAGGCCGTTCAACTCTTCGATGACCGGCAAAACGGATTTACGGGAAACAGATGTCCAGTTGCCAAAGATCACGTCGGTTTCGTGCACTGTCAGCAATTCGCGGGCTTTTTCCGCAAACAAGGGCCAGTCAGAGGCCGGATCAACGACAACCGCTTCGATCTGACATCCCAAGACGCCACCTGCTGCGTTTTGCTGCGCGATCAGCATAAGCATGGTGTCTTTCAGCGTTGTTTCGGAAATGGCCATGGTGCCGGAGAGTGAGTGGAGAACACCAACCTTAATAGGGTCGGCGCATTCGGCGAATGCAGCGGTGCCTGAAGCGGCAAATGCCAGCGCGGAAAAAGATGAAAAAAGTGTGTTACGAATAGTCAAAGGATAGACCCCCTAGATTTCGCCGCGCACGCCATCAGACTGCTAGGCAAGGGCAAGCCAGAATGATATAGGGCTTTCGCAGCTCTTTTGTTGCAGCCATGCGGGGGTCGTTATCTGCCAGGATTGCACCCTCGCGTGGCATTGAATTGTCCTTTATCGGACAGTCAGATCTTTGAACTTGGTTCGGTAGAGGTGAAGCGCTATCGCGCGTTCAGCGCGCAGTGAAGGCACCGTTGCTGAAAATTGCGCCCTTTCTGGTAGGCCCGCTTAAAAATGATGCACAAGACGCATGCTGCAACGCAGCAACACTATAGAGTGGTCACTGCATATCTACAGATAGCATTGCAGAGGGCATGACCCCGCTAGCTATCGAACAAGCGCAAGCCATGGCTCGTGAGTGCATGAGCAGCGGATATCAGAACTGTGGGTATTAAGGTT
>JABBAI010000059.1 GCA_018608045.1 Octadecabacter sp. | reverse complement strand
GCCTTTTCGGACAGGCCGCAAGAACACCGCGCCAAGCTCACCTTGAAGATTGGGCAACACAACCTGAAACAGCGGATGATCAGGACAAAACCCCGCTTATGTCTCATCCAGAATACGGCCTTCCATCGGCGTTGGAAGACCTTTGGAATGGGACGCTGCATTTCGGATCAACCGAGGCCGCGAAAGACTTTGGAGGTTTCTTAGAAGGCGCGTTGGTGCGGGCGGAAACCCTTGCCAAGCGAATCCTAAAATAACGCCCTACTTTTCGTCGGCCGGTTCCACGATCTCAGCTTCGGCAATATCGACAGTACTAGGCGTTTCGGGCAGCCCAACAATTAAGGGCAGCATTTCCATGCCAGCGGGCATCGCAACTTCACCGTTGGGTGGTTCGCGCCAAGTTAGCGTATCGAAGCCGGAACAGTTGGTGCAAACTGGTTCCCACGCGGGGTGAATATGCTGACAATTGTCACAAATCCACTGCGGACCACGAGGGGCGGTCAATGCTTTGGCCAACCAGCCACGCACGACGGCATCCGCAGACCCTTCGCCACGTTCAATCGCCGCCATAATAGTCAGGCTACGGGCGGTCGGATGTTCAGCCACAAGGTCTTTGATCGTGCGGCGCGCTTGGGGAAAGTCCTCAGCGGCAATGTTCAGTTCGGCTAGCAACATTTTCGTTTCTGGATGATCTGGATGCGATTTTGTCAGCGTGCGGAACCGCTTGATCCGTGCGGCAGGGTCTTCGTCGGGAACGATCGCAGCAAATACGCCGGCAAGGTTCGAATGCGGCGCTACATCCCATGCCTTTTTGATCACACGAGTAGCCGCACGGGCGTTATCTTTTTCAATGTAGGTTTCAGCAGCCAACACAGCCGCCGGAACCAGATCAGGCGACATCCGGTTCGCTTCAATCGCGGCGTCCTGTGCCTCGGGCGTCAGGCCTTCGTCAAAAATGCTTTTGGCTTCGGACAAGGCAAGAACAGCGTCACGGCGCTTGTGGACATTGCGCGGCAATTGACCCGTCTTGAGCTTTGCCGTCAGTGTTTGACGCGCGCCTTTCCAATCCGCTTTTTCGGCTTGAAGGCGCAGCAAAGTGTCCTGCGTTTCAACATGCTTGGGCTTAATGGCAAACGCCTTTTCAGCCAGCAGCAGGGCGGTGTCGGTATCACCATCTTCAAGCTTTTGCTTCATGATCCCACGCACGCCGACAAACCTTGTTTTCTCGTCGCCCAACAGCTTGCGATACGTTTGCTCAGCGGTTTTGCGATCACCTGCCAATTCGGCTGCTTGTGCTGTCAGCAGGTTCGTGAGTTCCGGGCGTTCAAGAAATTTTTCGGCACGGTTTGCTTTCGCCATTGCCAAACGACCCTCACCGGATGCGAGCGCCATCATGCCCTCAGACAAGGCCTCAAACCCTTTGCGTTCGCGGTTGCGGGAAAAATAACGTGAAATCGCGGTTTCATCGCCGTTCAGGAATTTAAATGTCGCGATGGCTAGCCCGATTAGCTTTAACACCAACCACACCAGCGCGACCAGAACGATGAGGCCGATAACCATTTCAATAACCGAGAACGACGCAGCCTTGCCGCCGATATCAATCGTCGCGCTGCCTTCCATATCCAACAACATCGTTGCGCCGAGAGTTGCGGCCATAACGACAGCGACGAACGCCAAAATCTTTACTAAGGACCAGATCATAGTGGGGCAGCCTCGGTTTAATTATATGTTTCGGAAAGGGTCGCGACAGCGTCCAGAACATCAGCGCGTTCTGTGGCTTGGGCGGTCCAGTCGGTCATTTCAGCACGCGCCACTTCTGGTAACGCTTCGATTTCGGCCAGTGCATCAGCAACACGGCCTTCCTTGATTGCAGCTTCTGCGCGCGACAAAACCGCATCGGGGCTGGACCCTTCTTGTGGCGCAGTTGAACGGACGTCGAATTGATTACGCAGGAACCCGCCAAGGCCACCAGATTCATCGGACACGCCTTCTGCGCGGGCGGTTGCCAAAGCAGCGCGGGCCGCAGCTGGGAAGTCCGATGTAAGCTCTGCTGTTGTTGCCACGCCATTCTCAGCCGCAGACGACAACGCCGCAGGCAAGTCGCCCCCCAAATCGCCGAGGGCATCCGCAAATGGTGCGCCGGTTTCAATCGCGGTTGAAACACGGTTCAACGCCGCACGCGACGCCGCGGCCTCAGCCGACGCAAGCGCTTCTTGCTCCAGCGCTTCGGCTTCTGCACGCGCGGCTGCCAAATCTGTTTCGGCCTGTGCCACCGCAGACATCACTGTCGCTTGCTGTATTTCCAGATCGGCCCGCAACTGCTCAAGCTCGCGCTGATACGCAGCAAGCGCTGTGTCGGACAAAGTACCATCTGCACCAGGGCGTTTTTCCACCTCTGTCAGACGGGCATCCAGATCGGCAAAATTCGTATCGATCGCGCCCGACAGTGCGGCAGCTTGATCGCCTACACTGGCGATCTGCGCTTCGACACCGCTCAGATCGACCGCTGGAATATCTGCCAGTTTCGCTTCGAGCGCGGCCAACTGATCAGCCTGCGCTTGCATTTGAACGGACACATCTACCGATCCGTCGTTCATTGGGAAATAGGTCGCAACACCGTACCCAATAGCACCCGCTACCACCCCACCAAGAAGCAATGGCAGAAAACCAGCTCCGGCTGGTTGCGTTTGCTGGGCGTTGGTTTCTGGCGCGGGATCGGCTTGCGGCTCAGGATCTCCAACAACTTCCATATCGGGATTCATGCCGTCTTCGACCGAATCCACATCCGTGTAAGAAATGTCATTTGCTTCGGCGTGCGCAACTTCGTCGTCAGTCACAACAGAAACGGAATCTTCGGTTGAGGTTACCTCGACTGTATCATCGACTGATGCGTCAATTTTTGATTTTCCAGACTTTGATTTGGTAGACTTCGCCACGTCTTATACCTACTCACATCGCGTTGAGCCCCAGCGCCCACATCAACACCCTATCGTGAGGTCAAACGACCCTCAAGCAATCAAACGTGCGGTCGATGCGACCATTGATGGCAGGTCTGGTGCGTCAGCAACAACGATTTCCGCGGGATTCAAAGCAGCCGCTACATGGCCAACAGCTGCACTGATGGAGACCACTGTTGCAGGACTGAAATCCACATCCCAAGAGCCTATTATCGACACTGTTTCGGCGGAAAACAAAGGAACAATCAATTTTTTTGCTTCTGCCACAGGTTCAAGCATATTGCGATCCAGTCGCTTCGGATCTTTACGATAGGCAACCACTTCCGAGCACTGCAAACCACCCGCACTCAATGTGGCCATGACGTCTCCGAGCGAAACTTCCCCCCTGATGTGAAGAAGCTTATCCTGCGGAGCCTGTTCTAGAATTACCTGACACAAGTCAGACGCCGAGCCTTGCGCACTGTGCGCCCGATACCCCGAACGCGTAGCGGCATCTGCTGTGGCATCACCCACGCAATAGGCAACACGATTCCGCCCTTTTGGCGCAAAGACAATCCCTGCCCGCGACGTGAAAATCCCGACGTCAAAGTCAGGAATGGATGCACCAGACGATACGATCTCGAATGCTGGTAAGATGAGCGATCGAAACGGGCCTGCTGATTGCTTAAGCGCGGCGCGAAACCTTTCTGCGGCGTCTGCGGGTCGTGTGATCAGAACCGTTGGGATTTCAGATTGGGGCAAGGTCACACCTTTGTTGCCATTGTAGCAATTACGGCCAAGTGTTACCTGCAGTTAACCCAGACGCAAGCCAAGCGACCCCAACATATGACCAAACCTGTCACCATCCTCGGTATCGAAAGCAGCTGTGACGATACAGCGGCGGCGGTGGTTCGTGGAAATGCGCACGATGCGCGTGTGGTATCGAATGTGGTTTTTGGCCAGACCGAAGCCCACGCCGCATTCGGTGGTGTCGTGCCAGAAATTGCTGCGCGCGCCCATGCCGAAAAAATCGATCGCGCCGTAGAAGATGCCCTTAATCAAGCAAATATAACACTCGATCAAATTGACGCAATCGCCGTAACCGCTGGCCCAGGATTGGTGGGCGGCGTATTGGCCGGCGTCATGTGCGCCAAGGGATTGAGCCTTGCCAAAGGACTGCCTTTGATCGGCGTAAATCACCTCGCTGGGCATGCTTTGACGCCGCAACTCACCGACCAGATCGAATTTCCGTATCTGATGCTGTTGGTATCGGGCGGCCATTGCCAATTTTTGCTGGTCGAAAGTCACGACACCTATACCCGCCTTGGCGGAACGATTGACGACGCCCCGGGCGAAGCATTTGACAAAACTGCACGTATTTTAGGGCTACCTCAGCCTGGGGGCCCCGCTGTTGAAACCGCCGCACTCCACGGCAACGAACGGGCCTTCGCTTTGCCGCGCCCTCTGCTGCACCGCGACGACTGCAACATGTCATTTTCAGGTTTGAAGACCGCGGTTTTGCGCGCCCGCGATGATATCATTGCTGAACACAGCGGTCTTCCAACTGGCATCCGATCCGATCTTTGCGCCAGCTTTCAAGCGGCTTTGCGTGATGTACTCATCGCGAAAACACGCAAAGCAATGGTCGCTGCGCGTGCAAAAGCGCCTGCAATCACAGCCCTTGCAGTCGCTGGTGGCGTTGCAGCGAACGGTTCAATCAGAACAGGGCTAGAAGCCCTTTGCGCTGAAATAGATACTAAATTTGTCGCGCCGCCGCTATCATTATGCACCGATAACGCAGCCATGATCGCCTTCGTGGGCCTGCTCAAGTTCGAACATGGGCAGGTTGATGATATGTCATTGTCCGCACGCCCAAGGTGGCCTCTGGACCAAACAAGCCCTACCCTTCTTGGAAGCGGAAAAAAGGGGGCGAAGGCATGAAGATTGTTGTCGCAGGGGCGGGTGCCTTCGGGACGGGTTTGGCGATTGTGCTGGCCGCAAATGGCGCTGTTACGCTTTGGGCACGCGATAATGCGGCGGTTGCCAAAATGAATCAAACCCGTGAAAATACTCTGCGCCTTCCAGGTCACAGCTTGCCTGAAAATATTAACGTCACTTCTGATATTTCGGCTGTTTTTGATGCGGATGCCGTTCTTCTTGCAATTCCGGCACAAAAACTCGGCGACTGGCTATCTGAGCATGCGAAAGGGCTCGATGGAAAGCGTCTTGTCGCATGTTGCAAAGGGATTGATCAATCAACGCTGCGCGGTCCCGTTGCGCAAATCGAAGCGCACGTGCCGACCGCCACCGCCGCAATGCTCACAGGCCCGAGTTTTGCCGCGGATATTGCCGCGCACCTCCCGACCGCATTGACGCTGGCATGTAAAGACAAGATCGAAGGCCCTTATTTACAAGCAAGCCTGTCCACACCGACCTTGCGCCTTTACCTAAGCGACGATGTGGTCGGCGCTGAACTAGGCGGCGCGCTGAAAAATGTAGTCGCGATTGCTTGTGGTGTTTGCATGGGCGCAGGGTTTGGAGAAAGCGCGCGCGCCGCTGTGATCACACGCGGATTTGCTGAAATGCGTCGGATCGGAAGGGCGCTCGGTGCGGATCCTGAAACCCTGACCGGACTATCCGGTTTTGGTGATCTGGCCCTAACATGTACGTCAGCTGGGTCGCGCAACTATCGGTTTGGTCAGTCCATTGGCGCGGGCCAAGCCTTTGATCAAAACACAACTGTTGAGGGTGCAGCCACAGCGATTTCAGTGTCTAACCTTGCACAAAAGCACGATCTTGACCTTCCAATTTGCCGCGTTGTTGCGGACCTGTCATCTGGAAAGATCGACCCAGAAACAGCCCTTACCACCCTTCTTTCACGTCCACTCAAAAAGGAATAACATGCGCGTAGCTCTCATCACCCGTGACAAACCCGATGCTTTGCAGATCCGGCTCGACAATCGCGATGCTCATCTAGCCTATATCGCTGAAACCGGTGTCGTTGAAATGGCTGGCCCATTTCTTGATCCAAATGGCCAGATGTGCGGTTCAATGATCATCATGAACGTCGAAACCCTCGAAGACGCACAGGCCTGGACGGACAATGATCCCTATGCCAAGGCTGATCTGTTTGAAAAAGTGCGCATCGAGGAATGGAAAAAGGTAATCGGCTGATGCGGTACTGGCTGTTCAAATCCGAACCCTCCGTCTGGGGCTGGGACGACCAAGCGGCCAAAGGCGACGCTGGCGAAGAATGGGACGGCGTGCGGAACTATCAGGCCCGCAATTTCATGCGAGAAATGTCTGTTGGCGATCGCGGATTCTTTTATCATTCGCAAAAGGAAAAATCCGTCGTAGGAATAGTCGAAGTCTGCGCATCGGCCCATCTTGACAGTACAACAAACGATGACCGATGGGAGTGCGTGGACATCAAAGCGGTCCGCGCTTTCGAAATTCCTGTCACGCTCGAACAAATCAAAATGGACGAACATCTGGCTGACATGATTCTCGTGCGTAATTCGCGACTCTCTGTTCAGCCAGTAACTGACGCCGAATGGCTGTCCATTTGTGCGCTGGGGCACACAAAACCCTAGCCAGATGGCGCGTCTATCGTCAGAATCTCTCAATTATAGCAAGAAGAGGGAGGTTTCGATGGGATATCTAGCAGTCATCATAGCCGGTGCCGCAAGTTTTGCATTCGGCGCAGCGTGGTACATGGCC
>JABBAI010000003.1 GCA_018608045.1 Octadecabacter sp. | reverse complement strand
GTGTAATTATGGTGCTGCTGGAGAGAATCGAACTCTCGACCTCTCCCTTACCAAGGGAGTGCTCTGCCAGTGAGCTACAGCAGCGACCGTGTCGCGCGGAGTAGACGTAAATAGGTGTTTCCGCAAGCCCTCACTGGACGGTTTTTGCCGTGTCATGTAACAGGTCCATATGAGCAATAAATCGGCCCCCAAAGCACCCCAGACGCGTGAAGACCGCCTTAAGGCAGCATTGAAGGCCAATTTGGGGCGTCGTAAGGTTCAAGCGCGCGCGAAAGCGTCCCGTGAGGCTGGTTCGGCTTCGCCAAAACAAGCGGGCGAAAAAGTCCCAGATAAGAAAGAGTAACAGGCATGGATTCCATTGTAGTACGGGGCGGCAAGACGCTCTCTGGTCAGATCGAAATTGCGGGTGCGAAGAACGCCGCGCTGACATTGATGCCTGCCACGTTGCTCAGTGATGAACCGCTGACGCTGACGAATACGCCGCGCCTGTCGGACATTAAGACCATGACATTGTTGCTGGAATCCTTGGGCGCTGAGATCACGTCGCTGCAAGACGGCAAAGTCCAAACGATGTCGTGCCACGGTGCGATCAACACCACGGCGGACTATGATATCGTTCGCAAAATGCGCGCATCCAACCTTGTGCTTGGCCCGCTTCTGGCGCGCGAAGGCCACGCGATTGTGTCCCTGCCTGGCGGCTGTGCGATTGGCGCGCGCCCCATGGATATCCACACCGATGGTTTGGCGAAAATGGGCGCGCAGATTGATTTGAAAGACGGCTATCTGCACGCGAAGGCCGATGGTGGGAAACTTAAGGGCGCTGTTATTGATTTTCCGTTTGCCTCAGTGGGGGCGACTGAAAACATCATGATGGCTGCGACTTTGGCCAAGGGCACAACAGTTATCAACAACGCCGCGCGTGAGCCCGAGATCGTGGACCTTGCGGAT
Source organism: Octadecabacter sp. (assembly GCA_018608045.1). Taxonomy (GTDB): domain Bacteria; phylum Pseudomonadota; class Alphaproteobacteria; order Rhodobacterales; family Rhodobacteraceae; genus Octadecabacter. The sequence goes on along the minus strand of JABBAI010000003.1, from coordinate 5,861 downwards.
TGCCTGCGCAAAATGGGCGCACAGATTGACGGCGACGGCACGTCGAGCATCACCATTCAGGGCGTTGATCGCCTGCACGGTGCCACGCACCCCGTTGTGACGGACCGGATTGAACTTGGCACTTATATGCTGGCCCCCGTGATTGCCGGTGGTGAGGTCGAATGCCTTGGCGGGCGTCTGTCGCTGGTTGGTGCGTTTTGTGAAAAACTTGATGCGGTTGGCGTGTCGATTGAAGAAACGAAAACCGGCCTAAAGGTTAAACTAAAGGGCAATCGCCCCAAGGCTGTGGATGTCACGACGGAACCGTTCCCCGGTTTCCCGACCGACCTTCAGGCGCAGATGATGGCGATGCTGTGCTTTGCGGATGGCACTTCCCAGCTGGAAGAAAAGATTTTCGAAAACCGTTTTATGCATGCCCCTGAATTGGTCCGCATGGGGGCTGACATCGAAGTGCATGGCGGCACGGCGACGGTCACGGGCGTTGATAGGATGAAGGGCGCGCCTGTCATGGCGACGGATTTGCGCGCCTCTGTTTCGTTGATCCTTGCGGGTCTGCGCGCAGAGGGCGAAACGCAAGTGAACCGCGTCTATCACCTTGATCGCGGGTATGAGGATGTGACTGGTAAGCTGGGCAAAGTCGGCGCTGATATTGAACGGGTTGCGGGCAGATGAGCGACGCAACCTTTGAAGACGGAGTGGAACAACCGCTTCGTCTAAAGGCGCTGGACGTTGAAGACCTCGCTGTGGTGTCCGGCCTTGTTCAAGACGCAGTGTTTCCGGGGTCAGAGATCAAATGGGACCGCACCGCGCGCCGTTTTGCATTGTTGTTGAACCGGTTTCGCTGGGAAGATGCCGACAAGGCGGAAACCCGCAAGCGCGACTATGAACGTGTGCAATCTGTCTTGGTGATCGAAGATGCCCTGCGCGTCCAAAGCCGAGGCGTTGATCCCCGCGACAGCGATATGGTGCTGTCGGTTCTGGCGATTGCGTTTGTTGAGGGCACGGACGGTGGCGGGTTTGTTGATCTGACGTTGGCGGGGGACGGTGTGATCCGTGTTGAGGTCGAAGCGCTTGAAGTGGTCTTGAAAGACGTCACGCGGCCCTACGTTGCACCCTCCAAGGCGAAGCCGACACATACTGACTAAGCCTTTGGCTGAATGGGGCAGGAGTTTGAAATGCCACAGTTTTTATCTACGATCGATCCAGAATTCGAGGCAGCCTTTCAGGCAGTGCTTGGCGCCAAGCGCGAGGACAGCCCCGATGTAGACGCCATTGTCGCTGATATCATTGCGGATGTGCGCGAGCGCGGTGATGCAGCTGTTATTGAATTGACGGCGAAGTTTGACCGCTTGGAACTGGACGCGGCCGGATTGCGCTTTTCCGAGGCGGAGATCGACGGGTTTTGTGCGCAGGTAAGTGATGAGGATCGCGCTGCGCTTGAATTGGCAGCCGACCGCATTCGCGCCTATCACAGCCGTCAGATGCCCGAAGACGCGCTTTGGACGGACGACGTTGGTGCGCAGTTGGGGTGGCGCTGGACGCCGGTTTCGGCGGCGGGCTTGTACGTTCCGGGTGGAATTGCGACCTATCCGTCTTCAGTTTTGATGAACGCGATTCCTGCAAAGGTTGCGGGTGTCGGGCGTTTGGCGATGGTTGTCCCGACGCCGGATGGGGCGGTAAACCCCCTTGTTTTGTTGGCCGCACGCATCGCGGGTGTCGATGAAGTGTACCGCATCGGCGGCGCACAGGCGGTGGCAGCTTTGGCCTATGGGACAGATACAATCGCGCCCGTCGATAAGATCACAGGGCCGGGCAACGCGTTTGTTGCGGCGGCCAAGCGGCGAGTGTTTGGCAAGGTCGGCATCGATATGATCGCAGGCCCGTCCGAGATTCTGGTGATCGCTGACAAGGACAATGATCCCGACTGGATCGCGCTTGATTTGCTGTCACAGGCAGAACACGACGAAAGTGCGCAAAGCATTTTGATCACCGATGACGCCGCCTTTGGGCAGGCCGTGGCCGATGCCGTTGACGCGCGCTTGCAGACGCTGGAGCGCCGCGCGGTGGCAGTGCCAAGCTGGCGCGATTACGGGGCGATCATTACAGTGACTGACATGGCGCAAGCTGTTGAATTATCGGACAGAATTGCGCCAGAACATTTGGAAATCTGTGTGGCTGACGCTGATGGCATGGCGGCGCAAATCACCCACGCAGGTGCGATCTTTATTGGGGCTTGGACGCCCGAGGCGATTGGCGATTACGTCGGCGGGCCCAACCATGTGTTGCCCACCGCACGGTCTGCGCGGTTCTCAAGCGGGTTGTCGGTGATGGATTTTGTGAAACGCACAACGCTGTCCAAAATGACGCCTGAGGCCTTGCGCGCAATCGGTCCGAGTGCGGAACGTCTTGCCATTTCTGAAAGTTTAGAGGCTCATGGCCTTAGCGTGCGCGCGCGGCTTGACCGCTTGAATAGGGACTAGGGCAGTGGCGAAAATTATTCACATCGATTTGGACGACAGCGCGCTGCCGCCGCCAACGCCCGAGATTGAACAAGAACGCAAAGTTGCGATGTTTGATCTGCTTGAGGACAATTCATTTGTGCTGCCAGAACGGGACGGGCGGGCAGCACCCGTTGGTCCGTATCGCTTAGGTTTATCGATCCGCCAAAAGCGCCTCGTCTTTGAAATCGCGACGGAAAAAGGCGAAGCCGCAGGGGAATTTCATTTGTCCCTTGGACCATTCCGCCAAGTCGTGAAGGATTATTTCCAAATTTGCGAAAGCTACTTTGATGCGGTGAAAACAGCCGCCCCCAGCCAGATTGAAACCATCGATATGGCGCGCCGTGGCATCCACAACGAAGGCGCGCGCATCTTGGAGGAACGCCTTGAGGGCAAGGCAGAGGTCGACAACGACACCTCGCGCCGCCTGTTCACCCTCATCTGCGTTTTGCATTTCGGAGGCTGATTTGGACACACTTCCACAATCCATTCTGTTTTGTTGTGACCACAATTCTGTGCGATCCCCGATGGCCGAAGGGATTGCGAAAAAACTATTTGGTACAGATGTTTACCTGCAATCTGTGGGTGTTAAGGGTGATCTTGATATCGACGGATTCGCGATATCTGTCTGCCAGGAACTTGAGGTTGAACTGTCGCGACACCGCAGCCGCAGCTTTGACGAGATGGAAAATTGGGGCGATGATTTGTCGTCCTTCGATCTGATCGTTGCCCTGTCCCCCGCAAGCCAGCGCCGCGCACAGGAATTGACCCGCCACAGCCACCTTGAAGTCGAATATTGGCCGATCCTTGATCCAACCGGCCTTGGTGAAAGCCGCGATGCGCGTCTTGTGTCCTATCGCCAAGCCCGTGATCAAATTGTTGAACGCCTCAAGACTCGTTGGGGCGACGGAACGGGGACGAATTGACGATTTTGTACAAATTCTGGTGCGCCAGTCGATTTTGTACAAAACTTTGAACGGGTCTGACATTGCGCCGCAGGGTCTGATTTGACTTAGCCCTTGAAAATCTCGGCTGCGCGGCGCATTTACCCCCTGTCCACACTTTGTGGACCTTTTTGATGGAGAGAACATGGCCAAGGAAGAACTGCTCGAATTTCCAGGTATCGTAAAAGAACTCTTGCCTAACGCGACATTCCTGGTCGAGCTGGAAAACGGCCATACGATCATCGCGCATACGGCGGGCAAGATGCGGAAAAACCGCATTCGCGTTCTGTCAGGCGACAAGGTGCAGGTCGAAATGACCCCCTATGATTTGACCAAAGGTCGGATCAATTACCGATTTAAATAAGGTGAAACGCAGTTTCGCCTCGTGGGGGTAAATGGTTTGCGCAGCAAACTGTGGCCCCGCACGTTGCAGGTAGAGAACTGATGTCTAACCCATCCCTCAAACTTATCCTCGGTTCGGGTTCCCCGCGTCGTTTGGAATTGTTGGCGCAGCTTGGGCTGACGCCCTTTGCTGTACGCGCGCCTGATATCAATGAAGATCCGATGCCCGCCGAAAAGCCGCGTGATTATGTGAAACGCATGGCGCGCCAAAAGGCTGAGGCGTCGGTATGTGGCGCTGATGAAATCGTGCTGTGTGCGGACACCACTGTTGCGGTTGGCCGCCGTATTTTAGGCAAGCCCGAGGATGCGACAGAAGCCGAGGCGTTTTTGCGGTTGATATCCGGGCGTCGCCACAAGGTGATTACGGCGATTGCGGTTAAGACACCCACCGGCGTGCGGGTGAAAGATGTTGTGACGGACGTGAAGATGAAACGTTTGAGCGACGCTGAGATGACCGGCTACATTACCACACAAGACTGGCGCGGCAAGGCGGGTGGTTATGCCATCCAAGGGCCTGCATCGGCGTTTATCACTTGGATTTCGGGATCTTATTCAGCTGTCGTCGGTCTGCCGTTGGCTGAAACTGCCGCACTTTTGCAATCCTCAGGTTTGGAGATTTGGACATGAAGGGACGCATGATCGTTCTGGACCACGTGGCAGGCCGTGAGGCCGCGGCGCTGATGGTTGATGGGATACTACAGGACCTGCTGATCGATGACGAAGGTGCGCCGCGCCCCGGTGCGATTTTTCGCGCGGTGTGTGATCGCCCGTTAAAGGGGCAGGGCGGAATGATCTTGCGCCTTCCCGAAGGTGAAACCGCATTTTTGCGACAGGGCAAAGGCCTTGCACCCGGTCAGGCGATTCTGGTGCAGGTGACGGGGTATGCCGATGACGGCAAAGCCATTCCCGTGACCGACCGTGTGTTGTTCAAATCCCGCTATGCAATTGTGACGCCTGGAAAGCTGGGGATCAATGTCAGCCGAACCATCAAGGACGATGACGTGCGCGACCGCATTTTGGCCTGCGCTCATGAGGTCGAGATTTCCGAAGGGTTCGGCCTTATCCTGCGTTCGTCCTGCGAAGCAGGCAGCGACGAAGACATCATCGAGGACATCGCCGCGATGGACGCTGTGGCGAGCGCGATTATGGCTGAAACGGTCGGCCCTGCCGAGGCGCTGACGGATGGCGACGGCCCCCATGGGCTTGCGTGGCGTGAATGGGTCGAACCGGCCGCTGTCGTGACAGATGCGGGCGGGTTTGAGGACCATGGCGTCCTTGATCAGATGGTGACGCTTGCGCAACCGCGCGTTTCGTTAGGCGGGCTTGCGTTCATGTATGTCGAACCCACCCGCGCGCTTGTGGCGGTGGATGTGAACACAGGCGGGGATACGTCGCCTGCGTCCACGCTTAAGGCGAATTTGGCGGCGTGTAAGGCGCTGCCACGCAGCTTGCGGCTTCGCGGGCTTGGCGGGCAGATCGTGATCGACCTCGCGCCAATGTCCAAAGCGCACCGCAAACAGATTGAGGCCGCCCTGCGGTCTGCATTTAAGACAGACGGGATCGACACGGCATTGGTCGGCTGGACCCCGCTTGGGCATTTTGAATTGCAGCGCAAACGCGAAAGGCTGCCCATCCCATCCGAGGTGCTGTGATGGCGTGCCCGATGTGTGCAAAAGATACCGACGCGGCCTATCGCCCGTTTTGTTCCAAGCGTTGCGCGGACCTTGATCTGGCCAAGTGGCTGGGCGGCAGCTATGCGATTGCATCCCAAAATGAGGATGATTTTGACGAGCTGGACCAAGAGCTTGAAAAGGCGTCGAGCGAGGGTGAGGACGACCCAGATCTGCCGCGTCCGTCCTGATCCGGCAAGATCATTTTGAGGAATTGCAATAAGGCTCTGGACAGTCTCGAACACCGCGCCTAAAACGCCCTCACCCAAGGGGTTCGCCCCTTCCCGTGCCTGGGTAGCTCAGGGGTAGAGCAGTGGATTGAAAATCCTCGTGTCGGTGGTTCGATT
>JABBAI010000001.1:31171-39889 GCA_018608045.1 Octadecabacter sp. | reverse complement strand
GACCAAAATTCCGCAAGACATTGGCGTGCAACAAAATATCGGGCCCACCGTCGGTCGCGACTATGAAACCAAACCCTTTGCCCGGATCAAACCACTTCACGCGGCCGTCCATGACGTATCCCTCAATATCAGTATCTTGCATCTAATTGTCCTCACTTGCACGTCCCAACAGGCGCGCAAGACATATCCCAGTCAAGAATAGTTTTGGACTGGTACGCCACGGAACACAAGCATTCCCGAACGTCCGATTTCACGCAGCGTAAAAAATTAGGGGTTCAGACGGTCAATATTCCAAGGGGTTCCACGCGCATTCCGCGACCAACGGAACCGATCATGCAACCTGAAGTCGCCATCTGCCCAAAATTCAATTTCAACGGGAGAGATTCGAAAACCACCCCAAAACGGGGGGCGATCCGGGTTCGTGCCTTTGGTCGCCGTAATCTTGGCGACCTCTGCCACAAGTGCGCCGCGTGATGACAACGGCTGCGACTGCTTGGACGCCCACGCACCCAAGCGGCTCTTGAGGCTGCGTGACTTGTAATAGTCATCCGCCACCTGCCCGTCTTCGCGCTTAACCGTTCCTCGCACACGAATTTGGCGGTGCAAGGATTTCCAGTGCATTACGAAGGCCACCTTGCCAGACGCGGCAATCTCTTGGCCCTTCTGGCTGTCGTAGTTGGTGTAAAAAACGAAGGCGTCGTCCTCAATATCCTTGAGAAGAACCATACGCACATTCGGCAGCCCGTCGGCGTCAACCGTCGAAAGCGCGATCGCGTTTGGGTCATTTGGTTCTGATGCTTCGGCTTCTGCCAGCCATGCCTTTGCCAAGACAAACGGGTCATCGCCTGCAAATTTACCTGTTCTGTCCGCCATTTCGCTGTCCTTCATCTAATCAGTTACGCCATAGGTGACCCGCAGCACGGATCGGTCAAGGGGCGTCAGGCGCGCCCAGTGTCTTGAAGCGTGCGCGCCTATCGCCTACACCAATCCTATAATAGCCCGCCAACGCGCGAGGCGGGACATGAGGGAATGATATGTCATCTAATTTGATGCAGGGAAAACGCGGTCTAATTATGGGCCTCGCCAACGATAAATCCATCGCGTGGGGTATCGCCAAGGCTTTGGGCGATGCGGGCGCCGAACTGGCGTTCTCGTATCAAGGCGATGCGCTGAAAAAACGCGTAAGTCCGCTCGCGGCATCCTTGGGGTCAGATATCGTACTTCCGTGTGATGTATCAGACGAAGCCTCAATCGACGCGCTGTTTGACGGCTTGAAAGAGCGTTGGGACAACATTGACTTCGTGGTCCACGCCATTGGGTTTTCTGATAAAAATGAACTTCGCGGTCGTTACGTTGATACATCGCGCGACAACTTCACGATGACGATGGATATCTCGGTCTATTCGTTTACATCGGTGATGCAGCGCGCAGAAAAGATGATGAACAAAGGCGGATCCGCGATCACGCTGACATATTATGGCGCCGAACGCATCATGCCCCATTATAACGTCATGGGCGTGGCTAAGGCGGCTTTGGAAGCCTCTGTTCGGTATATGGCAGAAGACCTCGGCAAGGACGGTATTCGCGTAAATGCGATTTCTGCGGGACCGATCAAAACGCTGGCCGCATCAGGTATTGGTGATTTCCGCTACATTCTGAAATGGAACGAATATAATTCACCGCTGCGCAAGAACGTCACGATTGACGAAGTCGGCGGGTCTGCGTTGTACCTTCTGTCCGATTTGTCGTCCGGTGTGACGGGTGAAACGCACCATGTTGATGCTGGGTATCACGTCGTTGGTATGAAGGCGGTCGATGCGCCGGATATGTCCCCGAACAAGGACTAACCGGTCATGGAATGGACCCACATCGCCGCGTTTAATCTGACGTTGCTGGCCGCAATTGCGGCACCTGGTCCTGCCCTTTTGTATCTGACGCGCACGTCCATGGCCCATGGGCGGCGCGCTGGTATTATGGCGGCCCTTGGCCTTGCGGTGATGGCAGCGGCATGGACCCTCGCCGCGTTGCTTGGCCTTCAGGTGTTCTTTGATGTTTCCCCATGGGCGCAGATCGCCATGAAAACCACGGGCGGCGCGTATCTGATCTATATCGCGATCAGCACATTGCGCGGAGCAAATACCCCCCTTGACGCAGCCCCGCAAGTGGCCAGCCACAAACACTTTATTGGCGGCATCCTCGTGAACCTGAGCAATCCAAAATCCATCCTGTTCGCAAGTGCCGTGATTGTTGCGATTTTCCCGCCCACTTTGTCGCTTGGCGAAAAGACCATCAGTTTACTTAACCACCTCGCGGTTGAGGTGATTGTCCAGCCGGCTTTGGCTGTTCTGCTCTCGACTATGGTGGTGCGCACGCGGTATCTGAACGCGAAAACAACCCTAGACCGTATTGCGGCCACTGTTATGGGTGGGCTTGGCCTGCGCCTGCTTCTCGACCGCCAAATGGAGACCTGACCTATGACTGCCAAAGACGAAAGCCGCCTGCCCCACGAAAAAGGCTTCCACATCTCTTGGGATCAAATCCACCGTGACAGCCGCGCGCTGGCGTGGCGTCTGGATGGCAAAGGGCCCGATGATGGTGCGTGGAAAGCCGTTGTTGCGATTACGCGTGGCGGCATGGCCCCCGCAATGATCGTGGCGCGCGAACTTGATGTGCGCACTGTCGATACGATTTCGGTGGTGTCTTATCATTCCGGTGGAGGTGCGGCGACAGAACGCCGTGAAGCAAAAGTTCTCAAGGCGCCAGATAACGCCATAATGGGCGACGGCACTGGCATTTTGGTGATCGACGATCTGGTTGATTCCGGTAAAACCCTTGAACTGGTGCGCAGCCTTTATCCAAATGCGCATTTTGCGACCGTATATGCCAAGCCTGAAGGCGAACCAATGGTCGACACCTTCATCACCGGCGTATCGCAAGACACGTGGATCTTCTTTCCATGGGACATGGCGCTGCAATACGTCGAACCCTACCGCGGCAAAGACTGATGAACGCGACCCCGCGCACAGCAACCACCTTTTCGCCCCCCGTGATGGAGGCGCGGCGCTGGCTGGACGGCGTGGATTTTACCGATATGCCGCTGATCAATGTCAGCCAAGCGGCGCCCGTTGATCCGCCACCTTTGGCGATGCGTCACGCCATGGCAAAGATGATCGTGGAGGATGACGACACCCATCTTTATGGCCCTGTACTAGGATTGCCCGATCTGCGGGCCGAGGTCGCGGCGCAGTGGTCAAACAGCTATGGCGGCACAATCACACCCGAAAACGTTGCGATAACGTCAGGGTGCAATCAGGCATTTACCGCCGCGATTTCAATGCTCTGCGCCGAGGGTGATGAAGTTATTCTGCCCGTACCCTACTATTTCAACCACCGCATGTGGCTTGATATGGCGGGGGTTACGACAGTACCGCTGACCCCGAGCGACGGTTTGATCCCCTGCGTTTCAGAGGCCGCTGCTCTGATCACGGACAAAACCCGCGCTATTGTGCTGGTGACCCCCAACAATCCCGGCGGTGTCGAATATCCCGCCGCGACGGTGCGCGCCTTTTATGATCTGGCGCAAGGCCACAATATTGCACTCGTCATTGATGAAACGTACCGCGACTTTGACAGCCGGACAGGTGCGCCGCACGATCTGTTCACCGATCCCGATTGGGGTGACACGCTGATACAGCTGTATTCCTTCTCTAAGGCATACAGGCTCACGGGTCACCGGGTGGGTGCGATGGTTGCAAGTACGCCACGTCTGATCGAAGTGGAAAAATTCCTCGATACGGTCACCATTTGCCCCAACCAGCTTGGCCAACACGCGGCCCTTTGGGGGATGCGCAATCTGGGCGACTGGCTGGCGGGTGAACGGCGCGAAATCCTTGACCGACGCGCGGCAATCGAAGAACAATTTCCCCGTCTGGCCGCCAAAGGCTGGAGGCTTGAGGGGTGCGGCGCCTATTTCGCGTACCTTCGACATCCGTTTGATATGCGCTCTGACGCGCTCGCGCAGGATTTAGTCAAAAAGGTGGGCGTTTTGACCTTGCCGGGGACGTTTTTTATGCCAGACGGCCAAGGTCAGCAGCATCTTCGCGTGGCCTTTGCTAACGTGGATCGCGACGGGATCACGGCATTGTTTGACCGTCTGGTGGCCTACACCGCGCGCTAAGGGGCGACATCCGCTTGCACGCCGCCCATGACCTGCCTAGACAGGTGAAAACCGACGGATAAGGGTGCTGTGACGATGGCCAAAGGCAAGACGAAAAACTTCTTTGTTTGGATCATTCTTGGTCTGCTGTTTGTGGGCCTTTTGGGGTTCGGCGCTGGTGGGCTGTCAGGGACCATCCGATCTGTCGGGACGGTAGGTGAAAAGCCTTTGTCTACCCAAGCGTATTATCAAGAATTACAAACACTTATCCGCATCCGCAGCGCACAAGAAGGCCGTCAGTTGTCCTTCCCCGAAGCCGACGCCTTGGGCCTCCCGATCCGCGCGCTTCAAGCGGCGGTTGCAGAACGTGCGCTGGACAACGAAGCATCGGTTTTGGGGCTGTCCGTGGGGGACGCTGTGATCAGCCAACAGGTTTTGGCCACGCCCGCCTTTCGCGGTATCGACGGAACATTTGATCGCGAAACTTACCGCCAAGCGCTGTCCACCAGCGGGTTGAGCGTGCGCGACTACGAAACGAGCCTGCGCGAAGGGGCTTCGCGTGCCTTAGTCCAAGGGGCCGTGTTCACAGGCATTCCAGATCCGGTCACCTACGGCGCCGCCGTTGCGCAATTTACCCGTGAAGGCCGTACATTCACATGGGCCCCCCTGACAGCGAACGACGTTGAAATCGTTTTGCCAGAACCATCGACAGACGATTTGCAGGCGCACTACGACGCGAACCCGGACGCCTACACCAGCCTTGAGACCCGCAAAGTGCGCTACGTTTGGCTGACACCTGATATGATCCAAGACGATATGCCAGTGGACGAAAACGAGCTGCGCGAAGAATATGATGCGGGCATTGAAGAATATGTTCAGGCCGAACGCCGCTTGATCGAACGCCTTGTGTTTTCTGACGATGCGGCCGCACAAGCCGCACTTGATGCGATCACTGCAGATGAAACATCGTTCCCTGAATTGGTGCTGGATCGTGGCCTGACGCTTGATGATGTGGATGGTGGCGATGTCACCCAAGCCCAGATGGGCGACGCAGGTGAGGCTATCTTTGCCCTTGAAACCGGTGGCGTCACGGGGCCCTTCGCATCAGATCTTGGCCCTGCCCTGTACCGTGTGAATGCCGTTCTGGCTGCGCGTAACGTCACATTTGAAGAAGCCGAAGAAGAGCTGCGCGCAGACCAAGCGTCACAGCGCGCCATTCGTCTGATCGAAGACCAGATTGATCCGATCACGAACCTTTTGGCGGGCGGCGCACAGCTGTCGGACGTAGCCGAACAAACCGACATGGTTTTGGGTGAACTTGACTGGACGCAGGATGTATCAAACGGAATCGCGGCCTATGCCGCCTTCCGTGACGTGGTCGCCGCCCAAGACGTCGCCGATTTCGCCGAACTCGAAAGCCTTGATGATGGCGGTTTGTTTGCTGTCGAAATCGTTGACGTTCGCGCCCCTGCCCTGATCCCACTTGACGATATCCGCGATGATGTTGTTGCCGGATGGGTGGCACAAGAATCCGCCGCTGCCGTGATCGCGGAAGCCGAAGCAAAGCGGGCGCGCCTCAATGAAGGTGTGCAGGACTTCGGGTTCCTTGGACTGGACGCTGTGCAGGAAAACGGCCTCACACGGCGCGGGTTTGTGAATGGTGCCCCAACCAATTTTCTGACCGAAGTGTTCAACATGGAGGTCGGTAATATGATGGTCCTGCCAAACGGCGCAGATGCGATCATCGTGCGTTTGGATGCCGTCACGGGCGCCGACCCTGAAGACGAGGTCTTCGCCGCCGAAAGCGCCGCGATTGCTGAATCCGCCGGCGAAAGCATCGCGCAGGACATCTATGAGCTTTACACCCGTACCGTGCAATTGCGCACAGATGTGTCGATCAACGATGCGGCGATCAACGCCGTTCACACCAACTTCCGGTAAACCCAGAGGCCCGCAATGACGCCCGATTTCGATACCTTTCGTACGGCTTATGACGCAGGCCACAACCAGATCGTCTATACGCGTCTGACCGCTGACCTCGACACGCCTGTGTCGCTGATGCTCAAGCTGACGGGTGCGGGCAAACATGCGTTCTTGCTGGAATCGGTGACGGGCGGAGAAATTCGCGGGCGCTATTCTATCGTCGGCATGAAACCTGATCTGATTTGGGATTGTCACGGAACCACAAGCCGCATCAACCGCACCGCCCGTTTTGATGACGGCGCGTTTGAGGATCAATCTGGCGATCCCCTCGCCAATCTGCGCGCGCTGATCGCGGAGTCTAAAATCGACCTCCCCGATGATCTGCCCGCGGCAAGTGCTGGGCTGTTTGGCTATCTTGGCTACGACATGATCCGGTTGGTCGAACATCTGCCAGATGTGAACCCCGATCCCCTTGGTTTGCCAGACGCAGTGATGTTGCGCCCTTCCGTTGTAGCCGTGCTGGACGGTGTCAAAGGTGAGGTGATCTTGGTCGCCCCCGCCTACGCCACATCAGGGCTAAGCGCCAAAGCCGCCTACGCACAGGCTGCAGAACGTGTCATGGATGCGCAGCGCAGTCTGGAAATGCCTGTTCCCATGGCGCAACGCACCCTTGGGGATGGCGACGCCCCCGCCGATCCCGTCAGCAACTTCACCAAGTCCGGCTATATGGAAGCGGTTGAAAAGGCGAAGGATTACATCCGTGCGGGTGACATTTTCCAATGTGTTCCGTCGCAACGCTGGACGCAAACGTTTTCTGAACCACCCTTCGCATTGTACCGTTCGTTGCGCCGCACGAACCCGTCACCCTTTATGTTCTATTTCAATTATGGCGATTACCAAGTCATCGGCGCATCCCCCGAAATTCTGGTGCGTGTGTTTGGATCAGAAGTGACCATTCGCCCCATCGCAGGAACACGCCCGCGCGGAGAAACTGTCGAAGAAGACAACGCCAATGAGGCCGATCTGATGGCCGACAAGAAAGAGCTGGCCGAACATCTGATGCTTCTGGATCTGGGGCGCAACGATACGGGCAAGGTCAGCAAAATTGGTACTGTGCGCCCGACGGAACAATTCATCGTGGAACGCTACAGCCACGTCATGCACATCGTGTCCAATGTGGTTGGCGAATTGGCGGATGGCGAAGATGCGCTGTCGGCTTTCTTTGCGGGCATGCCAGCGGGCACCGTGTCGGGTGCGCCAAAAGTGCGCGCGATGGAAATTATAGATGAACTTGAACCCGAAAAACGCGGCCTGTACGGCGGCGGTTGCGGATATTTCAGCGCGAACGGCGACATGGATATGTGCATCGCCCTGCGCACCGCCGTTCTAAAGGGTGATCAGCTTTATATCCAAGCAGGTGGTGGCGTTGTGTATGACAGCGATCCCGAGGCCGAGTATATGGAAACCGTGCATAAATCAGGCGCGATCCGGCGCGCGGCGGCAGATGCTGCGATGTTCAGGTCGGGCAATTCATAAGAGGATCATACCGTGACCATTCCCAATCTGAAACGGATCAAAATCGATACTGTCCAGCAGTTTGAAAACTGGCTTCAATCAGCATCTGCCGATCTGGATCATGTGATGATCACGACAACAGCCGCCCCAACGTCCACGACCCATGTCAGCAGCGCAGATATTGCCGAAATATGCACGGCACATGGCTGGCACGGGGATCGCAGTTATACGTTAAACGGTGGTCTCATGGGTCATGTGACCAAACGCTGACGCGTTATTCTTGTGCCAAAAAAACCGCGCTGACAGGCACAACCGCGACTTGATCATCCTGATTTGCCGTGCCCCACAAGATGAGAGCGGAAATCGTATCAGGGCGCACGCGCCCGACGAGAACGACACCACTTTCCTGACGTGCCCGAAATGCCGCCTGATCGACAAAGCGGCGCACGACGCATGCATCCTGATTGTCCACGTCTAGATCACGAAACACCACCACAGATGGCACACCAGCCTGCTCGGCGGCGCGCCCAGCCATGTTTAATCCTTGGCTTGCGGTGATGAATCCACGACCTTGCGCCGCAAGAATATCCATTGCCTGTTCCGTCACGGCGCGATCCGACTGCAATCCACCCGCACCGATATCTAGGACCGCTATGGTTTCGGGCAGGCTGGCAAAAACGCTCTCGAACGTGATTTCAACATTAGATGGCACCGCCCCCTCGGGCAGCTTTGCCATCACCGCAACTTCAAACCCGTCGGCACAGTAAGATGTCATCAGATCTGCTGCATTGGGCAATGCGGGATCAATCGCAATGGTGACGGAAAACGGCAATCCCGCAAGCGCTGCGGCGGCGGCAGACATGGACCCGTCATCAATCAACACGATTGAAAGGAGGGGTTTGCCCCCCGTGTCACCACTGTCTGCGGAATACGCCTGAAGCGCGTTTGTCGTGGTGTCTGGCGCGGCAGACTCCGTTTCAGCTTCGGCCGTGTCCGCACCGGGCCTGCGAATTGTGACGCCCGTATCGCGATCACTAAGCAAGGAATTGCCCCCACCCAATTGCACACGCGGCTGAACTGTCGGGACGATTGCGGCTGCAATGTCCTCTGCGCTCAGTCCCGCG